>DASVSC010000145.1:0-23103 GCA_036388295.1 Tepidisphaeraceae bacterium | reverse complement strand
CCCTACCCTCTCCCGGCCATACCGGGAGAGGGAACTCGACAGGCCGTTCTTGCCGACGGTTCATTGACGTCTCCGGTAACCGGCCCACGTGCCCGCTGCCGTTCGTTGTACCGCCTTGGCCGTGCTTTGTCGGCCAAAAAGCAGAGACATTTCGCGATTCACTGTGGCCGACTCGTCTGCGCGTCCTTTCGCAAGTCCACGCGGTGCGGAGGGCGTCGCCGAACTTCCTACCGAAGCGACGACGGACGCACGTGGTCAGCCGAACCGGCCGGTCGCGGCAAGCCACGCCGGAAATGTGGACACGGCCAGGTCGATCGGAACGCGAAATTGCCACACCGTACGCAGCACGCGTTCGTTCCGCGTGAACTCCGAAACGGCGAGCATCAAAAACGTATTGCCGGCGAAGACGATGCCGAACGTGCCGACAAAGATTTGCACCGTGTCGACCCACCGGTGATTCGAAACGGCGAGTGGAAACCTCTTGATGTCCTCTTCAGTCAGATACGCCGACGTCTGAAGTGAAGCGGCGAAAAAGACGCCGAGCAGAAACAGGGCCAACCACCAGATCGACGCCCACGGAATGATGTACCCAGGCCACCGCGGGTTCAGCTTCGCCGCCTCGATGCCGAACTGCCCGCCACGGCGTAAGGCGCGTAACGTCGTCGGGAACAAAGTCGCGTTGATGACGCACAGCAAGACTGCCAGCGGCGCGCCCGGCGCATACCGACGTGCCGTGGCGGAGTCTGAGTCGGTCAACAGCAACAGCGGTACGAACGAGAAGAACACCAACACGCAAAGTGCGCAAGCGGAGATCAGCCAACAAAAGACGATGCCAATGAACGCTTCGATCCATCGCCAGCGGACGGCCAGTTGTGTCAGCATGAGCGAACCCGATCGCAGGCGTTACTTCGCCAGCATCACGCGTTCGACGAAGCCCGTATCCACTTCGCCTTTGCGGAAGTTTTCGTTCTCCATGATCTGCAGTTGCAGCGGGATCGTGGTGCGGATGGGGCTGACGTGGAACTCGTTCAGGGCCCGTTTCATCGTTGAGACGGCTTCTTCGCGGGTGGCGCGATGGACGATCAGCTTGCCGATCATGCTGTCGTAGTTCGGCGGGATGCGGTAGCCGGCGTAGACGTGGCTGTCCCAGCGCACGCCCAGGCCGCCCGGGACGCGCAGTTCGTCGATCGTGCCGGGGCTGGGGGCAAAATTGCGGGCCGGGTCTTCGGCGTTGATGCGGCACTCGATGGCGTGGCCGGTCTGCTTGATGTCTTTTTGCGTGAAGCTCAGCTTCTCGCCGGCGGCCACGCGGATCTGTTCGCGGATCAGATCGACGCCGGTGACCATCTCCGTGACCGGGTGTTCGACCTGAATGCGGGCGTTCACTTCCAACAGGTAGAAGTTCTTGTTCTCGTCGACGATGTATTCGACCGTGCCGGCGTTGTAATAGCCGGCAGCTTTGACCAAACGCACGGCGCTGGCGCACAACTCTTCGCGGGTCTTTTGATCGAGAATCGGCGACGGCGATTCTTCCACCAGCTTTTGATGGCGGCGCTGCATCGTGCAGTCGCGTTCCCACAAATGAACGGCGTTGCCGTGCTGGTCGGCGATGACCTGCACTTCCACGTGGCGGCCGAACTGGATGTACTTTTCGATGAAAACGGTGCTGTTCTTGAACGCCTTTTCGGCTTCCAGGCGCGCCTGGTTCAGGCCGGCGCGGAGGCTGACTTCGTTGTGGGCGATGCGCATGCCGCGTCCGCCGCCGCCGGCCGCGGCTTTGACGATGACCGGGTAGCCGATTTCTTCGCACAGTTTGGCGGCCTTGTCTTCGTCGTCGACTTCACCCTCGCTGCCGGGGACGGTCGGCACTTTCGCTTTGCGCGCCAATTTTTTGCAGGCGACTTTGTCGCCGATGGCGGCCATGGCGCTGACGGGCGGGCCGATGAACTCGATCTTGCAGGAACGGCAGACTTCGGCGAAGTGGGCATTTTCGGCGAGGAAGCCGTAGCCGGGGTGGATGGCGTCGACGTCGCTGATCTCGGCGGCCGAGATGATGCGCGGGATGTTCAGGTACGAGTCGGCGGCCGGCCCTTCGCCGATGCAGATGGCTTGGTCGGCCAGCTTCAAGTAGGCGGCGTCTTTGTCGGCGGTGCTGTAGACGCAGACCGTCTGGATGCCGAGCTCTTTGCACGCCCGCAGGACGCGAAGGGCGATTTCGCCACGGTTTGCGATCAGGATCTTTTGGAACATGGCGTTAAGTCGCGGAAGGTTCGGCCGGCACCAGGTACGACAAATGGTGGGCGCAGTGAAGGATTTGCTGGCGACGACGGTCGTCGTCGCTGATCTTGCCGAACAAACGATGGGCGGCGAACGGCCCGGCGAAACGGCCGAATTGCTCGAGCGTCGACAGGAACGTGTCGACCGCCGACAGCGGCACGTCGGCCGGCGGGACGGCTTCGTCGGGCGCGGGCAGGCCGTTGGGAATCTTCCCTGTGGCCAGCATCTGTTGCAGCAGCGGCCGGCGGGCGATCTGTTCGGGCGTGTCGGCCGGCGCGGGGCCGGGCTTCATGCTCGACTGCATCACCCAGTTCAGGTGGTAACACGTCTGCGGCAAGGACCAACTGCCCGTTCCGACGTACCCGTGGCGAAGCCGTGCCACGTCTGTGGCGACGTCTTCTGCCGTGCTGAATTGAAGCGTGCGACGTTCGGCCATGCTGCTTCGCCTCAGGAGGGCTTGACCAGGAACAGCACCTGGCCGAACTCGACGGGCTTGCCGTCCTCGGCCAGGACCTTCGTGATCGTGCCCTTGGTTTCGGCCTTGATGTTGTTGAACACTTTCATGGCCTCGATGACGCAGACGTCGGTGTCGTCGTCGATCACACTGCCGACGCTGACGTACGGCTTGGCCTCGGGCGACGGCTTGGCGTAGAAGGTGCCGACCATCGGGCTCTTGATGGCGACCGTGCCGGCGTCGTCCGCCGGCGCGGCCAGGGCCGGCGCGGGCGTGGCGGCGGCTTGCGGGGCGGGGGCCGGTGCGTACGCCACGCCGGCCGGGGCGGCCGAGGCGACCGCCCCGCGCCGCAGCACCACGCGTTTGTCGCCGTCGCGCAAATCGACCGTGTTCAGGTCGTTGGCGCTCATGAGTTTGACGAGTTGCTCGAGCAGGTCGACGTTCATCGGCCCGGTCGATTCGGAAGACTTGGGACGGGCCGCGGGCGTCGGCGCCGCGGGTCGGACGTTCTTTTTCTTTGCCACCGGTGGCCCTCGCTGGTTTTAAACGGCCCACCCGCCGCGAGGCGGTCGGCCGAGTCACGCAAGATAGCCGCGGGCATCGAACGGGTCAAAAATCGGGGGCGGCATGCGAAAGCGGATTAAACACGAAGGCGCGAAGACACGAAGAGGTTACTGGCCCACGATGGTCGCTTGGCCGGTCATCGTTTTACTTAGATATTGGCCTGAATAAGAGACTGGCGTCCAAGCGCCAAGCACCTCGCCAAGCACCTCTTCGTGCCTTCGCGACGTCGTGGTTCATACTTACCGGTGGCGGCTAACGGAACCGGCAGACGACGTCGTACAGCTTGCCGTTCAATCGCTTGGCCACCATGTAATCCTTGATCATCGCCAGGTTCGCCGCGTCGCAGCTGAACTCGGCGTCGAGGTTGCTTTCGATGCCCCGGCCCATGCCTTCCATGATGACCAAGTCTGCATCCGCGGCGGCTTCATTTAATTCCGGCGAGACACCCATCAGGTCGATCAGCGGCTCGCCGGTGCCGGTGCTGACGATGTGGATCGGCAGGTCTGCGAGCGACGGCTCGGTTTCCATTAGCCGCGGCCACCAGGCGCGGACGTCGTGCACCGTCATGTCGTTCAGCGTTGGCCGTTCGTTGGCGGCCAGAACAACGCTCGTGCCGCGCTTCGCGAGGTAACGCATCATCGGCAGCGCGCCGAGGACGAAGTCGCTGCCGGCGTTGTCGACGAAGAAAACCGCCCGCTTCCAGCCGCGCTCGGCCTTGGCGGCGAAGGCGTCGAAGCCGTCGACCAGCCACGGGCGGGCGGGGAGCTTTTTGCGGGTTTCGAAGAAGTCGAGCTTGCCGTCCAGCAGCAGCTGCGCGCTGCCGGCCGCCCCCATGTCGAAGATGTTGCCGGCGAAGACGCCCTCGATCACGGCGCGGAACAGTTCCGTTTCCTTCAAGGCGTCGTGCTGACGGCAGACTTTCGGCAGCAGGGCGATGACGCCTTCGTTCTCTCGCTGTTTCAAATCTTCGAACGGGTCGACGAAGCCGTGCTTGCGCAGCAGACCGTCGCGCCAGACGTCAAGCGTCAGAATGGTCACCGGCCCGCCGTCGGGCGACGGGTATCGCGCGGGGTCGGCGTTCACCGCGTCAAAAAACGTGTGAAAGTCGGCCACGCACGCGTCCATTCGCTCCCGCACCGGCGCGGTCGGCTGCCCACGGTCGACGGCCATCCGGAAGCCGAGGTCCAGGATCGTCAGCACGTGCTTTTTGAAGAACGCGATCCAATATTCCCGCGCCTCGTGGTCCGAGCGCATGTCCCAGCGGCAGGCGCGGTAGGTCGACGGGTCTTTGAGCTTGACGAACGGGACGAGCGGAGCGGGCATCGGGCCGATCGTAGGCATCACCCCGGGCCACGCAACCGCGCCGGCCAATCGACGCGGCCGATGGCGCTCATCACGGCGGGCGGCGGGGCGGGGGGCGTCCACGGCTCGTCCGGCACGATCGCCAGCACGGCCACCCGGCCCAGGCGTTCGATCTCGGCCGCGGCGGTCTCTTCCGCCGTGCCGGGCGTGTCGGTCGGATAGCGGTTCAGCACCACGCCGGCCACGTCAATGCCGGCCGCGCGCAGCGCCTCGATCGACAGCAGCGTGTGATTGATCGTCCCCAGCCGCGGTGTGGCGACGACGATCGCCGGCAAACCGAAGGCGACGATCAGGTCACGAATGGTGTGCACGTCGTCCAACGGCGTCAGCACGCCGCCCGCCCCTTCGATAATCCAGGCGTCGGTCCGGCCGGCGAGCGCGACGCTCCGCTCGATGGCCAGATAATCCACCGGCCGATTCGCCCGCCGCGCGGCCACCGACGGGGCCAGCGGCTCGGCGTAAGGGTTCGGACAAATCAGGTCGAGCGGCTGGTCCGTGTCGCTGGCGGCGGCGAGCAGCTCCGCGTCCTCGCTCACCAAGCCTTCTCGCCGCTTGACGCAGCCGGTCGCGACAGGCTTCAGCACCTCTACGCGCCGCCCGCTCCCGCGGATCGAAGCCGCGATGGCGGCGGCGATGTAGGTTTTGCCCACGTTCGTGTCCGTGCCCGTGACGAACAGGCCAGGCGTGCGGATCGGCGAAATGGGAAGGCCTGTCGCGCTCATGCTCACTCTTCCAGTTGGCCGACGCGGATGGAGCCGAGGCCCTTCGTGCCGGGGCGGCCGGTAACCGGTTCCCCACTTGTTTCGGTCGGCAGCAGGTAGATGCCGTCGCGTTCCAACGCCGCCGGGCTTGCGAAGCGGGACAAAACGATCTGCCCAGCCAATTCCGAGATGCCGTCCGGCACTTCGCGGCGCACGACGCCGTCGGGCGTGATGGTCAGCGTCGCCGACCCGGCCGGCACGGTGACGGGCGGGTACAGGCGGTAGCCGTCGTCGTTCACCAGTTCGCCCGACGTCGCCACCGCCAACGCGCCGTTGCGTGTGAACAGGAACCCGCCGGCCGGCGTTTGAACGATGAAAAATCCGTCGCCGTCGATGGCCAGGTCCAGGTTGCGGTCCGTCTGCCGGCGCGGCGGCGCGTTGGACGTTCCGCCGGTCGGGCCGGGAGTGCTGGCGCAGCCGACGAGTAGGACGCAGAGCAGGCAAAGGCGGCGCATCAGTAATCCCCCGCGACTTGGGCGTCGCCGCGTTCGTCCACGCCCGCCGCCGCTTCCAGGCATCCGATTTCTGCGGCCAACGCGTCGATGACGTGCTGCCATTGAGCGACGGTCGTGACCAGCGGCGGGTTCATCACGATCGTATCACCGAGCGGCCGGAGCAGAATGCCGTGATTCCGCAGGCGCTGGCAGACGGCCGCACCGACACGCCGACGCGGGTCGAACGGCCGGTTGCTGGCCTTGTCGGCCACCAGTTCGATGCCGACCATAAACCCGCATTGGCGCACGTCGCCGACGGCTGGCAGCATTCGGACCGGTTCCAGCAGGCCGGCGACGCCGCGCGAAACCGTCGCCACGTGCGCCAACAGATCGGTTTGGCCGAATAAATCGAGCGAGGCAATCGCCGCCGCGCACGCCAGTGGGTTGCCCGTGTACGTGTGGCCGTGGAAAAACGTCCGGCCTTCCCAAGGCTCGCCGAGGAACGCGTCGAAGATTTTCTGCGTCGCCAGCGTCGCCGCGAGTGGCAGATAGCCGCCGGTAATGCCTTTGCCGAGGCACAGCAGGTCGGGCGTGACGCTTTCGTGATCGCACGCGAACATGCGGCCCGTTCGGCCGAAGCCGGTGGCGACTTCGTCGGCAATCAGCAGCACGTCGAAGCGGTCGCACAACTCCCGCACCGCCCGCAGATAGCCGGCCGGGTGGACCACCATGCCGGCGGCGCCCATCACCAGCGGCTCGACACAAACGGCGGCGATAGTGCCGGCGTGCGCTTCCAGAATGGCCCGCAGGCCGGCAATGGCTTCGTCGCGCACGGCGTCGGCCGATTTGCCGGACCGGTAAACGACGGGGGCGGGCGCGAAGTGCGTTTTGAACAGCATCGGCCAATAGGGCTTGTGGAAGGCGGTCGTCCGGCCGACGCTCATGCCGCCGACGGTGTCACCGTGGTAGGCCTCGGTCAGCCCGACGAACTCGGTCTTTTCCGGCCGGCCCAGGTTCCACCAGTATTGCGCCGCCATCTTGAACGCTGCTTCGGTCGCGGTCGCGCCGCTGTCGCTGTAAAAGACTTTCGCCAAGCCCTGCGGGGCGACCGCCACCAGCCGCTCGGCCAACACCGCCGCCGGCTCGTTGGCCAGGCCCAGGAGCGTCGTGTGTGCGATCCGGTCGAGCTGCCTGCGAACGGCGTCGTCTATTGCACTGACCCGGTGCCCGTGGACGTTGCACCAGAGCGATGCCGTCCCGTCGGAATACTGCCGGCCGTCGCTGTCGAACAGGTACACGCCTTCGCCGTGCGTGATGACGAGCGGGTCGTCAGCCAGCCACAGCTTCATGTGCGTGAAGGGGTGCCAGACGTATTGGCGGTCGAGATTCTGCAACGCGGCGGTCGTCATGCGAATCGGTCCGGCGCGACGATACCCGCGGCAGTTCGGGCGTCAATCACGGCTACATTACCGGGCCCGATCGTGTAAAATACCCGCATGCCTGCCGCCCCGTCTATTGATGCCGCTGCCGTGCGTCGCATGATCGACCAGCAGATCGTCGCGCGCGGCATTCGCGACGAACGTGTGCTGGAAGCCATCGCCGCCACGGCGCGCGAAGCATTCGTGCCGGCCGACCTGCGGCCGCGCGCGTACGACGACGGGCCGCTGCCGATCGGACACGACCAGACAATTAGTCAGCCGTACATCGTCGCCTTGATGACCACGTCCCTGGACGTCCGGCCGACCGACCGCGTGTTGGAAATCGGCACCGGCAGCGGCTACCAGACCGCCGTCCTGGCACGGCTGGCGGCCGAGGTGTGCTCGGTCGAGTTGGTCAAGCCGTTGCTCGACGACGCGTTCGAAACGTTGGGCTCTCTGGGCCTGCGCAACATCCGCCTGCGGCACGGCGACGGCTCCGTCGGCTGGGCCGAACGCGGGCCGTTTGACCGGATTATCGTCACCGCCGCCGCGCCGGCCGTGCCGCAGCAGTTGGCCGACCAGTTGGTCGAGGGCGGCGTCTTGGTCGCGCCGACGGGCGGCCGCGACCTGCAGAAGCTGCAGAAGATGACCAAGCGGAACGGCGTGCTGGTGCCGACCGGCCTGTGCGAATGCCGTTTCGTTCCGCTGCTCGGCGAAGCGGGATGGCCCGGGTGAGTGACGTGTCGTCGCTGCAAGGCTGGCCCGGCATCGGCCCCGCCAAGGCCGCCGCCCTGGCGAAGCTGGGCGTCCACACGCCCGCCGATTTACTGGACTATTTCCCCAGCCGCTATGAGCTGGAGCTGTCCGAACGGCCGATCGCGGAACTGATCGAAGGGCCGACGCAGTCCGTCCGCGGCGAAATCACGGCCGTCGATTACATCCCGTCGCACCACAAGGGCCGCTTCGAAGCCACAATGCAGGACGATTCGGGCAGCATGGGCGCGGTCTGGTTCAACGGCGCTTACCTCCGCCGCATTATTCATCCGGGCATGACGCTGCAAATGAAAGGCAAGGTGCGGTTCTTCCGCGGCCTGCCGCAGATGACCAACCCGAAGCATCGCATCGTTGAAACCGAAACGCCGAAGATCGACCCGTCGACGTTCAAGCCGATCTATCCCGCGTCGGCCGCCCTGAAGAGCGATGCGATCGCGAAGCTGATCCGCGGTGTGCTGGACGATCTGCTGGAAGGCGTCGAAGAATGGTTCGACGCCGACTTGATCCGCCAGCGCGGCCTGATGCCGCGCCGGCAGGCGTACCGCCTGATGCACGCGCCCAGCGGCGAGCGCGAAGCGGCGGCCGCCCGGCGGCGGTTGGTGTACGACGAGTTGATGCTGGTCCAACTCGGCTTCGGCCTCAGCCGCCGCCTGCGCGACGGCCGCGTGAGCGCGCCCGTGCTGCGACTGGACAAAACGCTTGACGAACGCATCCGCGCCCGCTTCCCGTTCACGATGACCGACGCGCAGCTGAGCGCGGCATACGAAATCTCCCGTGACCTGCGCAGCGGCCGGCCGATGAACCGTTTGCTGCAGGGCGACGTCGGCAGCGGCAAAACCATCGTCGCGCTGCACGCGATGCTGACGGCCGTCGCGAACAAACTGCAGGCGGCGCTGCTGGCCCCGACGGAAGTGCTGGCCGAACAGCATTACCTGACGATCAGCACGCTGCTGAGCGGGTCGAACGTGCGCGTCGGCCGGTTCACGGGGCGGAGCAAACGGGCCGGCAAAGACGCGTTGCTGCGCCCGCTGGCCAGCGGCGACGTGCACATCGCCATCGGCACGCAGGCACTGCTGCAGAGCGACATCGCGTTCGCCAACCTCGGCCTGATCGTGATCGACGAACAGCACAAGCTCGGCGTGCAGCAGCGATCGAACCTTCGCGAAAAAGGGTACGCCCCGCACTACCTTGTGATGACGGCCACGCCGATCCCGCGCACGCTGGCGCTGTCGTACTTCGCCGACTTCGACGTCAGCACGATCGAGCACCTGCCGCCGGGCCGCCAGCCGATTCAAACGCGGTGGGTGCGGTCGAACCTGGCCAACGACGCGTACGGTTTCGTCCGCCGGCAGGTGCAGACGGGCCGGCAGGCGTACGTCGTCGTCCCGCAGATCGACGCCAACGACGAAACCGGCGCGGCCGGGCTGATCGCCACGACGGAACGGCTAAAAAACGGCTCGCTGGCCGGCTTGCGCCTCGGCATGCTGCACGGCCGCATGCCGGCCGACGAGCGCGATGCCGTCATGTTGGCGTTTCGTGACGGACAATTGGACGTGCTGCTGGCGACCACGGTGATCGAAGTCGGCATCGACGTGCCGAACAGCACCACAATCGTCATCGAAAGCGCCGAGCGTTTCGGCCTCAGCCAATTGCATCAACTGCGCGGCCGCGTCGGCCGCGGCGAACACGCGAGCCACTGCATTCTGATCTCTGATGCCGAAACGCCCGACGCGACTGCCCGCCTGCAGGCGATGGTGGAAACGACCAGTGGCTTCGACATCGCCGAAATGGATTTGCAACTCCGCGGCCCCGGCCAATTCTTCGGCACGCAACAGCACGGCCTGCCTGAACTAAAACTGGCGGACATCTCGCAGGAAATGGAATTGCTGAAGGTGTGCCGCGACGACGCGACCCGCCTGTTGGCCGATGACCCGGAATTGGAACGACCGGTGTATGCGGCGCTGCGGAAAGCATTGATCGACCGGTTCGGCGACACGATCCCGCTCGCGCAAGTTGGGTGATAAGTTGGCCGCAGATGGACGCAGATGAACGCGGATCAGAAGAAAGTGGTAGGGGGTTGCTGGGTGCCACAGGTTCGTACTCGAACCTGTGTAGCGACGCCGCCGCGTGTTGACGCCGTGACGCCGCACAGGTTGGCGTACCAACCTGTGGCACCCAGGCCTCGACTGTCCAACTCTTATCCGCGTTTATCTGCGTTCATCTGCGGCCGACTCAAGCCCAGCCGTTCGTTCAACACTTGCCTCATCGAGGCCGTCGGCGCGGCGATGCCCGTAAATGCTTCGAATTGCGCGGCCGCTTGACGGACGAACATTTCCGCGCCGCCGATCGTTTTCGCCCCCGCGGCCCGTGCGGCCGTTAGCAGCTTCGTGTCCTGTGGCGTGTAGATCGTGTCGAACACCAGGTGCGACGCATTGAACTCCAGTCCGGTGCCGTCGATGGGTGAGGCGTCGACGTTCGGCGTCATGCCGACACTGGTGGTGTTGATAAAGATCTGGCAGCAGGAATCGCACAGCTTGTCGAACTTCGCCGCGACCACTTTGCCGGAATGCCCGCTGAACTCATCGGCCAGGGCCGCGGCGCGTTCGAAAGTGCGATTGTAAACAACGACTGTCGCGCCACATTCGGCCAACGCGGCGACGGCCGTACGACCGGTGCCGCCCGCACCCAGCACGGCCACGCGATACCCGGCCAGCGCTGCACGGTCGATCCCGAGCGCCGCGGTGATGCTGTCGAGGATCGCGGCGTGGTCGCTGCTGAAGCCGCACAGCGCGTTGCCGTCGGCTCGGTCGATCACGATCGTGTTGATCGCTCCGATGCGCGTCGCCAGCGGGTCGATCGTTGCGCCTTTTTCGGTCAGGTAGCGCAGCGCGTTCTCTTTATGCGGGATCGTGATCGACAGGCCGCTCAGGTGCAGGGCGTCGAACGGGACGAATGTTTCCATGAACGCCTTGAACGACTCGTACGACGGCTCGACGAGCAGCGGTACGTACACGCCGTCGAAGCCGATCGCTTCGAACGACGCGTTGTGGATCGCGGGAGACATCGAATGGCCGACAGGGGAGCCGACGACGCCGTAAACCTTCGTGTCGGCGCGCTGCGCGTCCCAGCGAAAGGTCTGCTTCAGGGACTCGACCGTGGGCTGTCCGGGCGCGGTGCCGCTCGCGGCGTCGAGCGTGGCGAAGGTGAGGAACGCGCCGAACTTCGGCGCCAGCAGCCGTGATATCGCGCCGGCGTCGCCCATGCAGAGCGCGATCGACGGCTTCGTGCGGCCGAGCAGGATTTCGAAGGCTTCCAGGTTGTCGCGCACGGACCGCGCGCGCCAGACGACTTTCGCCACGTCGCACGGCGCGTCGGCCAGATCAGCGACCAACTGGGTCAGTTTCGTCGGCCGTGTTTCGAAGTCGTGGGCGGAGTAAATCCAGCCCGGCCGCCGGTCGCGCGGCTGTTGCGGGCCGGCCCACTGGTTGGCCTGCACGGCCGCCCATTCGATGTCCAGATAGCTGGCTCCCGCCTCGCCCGCCGCCAGCAGCAGCGTTAACCGTTCGGCGTCGCCGAGCGTGGATTCGCCCCCCTCGGCGGCGGCCCGGCACGTCGCGATGACCGGAAGGCGAACGGCCTTGACCAAGCGGGCCACCGCCGCCGCGTCGGTCATTCGGTCGATGCGCAATTCGACCATGTCCGCCCCGGCCTCCGCCGCCCGCGCGGCGTCGGCGACGGCCTGGTCGTGGTCGCGGACGAGGATCGGCACGCACAAGCGCGTGGTCGAAGAGCGGTTCATTGCAGCAGACCCGCGGTTTTCATGTTTTCGGTGATGGCCTGCTGCGTCGCCTCACTCGCCTCGACCAGCGGCAGCCGCATTTCGCCGCTATCGAGATTGGCCAGTTTCATTGCAAACTTGATACCGACCGGATTGCCGTCGAAGAAAAGCGACCGCGTGAGCTGGAAGTATTTGCGATGAATCTCTTCCGCGCCGCTGACGTCGTTGCGCCGGAACAGCGCGACCATTTCGCTGACCTTGTCCGGCAGCAGATTCGATAGGACGCTGATGACGCCTGTCGCGCCGATCGCCATCAGCGGCAGCGTCAGGCCGTCGTCGCCGCTGATGACGGTGATGTCGCACAGCGTGCGAATCTCGCTCGTGATGTCCATCGATCCGGTGGATTCCTTGATCGCGATGAAGTTGCCGCTCTTGTGCAGACGGGCGACGGTGGCCGCCGTCATGGTGATGCCGGTGCGGCCGGGAATGTTGTAGAGCACGATCGGCAGATCCACCGTCTCACTCAGCGTCATGAAGTGGCGGTACAGGCCCTCCTGGCTCGGCTTGTTGTAGTAGGGATTCACCGACAAGCAGGCGTCGGCACCGACGCTTTTGGCGTGGCGGTGCAGTTCGATCGCTTCGTTCGTTGCGTTCGCCCCGGTCCCCGCAATCACCTTGATCCGGCCGGCCGCGGTCTGAACGGTCAGTTCGATCACGCGCTGGTGTTCTTCGACGGACACCGTCGGCGATTCGCCGGTCGTGCCGACCGGCACGACGCCGCTCACGCCGCCCTTGATCTGCCGTTCGACCTGCTCCTTCAGCCGCGACTCATCAAGGCGGCCGTCGCGGAAGGGCGTGATCAAGGCGGTCATGGCACCGGCGAGCATTGCAGTCCTCTCGAAAAGAGCGGCGATTGTATGCGAACGCCGCTTAAGTTTCAGCCGTCACAGCGGCGTGGCGGCGGCGCGTTCGATCACCCGCATCGGCACCCCGATGTCAGCGACCATCACATCGCCCAGATACGGCTGTGCGTCAGGGTTCGCGAATCCGGTCTTTTGCGCACCGAAAGTGACGGTGACATTCGACTGCAGACAGTTGTCCGCGTCGATCAGGCCGGTGTCCGCTTCCATGCCGCTGGGCAGGTCGACGGCAACGACAGGCGACATTCGTCCGTGAACGATCGGGCGCAGTGGCCGCAGGTCTAAACGGGAAGGCACGCGGAAGCCGGTGCCGTAGATCGCGTCGACGACAATCGTCCCAAGCGGCCCGTCACGCCATGTAGGCGGTGATTCAAGGCTTCCCATCCGGATGTCGAACGCGACCGCTGTTTTGTAGTTGACCAACGCGTCTCCTGCGTATTCGGCCGGATTGCAGCACAGAATAATCGAGACGTCGTATCCGCGAACCAATAGGTGCCGCGCGACGGCCAGCCCGTCGCCGCCGTTATTGCCTTTCCCGCAGAGCACCAGCGCCGACGCCGGCGCGTCGCACGTCAACTTCAGTCGATCGACCGCGTCAGCGACGCCGCGAGCGGCGTTCTCCATCAGCACGATGCCGGGAATGCCGTATTCCTCAATCGCGATGCGGTCGACTTCGCGGCACTGTCGGGCTGAAAGGCGGATCACGAACCATTCTACGTCGTTCGTGATGCGTCGTGCGTGAAATGCCGCAGGCCGCGGTTCGACAAGCGGCAGCCCGCGTTCCACAATCGTCCGCGTGCTCATCCTGCTTACCAATGACGACGGCATCTCCGCCCCGGGCATCCTGGCGATGTACCACGCACTGACCGAACTGGGCGAAGTGCACGTCGTCGCGCCCGAGACCGTTCAAAGCGCCACCGGCCACGGCATTACGCTCAGCACGCCGCTGCTCACCAGTCGCGTGACGATGGCCGAGGGCGTCGTCGGTACGGCGGTCGACGGCCGGCCGGCGGATTGCGTGAAATTGGCCGTCAGCCAGTTGCTGCCGCGGCGGCCGGATTTAGTCGTCAGCGGCATCAACAGCGGGGCGAACGTCGGCATCAATGTCGTCTACAGCGGCACCGTGGCGGCGGCGATCGAAGCCGCGTTCCTCGGGCTGCCGGCCGTGGCGACGTCGCTGCTGCTGAAACGCGACGTCGTCGCCGACTACGCCGCGGCCGCGCGGGGAACGCTACACGCTATCCGCGATCTGCTCGACCGCGGCTTGCCCGCCGGCGCAGTCGCCAGCATCAATCTGCCGGCGCTGAAGCCCGATGAACGCTCGCGCGGTTTGAAATATTGTCGGCAATGCACCCGGCCCTGGGCCGACACGTACGAAAAGCGCCTCGACCCGCGCGGCCGGCCCTATTTCTGGAACAGCTCTGTGTTCAGCCTCGGCACGACCGACTCCGACACCGACGTCGCCTACCTGCGCGACGGCTGGACGACCGTCACGCCCCTGCAGTTTGACCTCACCGAACACCGGCTGCTCGACCAGTGGCAGACGAAAGGAACCTGACGCCGATGTGGACGATCGTTCTGCTCATCTTGTCGAACATTTTCATGACCTTCGCCTGGTACGGGCATCTCCGCTTCTTCCCCGGCCAGTCGCACTCGCTCGGCCTGATCGTGCTGGTCAGCTGGGGCATCGCGCTGATCGAATACTGCCTGGCCGTCCCCGCGAACCGCATCGGCCAATCGACGTACGGATTCGAGACGGCCCAGTTGAAGGTCATTCAGGAGATCATCACGCTGGTCGTCTTTGCCGTCTTTTCCGTCGTCGTGCTGAAGGAGCACTTGCGGTGGAATCACGCCGCCGGCTTCGTCTGTATGGTGGCGGCCGCGGCATTCGTTTTCAATCCATTCGTCAAGCCAACGACGCCCATCATCAAGGCGGACGCGTCGACCCAACCTGTGAGCCATTAGCCAATGAATATGCCCAAGATCTCTATCGTCATCGGTTTCCTTCTTGTCATCGTCGGCATCGCCGGTTACGCCCACGCGGCCTCCGAAGGCAAGACGGCCGTCACGGCGCTTATTCCCTCCTTCTTCGGCCTGCTCTTCGTTGTTCTTGGGGCCGCGTCGCTTGCGAAGCCGAACCTGCGGAAGCACCTGATGCACGCGCTGGCGGCGCTTGCGCTGGTTGGCACGCTGGCGGCCGGCGGCCGGTTCGCAGCTGCGGTGTCCAAAGGTGCCGGCTCGCCCGTGGCACGCGCGGCCACGGCGTCGATGGCGGTGCTGTGCGCGGTGACGGTCGCCCTGTGCGTGAAGTCGTTCCGCGACGCCCGCCGCGCGCGAACGCTGCAGGCCTAATCCGTCGCGACAGCGTCGTTGCGCATCAATTCGCGCAGCAGCACCGTCGCGTACGAACCCGCCGGCAAGGCGAACGACACGGCGATGTAGGGCCCATGTTCATCAATGCCCGACTCGGCGCGCAGGTCGTCCGGCCGCACGCGGAGCGGCCGCCGTGCGCCGGGTGGCAACTGCGAGGCCAGCGCGCGGACGTCGTCGCCATCCTCGCCGTCGTACAGCCGCATCAGGCCGGAGTGTTCCAGGCCGCAATCGGCTAATGCCGCGCGTTCGACGTCACGGGCCGCTCCCTGCGGGCGCATCATGCGTGGCCCGATGAGCGGCCCCGTCACGCTGATGTCGAACACCTCGACACGCGGCCGTTCGATCGCGGCGTCCGCCACTGCGAAGCTCGCGCCGTTTTCGTGCTTGAAGGCAATGTCACCCTCAAGCAGTCCGTCGATCGCATCAATTCGCCGAGCGACCACTGTATTGAACAGGCGCGACTGCAGCGCCGACAGCCACAGGCCCGTGAGGCGTCGGTCGATTCCCGCGACCACGACGACCGCATCGCGCGTGCGAATCAACCGGTTGAGTGTGGTCAATTCGTCACGCGCGTGGTGCGGCCAGAGCTTGGCCGCGGCGGACAGGTCGCCGGCGTCGTAGGCCATCCGCGCGGCGCGCTCGGCTTCGTTGTCGCCGTCATCGGGCCGTCCGAGAAGTTGAGCCAGAACACCGTCGGCGTCCCCTTTCGCGTAGGCCAAGCCCAATTCGTCATTGCGGTCGCGCCGGCCGAACCGTTGCGGGCCGAAGTAGTTCGGCATCCCGCGCTCCGACAGCGTGCGCAGCGCGGGCGTGAGCGTGACGACACGCATCGGGTCGACGTCGCGCACCTTGATGGTGAACCGATTGCCGCGCAGGTGTCCGACGCGCAGCTTGTTGCCGTGCTTGTCGGCGAACAGGATTTTCAGCTTGTCCGTGGCCGCTTCCGACACGGCCATCAGATCGACGCCGCGCACCGTCAGCCACTGCCGCGTCACCGCCCGCGTGTCTTTCAAGCCGGCGTAGCCGATGTCGCGACGCGGCACCTTCAGCCGCCGGGCCAGTGTGTCGATCGCTTCGAACGTACTGATCGCGGTCTTTTCGATCTCCAGCATCACGTGCTCGCCCGCGCCGCTGGCCTCGTAGGCGGGCATTTCGTGCACCACGAAATCCTCCGGCCGCTGCTTCAGCGTGCCGCCGATGCCTGCGAGGTCTTGAATGAAGTAAGGGAGCGTGTCGGGCATGGTTACACCGGGACGATCAGGCGCGGCGTCGTGAAAACCAGGAACGCTTCGGTCACGCTTCGCTTGGTAATCCGCTGCAACTGCGTGCGGTAGGCGTCGATCTGCGGCCGATAGAACTCGACACGTGCATCGACCGTTTCCGCGGTAACGCGATCGGTTTTGTAATCGATCAGGACCAGGCCGTCGTCCTCGATCAGCATCGCATCGATTCGGCCGCGCACCATGATCTGATCTTCGGGCGACGGCGCGTCGTCGGCGGCTGCGCTGAAGACGACTTCGAACTCGCGCCGCATGCGGTCGCCGGCATCACGGCACCGCCGGCCGAGGTCGGTGCCCGCGAACCACGCGACGGCTTCCACGTCCGCCTGGTCGGCCACGTCGGCGCGGAGAAAGCGCCGCTGGGCCAGCCGTTGCACCTGCTGTCGAATGCCGCTCACGGTGACGTCGCCGGCGAAGTTCAGGCGTTGCAGCACGGTGTGCGTCAGCGCGCCCAAATCGACCGGCAGCAGCGTGCGGTCGCTGGTCATGCAACGGGCCGGCCGCAGGACGCTGTCGAACTTCACGACGCCCGCCTGCGACTGGCTTTCGCCGCCCGGCGCGACGCGGCCGCGTTTGGTGCGGTCAGTGACGGTTTCGACGGCCGGGACCATCGTCATCGGGCGGTGCGGGTAGGCGAACTCGATGCGCTTGATCGCCTGCCGTACCGCCAATGGCTGGGGCGGCGTCTCGGCCAGCGGCTTCAGGTCGGACAGCAGCGAAGTGCGGTCCTGCCGCCCGCCGGTGCTAAGCAGATGGTCGGCCATTGCGTCGACCGACTCGGCTGAATGTTCCGTGCGTTCGATCGAGCCGGCGGCAGTCGATTCGGTCTGCGCGGCGGCCGGGCCGACCCAGTCGAGCATCGTGCGCGCCGCCAGCACTTCGCCGGCGGGCATGGGGCCGCGGTGGCCACGCCAGGCGTCGTCCCAGCGGGCGGGGGCGTCCGGGTCGTCGGTGCCGATCAGGATCAGGTGCTCGCGGGCACGCGTCGCGGCGACGTACAGCACGCGCAGCTCCTCGGCCAGCGACCGCCGGCGAATCTCAAACTGCGCCACCGTGCTGGCCAGCGACGGGTAATGGGCTTCGCGTTCGATGTCGACGACGCGCAACCCAATGCCGACGGCGTCATCGACCAGCAGCGTGTCGGCGGCGTCGCGCAGGTTAAAATCCTTGCCCAAGTCCGGAATGACGACGACGGGAAACTCCAGGCCCTTGCTCTTGTGCACGCTGAGAATCCGCACGGCCTTCTGTTCCGTCACGGCCAGCGACGGCATGCCGAGGTCGGCCTGTTCTTCGAGCGTCGCCAGGTAGTGCAGGAACCGCGACAGCGTCGGTCGGCGGAAGCGGTCGAAGGCGCGGGCGCGCTCGTGCAAATCGGTCAGGTTCGCCACGCGCTGCTCGCCGTCGGGCAGGCCGGCGCACCAGGTGAGGTAGTGCGTGTCCTGCAGCACGTGCCAAACGAGGTCGGCAACCGGCCGTTCCGCCGCAACCGACCGCCAGCCGTCGATGCGGGCGAATACCTTTTTCAATTCGCCCGCCAGCAAATCGTTTTGCTCATTCGCGTAACGGCTCGCGGCGCGGTGGAACCACGGCGTGCTACGGGTCGGGTAGGCGATGCGGATGGTCGCCAAACGGTCCTCGGCGTCGGGCCAGTCGCACAGCGGCGATCGCAGGTGGCCGGCTAAGTCGTACTCGTTGCGCGTGTTGTCGATCAGCCGCAGGGCGCACAGCAGGTCGCGCACTTCGACCGATTGGAAGAACCCCGTCGTGCTGTCGGCCTGCACCGGCAGGCCGGCGCGGCGCAGCACGCTGGCGTAGCGCTCGGCCTTGATGCGCACGGTGCGCAACAGCACGGCGAAGTCGCCGGGGTTGGCGTCGCGGACGATCCCGTTGCGGTCGGTCACCTTCGCGGGCGGCTTGCCGGTTCGGCCGAGCAGTTCGCTGATGCGCGCGGCGGTCAGCACGGCTTCGCGTTCGTCGCCGTCGTAGTCGGACACTTGGGCCGTCGGCTTCGTCTCGATGACGTGCAGTTCGATCGGCCGACCGGTGAACGTACCGCTCTCGTCGGAGAAGGTCGCGCCGGGTACCAGCCGTTGTGTGCGGTCGTAATTGACCTCGGCCGACTCCTTCGTCATCAGCGCTTCGAACAGGCCGTTAAGGGTTTCCAGCAGCGGGCCGCGGCTGCGGAAGTTCATTCGCATGTCGATCACGTCGCCGTCTTCAGACGCGCTCGGCTTGTAGCGGCGGTAGCGGGCGATGAACCGGGCCGGGTCGGCCTGGCGGAAGCGGTAAATGCTCTGCTTGACGTCGCCGACGCAGAACAGGTTGCCGTCGCTTTCGCGAGACAGCATGGCCAGCAGGGTGTCCTGCAGTTCGTTCACGTCCTGGTATTCGTCGACGAGGACGTGCTTGAAGTGCCGCTGGTACTCCTGGGCGATGGGCGTGGGCCCGCCGGTTTCGTCGTCGCGCAGCAGCCGCAGGGCGAAGCGTTCGAGGTCGGAAAAGTCGAGCGTATTCGCGTCGCGCTTGGCCGTGGCGTAAGCGACTTCGAAGTCGTCGGTTAGCGTCGCCAGCGCGTCGACCGCCCAGAGCGTTCGGCCGAGGTCGATCTGCAATTCCCGCTCTGTGAACAGGAACAAGCCGCCCTTGGCGAAATCGTTGACGCGCCGCTTCAGGGCGTCGATGCGCGGTTTGTAACGGTCGCGGAGCTCGGCGTCTTTGACCGTCGGCAGCCGCGGAAACTCCGTTGATTTGATGATGTCAGCGGCCTGGTCGAACGGGCGATCCGACAGGGCCTGTCGCCATTCCGTCAGGGCCGTGCCGGTTTCGCTAGCGGCGGTTGCATATTGGCCGACGCCGGCGGCGGCGAAGGTTTCGTTCAGGCGGTCGGCCGTCAGGATCAGCGTGTCGAGGCGGTCCGTGAGAATCTTCAACGCCGCACAACCCAGTTCGGATTCGCGGATCGGCTGCTTCGCCGCGTCGGCCAGCTTCTGTTTGCGCAGGGTCAGCCACTTGTCCGGGTCGCACAGGCTGCTGAGCCGGCCGTGCAAACCGAGCAGGGTGCCGACGATGCGCGACGCGCTGCCGCCGGCGTAATGCTCGAGCAGGCGAACGGTTACGTCGGCGTCGGGGCCTTCCAGTTTGCGTTCCACCAGCGCGTCGGCCACGTCACGGCGGAGCAGTTTGGCTTCGTCGTCGTCCAGCAGACGGAAGTTCGGATCCAGGCCGGCTTCGTGGAAATGGCGACGCAGGATCGAACTGCACAGCCCGTGGATCGTCCCAATCTGTGCGCCGGCCAGGAGTAGCGGCTGGCGGATCAGGCGCGGGTCGGTGCTGAGCGTGGCGCGTGTGGACAAGGCCGCGCCGATGCGCCGGCGCATTTCCTCGGCCGCCGCGACGGTGAAGGTGACGACCAGCAGCTCGTCCGCGTTGCACGGCGGCTGGGCGTCGCACACCAGATACGCGCAACGCTCGGCCAGCACTGCGGTTTTTCCGCTGCCGGCGGCGGCCGACACCAGCAGGTTGCGGTCGTACGTCTCGATCGCCCGCTTTTGCTCTGCCGTCCAGTCACGCGCCATGCCGGCCGCCTTTCGCGCCGCGGATGACGTCGATCGCTTCACGGCGTCCCAGCGGCGTCAGCGGGCGGTAGGAATTGATCGCCCAGTCGATCCGGCAAACGCGCTGCAAGTCGCACTGTTGGCAGGGCGTATCGCGGTTGATGATGTAAGGTGCGACGGCCACTTCACCTGCGATGATTTTGTCCGCAAGCTCGGCGATCTGCTGGCGCACATAGTCGATCAGATCGCTCAGCACGGCGTCGTCCACGCCGTCCTGGCCGCTGGCGTAGAAGTCGCCGTCCTGCTTCAGCCGGTAGGCCAGGATCTTGCTCTGCACGCCGGCGTCTATGGCCGGGTCGATGCGCTGCGCATGGCTCCGGGCGACGACGCCACGCGGCTTTTCTTTCAGGTGGAACGGTTCGGTGTCGGGCTCGGGCGCGTCGCTCGGGTGCGTCACGCTTTGAATGCCGCGCAGCACCTTCACGTATAGCGCGGCCGCGGGCGGGAGCGGGCGTTCGAACAGCTTCGGCCCGTGCTCGCGCAGCACCAGCAGGTACGTCAACAGCTGTAACATCAGGCCGTACGCGACGTAGCCGTAATCCAGCGATTCGCCGCTGAGCTTGTAGTCGATCACGCTGAACGCCTGGCGCTCGGCATCTATATCGATGCGGTCGATCTTCCCGCGCAGGCGAACCGCATGGCCGGCCGGGGTTTGCAGCTCGACGGGCGGCAAGCGCGCTTCGTTGCCGAATGTCAGCTCCGTGTACGCCGGCCGCATCTGGCCGAGGCCGCTGGTGACTTGCTGCGCACGCAGCAGCTTGTGCACCGTGCGGTCGAGCTGTTCCAGCGTAAACCGGCTGCGCGCGTCGGACAGAAACAGTTGATCGGCAATGGTTTCGGCCAACCGGCGCGACACGCCGCGGATGTCGTCGCGGCTTAATCCTTCGGCCTGGGCGAAGTCGATCTTCTTGCGAATCGTTCCCGCCACCATGTCGTCGAGAACCGCGTGATACAGGTTGCCCAGGTCCATAGCCGTAAACTCCGTGGCCGTCGGGCGCTGGAGGCGCAAACCGTAGCGGGCGAAGTGCTGGAACGGGCAGGCGGCGAAGGATTCGAAGCGGGACACGCTCGCTTCCAGCGGCGGGGCGAACAGCCTCGCGGCGACGTCCGTGGACAGCCGGGCGGCATTGCGATGGCTTAGGGCCGGCCAAGCGCGGTCGCGTACGGTGGTGACGCGCGGGTCGGTGCTGCGGGCCATCCAGTCGTACAGGGACGCTTCCGACGCCGCCTCAATCGTCGCGTGCTGCCGCCGCGCCCAGATCAGCAGATGCGATACAGCCTGTGCCGGCGTCGTCACCCGCCGCAGCCCCGTCGGCGGCTCTTCCGGCTGCGGGTCGTCCAGCGTTTTGCACACGGCGTCCCAGAACGGTGACGGCGAGCAGTCCTGCCCGTGGTCGTCGCATTTCGTGCGGATCAGCACCAGCTTCTCGCTGGCCCGCGTGAGGGCGACGTAGCCGAGGAAGCGTTCCATCAGCAGCACTTGACGCGTCGGCGGCTCGACTTCCATGCCCGCTTCCATCAGGCGCACGCGGTCGGTGTCGTTCAGGATCGGGCGCTCCTGCTGGCAGAGCGGGAAGTCGCATTCATTCAGCCCGATGAGGACAACGGCCTTCGGCTCACCGACGCGGGTGCGGTCGACGGAACCGACCAGCACCTGGTCCAGCGTCGGCGGAACGACGGCTAAGTCCAGGCCGTCCAAGGCGGTCTGAAGCAGTTTGAAAAAGTCGGTGCCGGTGGCTTCTACGTCGCCCAGCAGTTCGTGCAATCGGTCGCACAGCTCGGCCCAGCGTGCCCAGACCTGTTCTTCTTCCTCACGGCGTTCGATTTCGTTCGCATTTTCCAGGGCTTCGATGCGTTTCAGCATCGCCCCGCGGACGTCCAGCCGTTCCAGGGCGGCCAGGAGATCGCAGACGCGCTCGCCGATCTTGCGCGGCTTTTCGACGTCCTCCGGCGACGCCAGCGAGCCCATGGCGTGCCGAATGAGCGTGGCGGCCGCATTGACCGCTTCGATGTCTTCGGCCCCGAACAGCCGGCGGTTCTCGTCCTCGTCCAGGCGGTTGTAGCGCCACGCCTGTTCGCGCGTCCACGCCGAAGCCGTCAGGCGGTGCTGCGTCACGTAGTCGGCCAGCAGATCTACATTCGCGGCCGGTACTTGCGTCAGGCCGGCTTTCAACAAGTCGAACACGCCGTCGTGGCTCCAGCGCGTTTGCACGATCTGGCCGATCGCCTGGACCGTGCGCACCAGCGGGTGATGCGCGGCGGGGCGACGCCGGTCGAGGAAATACGGGATGTCATGGTCGCTGAACGCCGCTTCGATATGGGCGGCGTAGCTGTCGGCGGACCGCGCCAGCACGCAGACGTCCCGCAAACGGTAGCCCTGGTACAGCAGCCGCTTGATTTCGCGGGCGGCCACTTCCGCCTCGTCCCGCGCGTCGGCGGCCAGGCAGAGGCGGACAGCGTCCTTGGCGGGCGGGCGCTTTTTCGGCGGGCCTTCCAGCGCATTCGCGACGGCCGCCATCGCCGGGTCGTGCCAGCGCCGCGCGGCACTCAGCAGCAACGGCGCATCGACGGCTATTCCGGCCGACTTCATCGCGAAATGCAGGCGGCGGTACGTTTCTTCCGTCCGGCGGAACAGGCCGAGGTCTTCCGGCATCAGGTTCGGGTCGGTGACCAGCGGCGACTTGGCGTCCATCATCACCGAAACGAACGTCTGCCGCGCCGCTTTCGCCAGGGCCACGATGATCTGCCGTTCGTAGACCGTGAAGTCGTAGAACTCATCGACCAGCACCAGTGCGTCACGTGCGCCGGCCCAAGTGCTGATGGCCTCGGGCACTGTGGCCTGGCGCTCGTACGGGTCGAACTGGTGCTCGATCAGGAACGACTGGTAGCTAGCGTACAGCTTCGACAAATCGCGCAGCTTCCGGCCGAGCTGCTGACGCGACGCGTCGGCGGCTTCGTCGGCGGGGCCGATCAGCGCGTCGACGTCGGCGGGCGTGGTGCCGCTGCGTTCGAACTCGCCGAAGGCGCGGTCGACTTCGCCCGCAAGTCCTGGCCGGCCCGCACTTCGGCCGAAGTGTTCCAGATCGCCCGCCGA
>DASVSC010000144.1:0-11235 GCA_036388295.1 Tepidisphaeraceae bacterium | reverse complement strand
CAGGTGAAGTCGATCAACGCCCGCACGATCTACTTCCCGTTCACGCGGGCCGTCGGATTCCTCAGCAATGTGTTCATGATCGGCGTGAGCGGCTGGCTGCTGCTGGGCGGCACGTCGACGTTCACGTTCGGCAAACTGGTGATGTTCCGCGCCTACTGGTGGCGGCTGTTCGGGCCGGTGCAGACGCTGGCGCGTGTGAACGACATGGTGCAGCGGGCCATCGCGTCGTGCCGGCGGATCTATGAAGTGCTGGACGCGCCGGACGACCTGCCGGACGCGCCCGGCAGCATGATGCTGGAGCGCATCGACGGCCGGCTGGAGTTGCAGAACGTCAGCTTCGGCTACGGCGAAACGACGGTGCTGACGGACGTGTCGATCGACATTCCCGCCGGCCGAACGGTCGCGATCGTCGGGCCGAGCGGGGCGGGGAAGTCGACGCTGCTGAACCTGTTGATGCGCTTCTACGACCCGACGAACGGCCGGATTCTTCTCGACGGCCACGACCTGCGGCAGGTCTGCCGCGACACGCTGCGGCGGCACAGTGCGCTCGTGCAACAGGAGACGTTCCTGTTCAACGAATCCATCGGCGAGAACATCCGCTACGGCCACAACGACGCGACGGAAGAACAAGTGATCGCCGCCGCCCGCGCCGCCAACGCGCACGGCTTTATCAGGAAACTGCCCGACGGTTACGACACGGTCGCCGGCGAGCGCGGCGTGCGTCTCAGCGGCGGGCAGAAACAGCGCATCAGCCTGGCCCGCGCGTTCCTCGCCGACCCGAAGATTTTGCTGCTGGACGAGCCGACGAGCAGCGTGGAGCCGGACAGCGAAACGCTGATCGTCGCCGCGATTGACCGCCTGATGGTCGGCCGGACCACAGTCGTCACCACGCACCGCCCGAGCCTGGTCGGTTCAGCCGACCTGATCTACGTCATCGAACAAGGCCGTGTCAGCTACAGCGGAACGGTGGCGGCAGTGCGCGAATCGAGCGCGTGGTTCGATCGCTTCATGCGCAGTGCGCTCGACACGGAAGGGGCCGGCGTTTGACGCGCATCGACACCATCTACGGCGTCGATTTCAGCGGCGCAAAACTGGCCGGCGTAAACGCCTGGGTGGCGCGGCTGGACGTGGCGACACGAACCGTCACTGCACTCGGCCGCCTCGGCGACTTGGCCGGTGACGACGCACGCGGGCCGTCAATGGCGTACCTCGTCCAGGCCATCAGCGGTTCGACGAACGCCGTTTGGGCGGTTGATTTCCCGTTCGCGCTGCCGGTTGAGATCGTCGAGCCGACCGCGACGTTTGACGAACAGCTACTTTGGCTGGCCGCCCAGCCCGACGACGCTTATGCCTTCGGCCGGTTGTGCGTGGAACGGGCCCTCGCCCGTGGCTTCGGCATGCACGTGCGTCGGGAGACGGACCGCGAAACGAAAACGCCGTTCGACTGTTACCACTACCGCATCATCTGCCAGACGTTCTACGGCATGCGCAACGTCCTGACGCCCTTGCGAAAGTCGGCCGGCACTGTCATCCCGCCGTTCGACGATATGGCTGGCCCCTTCGACCGCGCTGTCATCGAAGCCTGCCCCGGCTCGACGTTGAAGCGGTGGGGCGCGCCGCACAACAACTATAAGCAGCCGACCGATGGGCCGCTGGAGCCGAAGCGCTTGCGAAACCGCCGCCTGATTCTGGACGCCATCCGGCAACGGGCGGATCTTGACGCCAGCACGGTCCGCAAGATTCAACGCAATGGCGGCGGCGACGCGCTCGACGCCGTACTGGCGGCCGTCGGCGGGTGGGAAAGCTGGCAAACGACAGACGCGGCCGCCCTGCGGAATCATCCGCGTTACCGCCGCGAGGGCCGGATCTTCGCGTAGATGAACCGGCCGCAAGTTGGCCGCCGCGCACGCTTAGGTTATTGTCGTCCGCCTATGCCGATGTCTCACCGCACCCGGGGCCGCGTGACGGCCGTCCATGGCGCGACCGTGGTGTTCCAGCCCACCAACAGCACGTACCAACTGCACCTCGCCGCTGTCGGCGGGCGCTACGACGGGCCGATCGACGTGCCAGTCGACGCCGTCCTCCGCGCCACGGCGCGTAAGGTCTACACCGTCCCCAGCGGCGGCCTGTTCGTGACGCCAATCATCGGCCCGCCTCGCATCGTGCAGGGCCGCGTCACCGACGTCGCTAAAACCGAACTGGCGGTCCAGGCGGTGGTGACGGTGAACGTCACGCTGTCGGATGCCGCCGGCGCGATCGAACTGGCCAATGGGGCGATTGCCGACGGATCGATGGTGAACGTCGTCCTCCTGCCCGGCATGACGTTCGAACAGGCCATCCATGAGCCCGCCCTGGCGAAGTGACGGCTTGACGAAGTGTTCAGGGCGTTTATAGTCGGCTCTCCCGAAATCCGGGGCGATGGTCTAACGGGATGACGGCTGAATCGCATTCAGCAAATCGGGGTTCGATTCCCCGTCGCTCCATTGAAAACCCCTGATTATCAGGGGTTTTTTCATGCCCTAAAACAATTTCGGACGCTATTTCGGGCGCGATTTGCTTGCCCTGACAGGCTGGGCACCTCGCTCAGACGCTGCTCCCGAGGTCGAAGTTCCAAGTCTATATGGCGGCGACCGCCTGTCAGACTTTATCGGTCTAGATGTAGCCGGACATATGCCCCGGCCTCTCGTTGACTGTCATCCCGATCCGCAGGACGATCAGACGTCTTGTCGTTAAGAGCACATCGTGAACATCTAGGGTGGTAACCGTATGTCGGTCTCTGATCTTCTCGCCCAAATCGCTCGCCGCGAAAGCACGCGGACCGAGGCAACCCTTCAAGCCGATATCCGCCAACCAACCGCTGATAGAATGTCGCTTTATGTGACCGAGCAACTCGAAAGATGAGGTCTTTCGACCGGAACACGATCGCGGCAGACTTTGGTCGCACCACAATCAAGCCGACTCCATGGCTCTCAAACAGCTCGCGGTTTTTCTCGGCAGCCGCTAGATAGCGATGCCAGATTGCGACATACGACTCTTCTGCAACATGGAAGTTATGCGACGCCTCGGTCCCCGCTTCGGCCTCAATGCTGGCCCATACGCGAGCCTCATCGATCCACTCAGACGGCTGCCCCCAAGAGTCATCGCCACCGCTGGGTGTCTGCTTCTGGAGGGTGATGCGATCTTTTAGCGTCCCTGCTTTCATGCCAACACCCGGCCACCTGGGGCCATGCGGATCGACCGCCATTCACCCTCGCCGAGCCGCATTTGCCAGCACCGGCGAGTGATCGCCTTCACCAGCCCATGAGGCATCTTGAAGCCGCAGCGATGAGCGAGAGTGGCGAACTTGAGAGTCAGCCGCCCCGCGCGAGTCAGACGGAACTGGACGGGTGCCTTAAGTGATGCCATTACACGGCCTCCATGAAACGGTGCTGGTTCAAAATCATCTCGACCTCGAAAGGAACGTCCTTCACGGTCAGGGTGCTGGTCGCTTCCCGGTTTTCGAAGTAGTGACCTACGAGCAAGCGCACGGCATGTAGCAGGGACTCGGGCAAGTTGTTGAGTGCGTGACCGGCAGTGAACGTGATCGTCACCGCGCCGCCCCGTGCCGTCTCCGGCCACGTCCGCCCCGGCCTCACCAGGAGTCGGCCGGGCCGTGCGGTGCCGACCCGGTAGGCCGTAGGGTCCAGCGTTTGCGTGTTGCCGGCGGCGTCGATGTACGCCACCGATTGCACCGCCACGACGGGCGGCTTCGGCAAGGTGATGTCGCCACGGCAAGCAGGGAAGTCAGTCGTCAGAACGAATGTCGCCGGGCCGATCTGGATGTTGCACTCGCGTTCGATGACGTCCACCGCCGCCCGCTGGCAAGCATTGAGCACGGGGTCCAAGCCCGTGCCGTCAATGCCGAGATGGTCCCGAACATCACCGATGTCGAGGACCGTGGCGGCGGTACTGGTTCGAACGAGGTCCATAATCAGTTGACCTTGGCTGCAACCGGAGCAGCGGCTTTGACGACGGGCGCGGGCTTTGCCGCGTGGACAACCTTGAGCGTGGCCGTCTCGATGGGTGCCTTAGGCACCACAGCCGTCTCAGTCGGCGTCGGTTCCGGCTCGGGCGAGGCGATGCCGGCGCGGACCAGGTTGAAGGCCTCATCCTCGGGGATGTCGGCAACGTCATACGGGTTATGACACCAACCGGCACCGGCAAGGGAAGTGTGGAAGCGCTTCGCCATTTACTGCCGCAGAAAAATCTTCGTGATCGAAGATTTCTTATGCCCCGATCAACGCGCGGCGGAACCGTGCCACGCGGTGGTTGAAGTGCGGGCGTTCGATCATCTGCAGCACGGTCGGGTCGATGACGGCCGAGCGAACGTAAACCGACGTGTCGCCGTAGGCCGGAATCGACGTGACGGTGACTTCCTTAAGATTGATTTCACTCAACTCACGGATGGTCTGCCCGGCTTCTTTTGTGATCGACTGCCCGCCGGTCGGAACGCGGAAGCCGAAGCTCATTCCCTTGATGTCGCCGCGTTTAATGAGTGAGCGGATATCATTGGCGTAGCTCACTCCCTCGGGCAGGTCGATTTCAATTCGGAGCCCTACCTGATCTTCTGACAGTCGGAGCGCGCCGGCGCTCGTGCGGCCGAGCAGTTTGCTTGCGTCGTGGTCCACCAGCGCCCGAATATCGGTGCCGCCGGCGATGCTGTTTCGGAACGCATTTGGTCTAATTCTTTCTTTGAACCCGCCGAGGTCTGCGGAAAGCGAGTTGTAAACCGCCGCGTATCCCACGAGCCGATTCGGTTGTTCGGGTCGGCGAATCGCAACTCGGTATTTTCGACCGGAGCGAATACGCCGAGGTCACGTTGTTCAAGCAGCTTGGAGTTCATTGTCTTTGTCCTTTGTTCCTGTGATTAGATCGACCAGTTCGATGGCCCGCCCCTCAATGTCGCTCACGAGTTCTTCGGCCGTCAGCTTCTGGTTGATCGCGGATTCGGTGATGGTCACGCCGCCGGCGCAGTGACGTTCCGCGACGTTCACCGGGTCGAGCGTCAGACCGGCAGCGGCGAGCACGGGGGCCAGAGTGTCGGCCACGAGCTTGCGGTGGTCGGCGTAAAACACGCCGGCCCACGACCGAAGCTCGTCGGGCTGGATGGCGTATTTCTTCGCCGCTCGCTCGGTCGCCTTTACTTCCTTCGTGACGAACCGCTTCACCGTCGCCAGCAGCAGAGCGCGGGTGGCTTCGTCCTTGGCGCTGGTGGCCGGGGCGGGGGCTGGCGGCTGCGTGACTGGCGTAGCCGGAGTGACCGGGGCCGGCGTGTTCACGGCGGTCATGTTTAACGGGGTGAGGTACGCATTACCGCCTTCGATGGGTGGCAGCGATTCCTTGCGGCGGATGTCGTTGATGCTGAGCCAGCCGCCTTGCCGGCCGGTCTGATAGCTGGAATAGCGTTCCTGTGTCGAGCCACGCAGCAGGCCGTCCAAGTTGAAACGCACTTCCACGTCGGCCCGCTCGGATTCGAGCAGACCCTTGGACATCAACTCCTGTTCGAACTTGACACACCAGGGCGTAATGCACTGCTGAACGAAAAACATGTTTTGTTGTTCGATCGACGAGAACGAACTGCCCTTGTCGAGCAGACCGAGCAAGTGCGGCGGCACCTTGTAATACCGTGCCACTTCCAAGACTTGGTTCTGGCGGGCCTCGGTCATCTGGGCCGACTCCGGCGACATGCTCGTGGGCACGAACTTCATCGGGTCAGGCAATGCCGCGACTCGGAAGGCATTATCAATTCCGCTGTAGTTGGTCCGCCACGAGTTCACGAAGGACTTCATCGCGTCGTCGTTCATTTTCGGCATTTGCAGGATGCCGCCGATGTTGGCTCCGCCGAAGGCCTTAGCCGCATAGCGACCCATTGCCTCGTCTAGGGCGATCGCCTGCGTGCCGGAACGCACGGGTGAAAGTGGTGTAATTCCATCTGTCGACCAGCCCAAAATGTAAACGATCTGGTCCGGTGTGAGTTCGTACAAATTACTGCCGACGCGGGCCTCATAGATCAGTTCGCCGAGCTTTCGCGTGGGTTTCACGTCGGACGACCGCAGTGGGTACAGGGCTTCGACCTGACCAAGTTCGTCACGAGCGACGGCAGCCCCGGCCCCGCCCCACAGGAGAGCGTTCGTCATCAGGGCTTCACGGAAAACCGCTGGCGTCATGAAGTCATTCGGTGCGATTGTCAGTGCCCGGTGTAGCGGGTGGTCGTATAGCTTCGTGCCGTCTGATTTGCGGATGACGTGGATCGGCAGTGTCGAGATGGTCTGGCCGATGATCGCCACGCACGCCCAGACGGCCGAGCAGATAACCGCGTTCGCCTCGGTGATGGAGACGCCGGTATCGTTGTACGAGCCGCCGCCGAACATCCCGAACGACGACGGAAGGAAGTCAGACGTTGTGCTGGCGGCGGCGCGTGTCTCGGTGCGGCCGAAGATTTTGGAAAGCAGACTCATTTAATACCTCGATTTTCAGAGCACGATGAGTTCGGGATGTCGTGCGTAGTAATGATCTGAATCGGCCGGCTCGCTGCCTTGCCCGAACTTCATTCCGTTTACCGCCATCACCAAGGCCACGGCTGCGTCGATGCGGCGGGTGGACTTGGCCTTATCGAGCCAGATGTTTTCCAGCCGGTCGGTGTGCACGACGGCGTTGCTCATCTCCCGATTCAGAACGGGGCTGTCAGGGTGAACCAATTGACCGGTGTGGATCAGGGCTTCGCTTGCCTTAAACGCCTGCGACAAAGACCAACCTTGGCGAACGTAAGTGACCGTGATGCCAGCGGCTTCGAACTTCGCCGAAATGGACGACGCCGCGTGCGGGTCCATCCGGACCTCACGCAAGTCGTAGAGCTTGGCCTGTTCGATGATGGTTTCCGCGACAATGTTGAAGTCGATGACGTTGCCCGGCGTCAGGATCAAATGGCCGGCAGCGGCCCATTGCTGGTACGGGGCTTTGTCTCGCTTCTGGCGTTTGAACAAGCCGCCCACATTGTCCTCGGGCAGGAAGATAAACGGCTTGACGAGCACCCGACCATCGGCCGGCGGGAACGTCATAACGAAGGCGGTCGTGTCCTGGGTGCTGGCCAAGTCGCAACCGGCATAGGCGATCGAACCAGCAGGAGGTTCAACGGTGAGATAAGTTCAGTCCGTCGCATCCAGCGGGACAAACGTGATCGGCGCGAGCGACAGAGGATCGCCGCCACCGGCGAGGCGGACCTGGACGAAGTGCAGCTGGACTCGACGACGGTCAAGACCCGCCCGGTGGCCTCGACCGGGCAGCGGCTGACGGACGAAAAAAAGAGGCCGCCGACACCCGCCCGTGCTTAGGCCGTTCGCGTGGCGGACTCTTGACCACGGTCCGCGCCGTAGTCGATCGCCGGGGCCGGCTGCTGCGGCTCGTGCTTATGCCGGGGCGCAAAGGCGCCTGCCCACAGGCGGACGGCCTGCTGTCGGGCCTGCCCCGCGCTGAAGTCGGCCACGTGATCGCCGACGCCGCCTACGACAGCGACGCCCTACGTCAGGGCGTGCGACGGTTGCCGGCCCGCTGCTGTATCCAGCCCAACCCGACACACAAGCGTAAGAAGCGGTACGACCGACAGCGGTACAGGCACCGCAACGTGATCGAGCGGTTCTTCTGCCGCATCCGCCGCTGCCGACGGTTGGCCACGCGGTACGAGAAGAAGGCCGCCAACTTCGCCGGGTTCGTCTACCTCGCCGCCTTCGTCACTACGGAGGAGGGAATGCCCGCACTCCCTAGTCCAAGTTCTAAAGCCCTGCTCCTTCACTGGGTGGGGCCGTCCCCTTTCTACAGGTCGAGGTAACATGAGCCACGGCTCTGCCCCCGCGGCAGACAGCCACGTATCGCCGCACCGTCTCGGCCATGCCGAACTCCAGAGCGTCGGCGATGAGCGCGTGGCCGATGGAGACTTCGTCCACCTTCCGCACGCCGTGCAGGAAATCGGCCAGGTTCTCCAGACTCAGATCGTGCCCGGCATTCACGCCCAAGCCGGCGGCGATCGCGCACCAGGCGGATTCGGAATAAAGCAGCGTGGCGTTCGGGTCGCCGCGGGCGGAGGCGGCCGCGTACGGCTCCGTATACAGCTCAATGCGGTCGGCGCCGATTTCGGCCGCGATTGGCATGTCCTTCGGCTCCGGGTCCACGAACAAACTCACCCGGCAGCCGATGTCCGACAAATGCTCAATCACGCCCCGCAAGCGGGCCCGCTCACTCTCGTCCATTGCGTGCAGCGGCCAGCCGTGGTCGCTGGTCGACTGGCCTTGGGCATCGGGCACCAGGGTCGCCTGCGTCGGTTTGACGCGTTCGCAGTGTTCCACCAGGCCGTGGTACGGGTTGCCTTCGATGTTGAACTCGGCGTTCGGGTACTTCTGAAGCAGCTGGGCGATTTGATCGACGTCGGCCGGGCGGATGTGGCGCTCGTCCGGCCGTGGATGAACGGTGATGCCGTCGGCCCCGCTGTCGAGCGCGATCGCCGACAGCCGCACCACGTCCGGAATGCCCAGGGCCCGCGTGTTCCGCAGCGTGGCGATCTTGTTCACGTTGACAGACAGCTTGGTCATGACCCTTATTCTAACCGCCCGTGCCCCATCTAAACGATTGCAGGAATCGCGGTTTTCGCTATAATGTTCCGTTCGATCCGCATTCGCCGGCACGCGCCACGAAGCATTGAACGCAGCCTTTTAGTCACGGCCTCCCATGAATCAAGTGCGTAACGATATCCGCAACGTCGCCATTATTGCTCACGTCGATCACGGCAAAACGACGCTGACCGACGCTCTGCTACGCCAGAGCGGCAACTTCCGCGAGAACCAGGTGCAGGACACCATGCTCGACAGCAACCCGCTGGAACGCGAGCGCGGCATCACCATCCTGGCCAAGAACGTGGCCATCCAGTACACCGACCCGAACACGGGCATTACGACGAAGTTCAACCTGATCGACACCCCCGGCCACGCGGACTTCGGCGGCGAAGTCGAACGCGTGCTCGGCATGGCGGACGGCTGCTTCCTGCTCGTCGACGCCGCCGAAGGGGCGATGCCGCAAACCCGTTTCGTGCTGAAAAAGGCGTTCCAGCACGAGCTGCGGCCGATCGTCATCATCAATAAAATCGACCGTCAGGACGCCCGCGTCGACGGCGTGCTGAACGAGGTCTTTGATCTGTTCGCCGAATTGGGCGCGAACGACGAAGCCCTTGATTTCCCCGTCATTTACGCCAGCGGCCGCGCCGGCACGGCGACGTGGGACATGAGCGTGCCCGGCGTGAACATCAATCCGGTGTTCGAAGCCATCATGAAGCACGTCCCCGCCCCGCACGGCGACCCGGACAAGAGCCTGCAGCTGCAGATCAGCTCGATCCAGTACAACGAATATGTCGGTCGAATCGCCATCGGGCGCATCTACAACGGCAAGATCAAAAGCGGCCAGCAGGTGCTGCTCGGCAAGCGCGACGGAACGCTCGTCAAGGCCAAGGCCGCCCAGGTTCAGGTCTTCGACGGCTTCGGCAAAAAGAACGCCGACGAAGCCTCTGCCGGCGACATCGTCGCCGTCATCGGCCTTGAAGGGGTCGACATGGGCGACAGCGTCTGCGACCCCGTCGATCCCAAGCCCATGACCGCTCAGGACGTGGAACCGCCGACGCTCACCATGCTGTTCAGCGTCAACGACAGCCCCTTCTGCGGCCGTGAAGGCAAGTACGTCACCAGCCGTAACATCCGCGACCGCCTGATGAAGGAATTGGAATCGAACGTCGCCCTGAAAGTCGAAGAGACCGGCGGCAAGGACAGCTTCAAAGTCAGCGGCCGCGGCCTGCTGCACCTGGGCATCTTGATCGAAAACATGCGTCGCGAAGGGTACGAACTCAGCATCAGCAAGCCGAGCGTCATCACGACCAAGGACGAGAACGGCGTTACGCTGGAACCGTTCGAATACCTCGTCGTCGACGTGCCCGAAAAGAACATGGGCGCGGTGATGGAATTGGTCGGCAACCGCAAGGGCGAGCTCGTCCGCATGGACAGCCGTGAAGGCCAAAACCACCTAGAGTTCACCATCCCCGCCCGCGGCCTGATCGGCCTTCGGACGCGCATGCTCACGGCCACGCAGGGCACGGCCGTCATGCACCACAACTTCCACGAATACGCCCCCGCCCGCGGCGACGTGCCCGGCCGCGGCAACGGCGTGATGGTCAGCATGGTCAACGGCAATTCCAATGCGTTCTCCATGAACAAGCTGCAGGAACGCGCCAGCTTCTTCATCGAGCCCGGCGAGCCGATCTATGAAGGCCAGATCGTGGCCGAGAACGCCCGCGATACCGACTTGGTCGTCAACGCAACCACCGCCAAGCAGCTGACCAACATGCGGACCACCAGCACGGACGACGCCATCGTCCTGAAGCCGGCCCGCAAGATGACGCTGGAAGCCGCCCTCGAATACATCGAGGACGACGAACTGGTCGAAGTCACGCCCACGGCCATCCGCCTGCGGAAGCAGCACCTGACGGAAAACGCCCGTAAAAAGTTCGGCAAGAAGCGCCCGGCGGAAGCGGGCGTGTAAGGCCGAAGCCTGTGGTCACGAATCAACCCGAGCGACGCCGGCCTTGCCGCCGGCGTCGCTCATTTTTACGCTGAGGCAATATGGCCAAGCCCCGCATCGGCATCACTGTCGACTACGTCACCGGCAAGCCGCACTACATGCTGCCGTGGACGTACGTCGAAGCCGTCGAGAAGGCCGGCGGGTTGCCGGTGCTGCTGCCTTACCGTGTCGATCCTTCAAACGTCCCGCAATACGTCGACGGGGTCGATGGCATCGTCCTGGCGGGCGGGGACGATCTGGACCCGTCGCTCTACGGCGAGCCGCTCCACCTGATGGCCAAGCAAATCGACCCGGACCGCCAGCGATTCGAAATGGCTCTGCTCGCGGAAATCGAACGCCGGGCGGTGCCGGTGCTCGGCGTCTGTCTCGGCAGCCAACTGATGAACGTCTACCGCGGCGGCGCGCTGCACCAGTTCCTGCCCGACCTGACCCGCGACGACCCGATCGAACACCGACTCCTCGACAACTGGGGCACGCGGCACGCCGTGCGCATCGAACCGCAATCGATCCTCGCCGACGCCATCGGCACCACGGCCGTGCAGTCCAACACGTCGCACAAACAAGCCGTTAAAACGCTCGGAAAAG
>DASVSC010000143.1:0-2841 GCA_036388295.1 Tepidisphaeraceae bacterium | reverse complement strand
GCGATGCGCCGGCCGGCGAGTTCGATGCCGACGAGCTTCTGCTTCGGCCCGTCGGCGACGATCTTTTTCAAGGCGTCACCGCCGAGGAAATCTTTGTCGAGGCTGACCGCCCACGCCAGGCCGGCGCTGATCGGGTCGGTCTGCTCCGTCAGTTCATGGCCGTACAACGGCATGCCGGCTTCCAGTCGCAGCGTGTCCCGCGCGCCTAGGCCGGCGGGTTTCAGCGTCGCATCCGGCTTGTCGAACTTGCCCGCCAGCATCTTCATGGCCATCGGCGCCATCTTGCTCGGCAGGATCACCTCCACGCCGTCCTCGCCGGTGTAGCCGGTGCGGCTGACGGTGTACTTCATGATCATCATGAAGCTGTCGCTCACGAACTGGTACCGTTTCAGAGACTTCACCGCCTCCAGATGCTCGCCGACTTTTTCAAGCACCTTCGGCCCCTGCAGGGCGATCATCGACGTGCTCTCCGTGTTGTCGGCCAGATCGAAGTCGAAGTTCTTCGCTTTTCGAATCGTGTGAAAGTGTTCGACGGCCTTCTCGCGGTTGCTGGCGTTGACGACCATCAGCCACTGTTTCTTGTCGCGGTACACCAGCACGTCGTCAAGGATGCCGCCGGCTTCGTTGCAGAGCAGGCCGTAACGGCATTGGCCGACTTTCATCTGCGTGACGTCGCGCGTGAAGACGTAATTCAGGAACGCTTCGGCGTCACGGCCCGTGAAATAGAGCCGGCCCATATGGCTGACGTCGAAGATGCTGCCGCTGCTGCGGGTTTGCGTGTGTTCGTCAGTGATCGAGCGAAATAGGATCGGCATTTCCCAGCCGGCGAAATCGACCATTTTGCCGCCCGCTTGGACGTGGAAATCGTAGAAGGGCGTGCGCTTGAGCATGGCGGCAACCTATCGCCGTCCCCTAGCGCGGGCAAGGAAGTTCGCCCCTTCCGCGAAGACTGGCCGGCGATTAAAACGGTGCGATGCCGTCCGCTTCGCCAGTGCCGATCAATGTCGCCGTCGTGGGTCTGGGAACGATCGGCCGCGCCGTCGCGGCCGCCGTTGCCGCGGACAACGAAATGCGGCTGGCGGGGCTGGTTGACCTGGATCCGAAAAAAATCGGCCGGATGCTTTCCGAACTGGGCGTGGCGAGTGACAACGCCGCCGTCGTGATCGACGACGTCGAACGTCTGGATGCGATCGACGTCGCCATCGTCTGCACCGGCCCTCGCCTCGACCGCGTCGCGCCGACGCTGCGGCAGTTGATGATGAAAAAGGCCCACATCGTCAGCAGTTGCGAAGAACTCGCCTGGCCGTGGCTGCGGCTGCCGCACCTGGCGGACGCGCTGACGAACGAGGCCCGCAAGGCAGGCGTCGCGATTGTCGGCGCGGGCGTGAACCCGGGGCTGGCGCTCGACACGATGCCGTTGCTGCTGGCGTCGAGCGTGTCGAACGTGAAGAAGGTCAAAGGCACCCGCGTCGTCGACCTGCGCACCGTCCGGCCGAGCGTGCTGCGGCAGTCGGGCGTCACGCAAACCGCTGTCCAGTTTCGTGCGCTGCTCAAGCAGAACCTGGTCGGCCACGTCGGCCTCGGCGAGAGCGTCGTGCTGATCGCGCAGGGCCTGGGCCGGCACCCGATGCGCGGCGACGTGCGGACGAGCGTCGCCACCGTTCTGGCTGAAGCAAACATAGATAGTGCCCTCGGCCGGATCGACGCCGGGCAAGTCTGCGGCATCCGCCAGACGGCCGGCTGGCAGGGCGACGGCATTGAGATCGAACTCGAACTGCACATGTGCCTGACGAACGCAGATCCGCGCGACGAAGTGCAAATCACCGGCGAGCGCACGGCCACGCTGCTGGTGCCCGGTGGCACGCCCGACGATGCAACGGCGGCGGTGCTGGTGAACGTCGCCCGCCTGCTGCCGCGTGTGCCGCCCGGCCTGCGGACGATGCTGGACCTGCCCGTGGTCGGCAGCCGCTAAGAGGGGATCAGGATGCATAAAAAGCGTCGGCCTGACGTTGAGCTGCCGCTCTGGCGTGAGGGCGTGCCGGGACAGATTGCTGGTGTGACCGACGTGCCGCGGATGGCGGTGTACAAGGCCGCGCGGGCAAACGCGCCGTGTATGCTGATCTGCCCCGGCGGCGGCTACGCGACCCGCGCCAGCCATGAGGCCGACCCGGTCGCGTTGTGGCTGAACACGCTCGGCATCACCGGCGTCGTCGTCCACTACCGCGTGAAGCCGTACCGCCATCCGCACCCGCTGAACGACCTGTCGCAGGCCATGCGGCTGACCCAGCGGCACGCGGCGGAATGGTCCATCGACGCGAATCGCATCGGCGTGCTCGGCTTCTCCGCCGGCGGACACCTGGCCAGCACGCTCTGCACCATCGCCGATGAAGACGTGCGGCCGGCGCTGGCGGTGCTGCTCTACCCGGTCATCACGCTCGGCGACGTGTCGGCCCATACCGGGTCGCGTGCCAATCTCGTTCCGCACGACGACAAGATCGACTGGATCGAACGGCTCAGCACCGACCGGCAGGTGACGCCAAAAACGCCGCCGACATTCCTGTCCCACACGGCAGAGGACGCCGTTGTGCCGATCGAAAACGCGTTGCTGTACGTCGCCGCGATGCGCAGGCACGGCGTGCCGTTCGAAGCCCATTTTTACGAACGCGGCCGACACGGCGTCGGCCTGGCGCAGGACGATGCTTCACTCAGCACTTGGCCCGGTTTATGTGCGAATTGGCTGCGGCTTCGCGGATGGGTCGCTTGATCGTTTAAGAGCATTGCGCGTTTCCGCGTAACGGCCTCTTGCTCCCTCTCCCGGTATGGCCGGGAGAGGGCTGGGGT
>DASVSC010000142.1:0-6611 GCA_036388295.1 Tepidisphaeraceae bacterium | reverse complement strand
AGTTGAGAGTGGGAAGTGGGAAGTGAAGACAGGCAACCGCCGTTCTTTACTTCCCACTTCCCACTCTCAACTTCCCACTGCTCGTTCATCTTCCATCCAGCAGTCGATCGCCGAGAAAATTATCCAGGTCGTCCACCGCGTGCACTTTCCGGACCGTGGTTTGGATGTCGTAGTCCAGCCGGACGAAGTTGACGATGTTTTCGTCGACGACGACGAAGCTGGCACGCGGGTCGCGGTCGCGCGGCTGGCCGACGCTGCCGACGTTGACGATCGCTTTCTCGTCCGTGAACTCGAAGCGGTAATCCAACTCGTCCGGGCTGTAGAAGTCGGGGCCTTCCAGGAACACGCCCGGCACGTGCGTGTGGCCGACGAAGCAGACCTTTTCGAACTTTTCGAAAATGCTGTGGAACTTGCCTGGGTTCGTGTAAATGTCGTCCGGAAAAATGTACTCGTTGATCGGCCGACGCGGGCTGGCGTGGGTGGCGACGAAATCGTTCGTGCGAATGCGCACGGGCAGGTTGCCGATGAACTTCCACCGCTCGGCCCGGCGCTTCGGGTCCGGGTCTTCCTCGAACTGCCGACGCGTCCAGAAGCAGGCCTGCTCGGCGCCCTGGTTGAAGTTGAACGGTTCGAACAGGACGGCAAAGTCGTGATTGCCCATCAGGGCCGCCTTGGCGTGCTTGGCGACCAGGTCCAGGCATTCCATGGGGTTGGGGCCGTAGCCGACGATGTCGCCCAGGCACAGGACGTTGTCGATCTTGCGCCGCTCGATTTCCGCCAACACGACCGTGAGGGCTTCGAGATTACCGTGAATATCGCTGATGATCGCAAACAACTGTGTGTGCCCCGGGCCGGGAATCGGGCGATGGTAAAGGGCCCAGTCGGGGGCGTCAAATCGGCCCGGTCGTGGCGCTATGCAAGCCCCGGCCGTGCGGCTACATTCGGCCGCCTCGCATGGCCACTCAAGCAGACACGTCGGTCGGAATCGCCCTGCTGGGCGCGGGCGTCGTCGGGCGCGGCGTGCTGAAGATCCTGGACGAACAGGCCGACCTGCTGCGGCAACGCACCGGCCTGACGCCCATCGTTCGCCACGTCGTCTGCCGAAATCTCGACCGCCATGCCGACCTCAGCGGCGCACACAACGTCACCGCCGACGCGATGACGGCCGTGACCGACCCGAAGGTGGCCATCGTCGTCGAAGTCATGGGCGGCACCGGCGTCGCGGGCGAATACACCGCCGCGGCCCTGAAAGCCGGCAAGCACGTCGTCACCGCCAACAAAGCCCTGCTGGCCGCGCACGGGGCGGAACTGTTCGGGCTCGCCAAAGCGCAGGGCGTCAGCATCGGCTTCGAAGCCAGCTGCGGCGGCGGCATCCCGATCATCGACGCCCTCACCCGCGGCCTGGTCGGCAACCGCATCGACGGCCTGATCGGCATCATCAACGGCACGTGCAACTACATCCTCACGCAGATGACCCAGCACGGATGGGTCTACCAGGACGCCCTCGCCGAGGCGCAGAAAATCGGCTTCGCCGAGGCCGACCCGACCATGGACGTCAGCGGCCGCGACACAGCCCAGAAGCTGGCCATCCTCGCCACTCTGGCGTTCAACGAACAAGTCAGCGAAGCCGACATCGACGTGACCGGCATCGAAAAACTCAAGGCCGAAGACATCCGCAACGCCGAACAGCTCGGCTACGCCATTAAGCTGCTGGCGATCGGCGAACGCACCATCGGCGGGCTCGATCTGCGCGTCAGCCCGACGCTGGTCCACCAGGGCGACCTGCTCGCCGACGTGAACGGCGGGTTCAACGCCATCAGCGTCTACGGCCACGCCATCGGCCACCAGTTCTTCTACGGCCGCGGCGCCGGCCAATCGCCGACCGCCAGCGCCGTGGTGGCCGACATCATCGGCGTGGCGATGGGCACCATCCCGCACGCGTTCGAACGCCTGAACGTCTACCCCGGCGCTCTGCCGCCCGCCCGCACGCTGTCGCACGACGACTTCGTCTCGCGCTTTTACTTGCGCATGAGCGTGCAGGACCAGCCCGGCGTGCTGGCGCGCATCACCGACACCCTCGGCCGCCACGGCGTCAGCCTGCAGGGCGTGCAGCAGCGCGAGACGCACGCGGGCATCAGCGTGCCGATCGTGGTGACCACGCACGAAACGCCCCGACGCGCCGTAGCGGCGGCCGTGGCGGAAATCGACCGCCAGCCGCACGTCGATGCCGGCACCGTCGTCTGGCCGATCTTCGACCGGCCGGCGGAGTTTGGGGAATAATTGGCAGAGTAGATACACCACGGAGACACGGAGAAAGAGGAGAGGAAGAGAACGAATCAAGTATTTCGCTGACTAGCTGACTGCACGGATGAGCAACGGCATCTTTGTTGTGTGCTAACAGCCAAATATCTGCCGGACTTTCTGCCTTTTTTCTTCTCCGTGCCTCCGTGTCTCCGTGGTGAATCCGCCCTTCGAATCCTCAAGACGGCCGACGAATAAGATCAGACCATGAAATACGCGATCATCATCCCCGACGGCGCCGCCGACGACCCGTTGCCCCAGCTCGGCGGGCGCACGCCGTTGCAAGCGGCGCACACGCCGAACATGGACGAGATCGCGCGCATGGGCCAACTCGGCACTGTGCGCACAGTGCCCGAAGGCTTCGAAAGCGGCAGCGACGTCGCCACGATGACGCTGCTCGGCTACGACCCGGCCGTCTACCACACCGGCCGCGCGCCACTCGAAGCCGCGGCGCAGCGGATTCCGCTGTCGCCGACCGACTGGGTCTTCCGATGCAACTTCGTCACGACCGCCGACGGCCTGATGAAAGACCATTCCGCCGGCGGCATTCCGGACGCCGAGGCCCGGCGGCTGATCGACGTGCTGGTGCGGTCCGGCGACATGCTGCCCGGCTTCGAACTGCACAGCGGCGTGTCGTACCGCAATCTGCTGGTCTACCGCGGCGGGCAGGCGTTCGACGTTAAGACCAAGCCGCCGCACGAAATGCTGGACGAGTCGCTGGACCGCTGGCTGCCGACGGGCGAAGGGGCGGACGTGCTGCGGGAGATGATGCGGCGGTCGCAGCAAACGCTTGCCGCCGCCGACGCGGGGGCCGCCAGTCAAATCTGGCTCTGGGGCCAGGGGCATCCGCCCGCGATGCCGACTTTTGCCGAGCGCTTCGGCGTCAGCGGCGGCGCGATGATCAGCGGCGTCGACCTGCTGCGCGGCCTGGCGAACCTGCTCGGCTGGGGCGTGATCGACGTCCCCGGCATGACCAGCTTCCACGACACCGACTACGCCGGCCAAGGCGTCGCGACCTGCGCGGCGCTCCAGAAGTTCGACCTGGTCCTCAGTCATATCGAATCGCCGGATGAAGCGTCGCACCAGGCGGACGTCGGGACGAAAATCGCGGCCATCGAGGCTATCGACCGTCACGTGGTCGGCCCGGTGCTGGCGGCGCTGCGGCAAAATGAATCGTGGCGGATTTTGGTACTCCCGGACCATCCGACGAACGTCGCGACGCGTAAACACGGTTACGCCCCGACGTTGTATGCCATGGCCGGCACGGGCGTGCCCCGTGGCGCGGCCGACGCCTACGACGAAATCCAGGCTAGGCACGGCACACCGTTCGCCCAGGGCGACCGACTGATGCCGGCTTTTCTTGGAGTAAAGTCGGTTTAATAAAGGTGTAATGGCCGACTCTGGGCGACGCCATATAGTGGGGGGCGATCTATGTCGCTTATCCCGACAATTGCCGTTCGAACTGTCGCGACCGTGACCACTCATGCCCTACCCGCCGCCGTACCGTCGTCCTTTGATTGAACCGCTTGAAGCGCGGAAGGTGTTGAGCGCGAATGGCTTCGGCGCCGCCGGCGCCCAAATTCGCTTCGAGGCCGCCGCGACCGCGTTTCCGAGCGCCACCGGGGCCGGTCAGACCGTCGCGGTGATCGATTCGGGCATTGATTACACCCACCCCGCGCTCGGCGGCGGGTTCGGGCCCGGATTCAAAGTCGTCGGCGGCTACGACTTCGCCGACGACGACTCCGACCCGATCGACGACGTTTTCGGCCACGGCACGGAAGTCGCCGGCATTATCGCCGCCTCCCCGGCGGGCGGCAGCAGCTATCAGGGCATCGCGCCCGACGCCAAACTGGTCGCCCTGCGCGTCGACGGCAGCGACGGCACCGACTCCGTTCCCGACGCTCGCATCGAAGAAGCCCTCAAGTGGGTCATTGACCACCGCGAAGAGTTCGGCATCACCGTCGTGAACATCTCCTACGGCACCGGCTCGTACAATGAGCCGACCGTCAGCACCGTTTACGGCGACGAAATCGTCGCCCTGCGCGACGCGGGCGTCACGCTGGTCGCCGCGGCCGGCAATGGCGGGCTGACGTCCAATCAAGGAATTAACACCCCCGCCGCCGATCCGAGTGTCGTTTCGGTCGGGGCCGTCGGGCTCAATAACCGCGTTGCCGGCCAGTCCCGCCGGGGGCCGGCCCTGGCGCTGCTCGCGCCGGGCGAGGAAGTGCAGACCACGCTCCTCGGCGGCAGTTACGGCCTGGTCGAAGGCACCAGCTTCTCCGCCCCGGTCGTCAGCGGTGCGGTCGTGCTGATGCGCAACATCGACCCCACGCTCACGCCGGCCGACACGCTGTCGATCCTGCGCGCCAGCGGCGTCGCCACGTTTGACGGCGGCGCACGCACCGGCAACTACAGCTTCCTCACCTACCCGCGCCTCGACCTGCTCAACGCACTGAACCTGACCCGCGCCCGTAAGCCCGGCAATACCGCCCAGCAGCTGTCGCTCGGCCAGTTCGGGAACCAGAGTTCGCTGGCCGTCGATGCCCAGGGCGTCACCCACTTCGCGTATTACGATGCCCGCGCCGGCACGATGAAGTACGCGACGCGTTCAGTGGCCGGCCAATGGTCGCCGACGCAGACGATCGATAACACGCTCCCGTACATGGGCTATTACCTGTCGCTCGCGGTCGACCCGCAGGGCCAGCCGGCCGTCGCCTATTTCGACGGCACGAACGGCGACCTCGAATACGCCCGCTACGACGGGACGGCCTGGCAGCGCACCACCATCGACGCCAAGAACTCCACCGGCGCTTACCCGTCGCTGGTGTTCGACCGGAACGGCAACGCGCTAGTGACGTATTACCGCAAGACCAGCGGCGACCTGCGGGCCGCCCGCCGCGACTTCAACGGCAACTGGACGATCACCAGCATCGCCACCGCCGGCGACGTCGGCCGCTACTCCAGCGCCGCCGTCGACGCCAAGGGTCGTGTCGGCGTGGCGTACGAGGATTCCACCCACGGCTGGGTCGGTTATTCGCAGATGGACCCGCGCCGCAACACCTGGTCCAACACGATCATCGACAAGAGCACACGCGGCGTCGCGTACGTGTCGACCGCCTTCAGCACCGACAACAACCAGCCGTGGATCAGCTACTACGACGCCCATCCCGCGAACCTGAAGGTTGCCAATTTCTCAGGCCGCCGGTGGACAACGAAGACCGTGGCCAGCCGTGGCGCGACGGGGTTGTTCTCGACCCTCTACTTCGGCGGCGCGGACCAGCCGAGCGTGCTGTACTACGACAAGCGTCAGAACGCCCTGCTGGTTGCCGAGTCGGACGCGGGAACGTGGTCCCTCGAACGCCTGCACGGGTCCGCCGGCCGCTTCGCCAGTGGCGTGGTCGACAACACCGCCGGCGTCTTCCGGTATGCCTACTACAACGGCAGCGGCGTGAGCATTGCGGAGCGGAATCTTTAGCGGCTGACGTGCCGATCGCGCTTCCAGTGCGTCACGTGCCCACTGCCGCCGGGAACGGCGTTTCCATCGGGCGACGCCACTGCAGGTGCAGCTTCCAATGCAGGTCGTCGCGCTTGGGGAAGTCGGACCGGTAGTGCGTGCCCCGCGATTCCGTGCGCGCGTGCGCCGCGGCCGTCACCAAGTACGCGGCCGTCAGCATGTTCTGCAGTTCCCACCCCGCCACCGCCGCCTCCGCGCCGATCACCGGCAGGAACGCCTTGTCCATCACATACCGGCACCAGAAGGCGATGATCTCGCGCGTTTCGGTCAGCCGTTCGCCGTCGCGCTCGATGCCGACGTTGCGCCACATCACGCTGCGCAATGAGCTTTTGACGTCGGTGACGTCCAGTTCGGTCTTCTGGCTGCGGGCGATCTGGTGTTCCAGTTCGATCGGAAAGACCAGCTTCTCCTCATGCGCCTGCGCGGCCGCGTGGGTGCCGGCGCGGGCGCCGAAGACGAGGCCTTCCAGCAATGAATTGCTGGCCAGCCGGTTGGCCCCATGCAGGCCGCTGCAGCTGGCTTCGCCGACGGCGTAGAGGCCGCTGAGGCTGGTCCGGCCGAGATAGTCGGCGTCCACGCCGCCGATCATGTAATGCGTGGCCGGGTGGATCGGGATCAGGTCCTTCGCCACGTCAATCTCGAACTCCTCGCACAAGCGGGCCAACTGCGGGAAGCGGGCGCGGAACGGATCGGTCGGCAAGTGCCGCACGTCGAGGAAGACGTGCGTGAAGTGCGTTTTGCGGATCTGCTCGACGATCGCCCGCGAGACCACGTCGCGCGGGGCCAGCTCGGCCTG
>DASVSC010000141.1:0-9229 GCA_036388295.1 Tepidisphaeraceae bacterium | reverse complement strand
ATGCCCTGCGGGTCGGTCATGAAGATCGCGTACTCCCGCGCGTTCTCCACGATCAGGCGGTGGCGTTCCTCGCTGGCGCGCAGCGCGTCGATGATTTGCTTGCGGTCAGTCAGATCGCGGCTGATTTTGGTGAAGCCGACGAGCGTGCCGGCTTCGTCGCGCATTGCGGTCGCGATTTCGTTGCCCCAGAAGCGTTCGCCCCCTTTACGGACGCGCCAGTCTTCACGTTCGGCCCGGCCCGTCTCCCGGGCCTCCCTGATTTCCCGGTCCACCATCCCTGCCGCGATCTGCTCGGGCGTGTAAAAAATGGACACGTGCTGCCCGACGATTTCGTCCGCCCGCCAACCTTTGACTCTTTCCGCGCCCTCGGTCCATTCCGTAACACACCCATTCGGATCAAGCGTGAAGATGGCATAATCGGGCAGGTTCTGCAGCAACAGCTTTAGCCGCTCGTCCACCCGGCCAGGGGTACGGTTCGCGTGCAATTCCTGCGATGAATGGCGTTCGCTCATCAATCTAGGGTAGCGCGGTATTCCGGCCGAGCGAATCAGGATTTTTCTTAAAAGACGATCGAATAGGACGTGCAAGACCCGTGCATGGCGGACGTTCGGCATGAATCCTCTGACCGTGCCGGAGCCGGCCCGAAGGCTGTGGGTGGTTCATTCGTTCCCGCCGCCTTTGTCGAATGTACGCCGTGGGTTTGAAATGGACGATCGGCCGATCGACTACCATCCGTTCAGGCCGGCACGGCCTTGCGTCGTTAGGAACCACCGTCGCATGCTGATCGAGGAAGGCCATGTCCGTGACCGCACTGCCGACCGTTTCGCCCGCTAATCCGCCGGCCGTGCATCCTGTCCTGATCGCCGGGCAGTGGCGGGCGTCGCAGGCGGCGGGGACGTTTCGGGCGATCAATCCGCGAACGCGCGAGGCGCTGCCGGACGAGTATCCGGTCAGCGCGTGGCCGGACCTCGACGCCGCACTCGCGGCCGCCGCGCAGGCTGCCCTGGTGCTGCGTACGCTGCCCGACGTGGCCGACCGCGTCGCCGGCTTCCTGGAGTCCTACGCCAAAGGCATTGAGCGCAACGTCGACAGGCTGGCCGCCTCGGCCGTGGCCGAAACGGCGTTAGCGGTGTCGCCGCGGCTGAAGGACGTGGAACTGCCGCGGACGATGAATCAGCTGCGCGGCGCGGCCGCGTCGGTGCGGGCCGGTTCGTGGCAACGGCCGACGATCGACACCAAGGCCGGCCTGCGGTCGTGCCTCGGTCCGATCGGGCCGGTCTGGACGATCGGGCCGAACAACTTCCCGTTCGCCTACAACGGCGTGGCCGGCGGCGATTTCGCCAGCGCGATCGCGGCGGGGAACCCCGTGATCGCCAAGGCCCACCCGCTGCACCCGACGACCAGCCGTCTGCTCGCCGAAATCGCCCACACCGCCAGCAACGCCAGCGGCCTGCCGATCGGATCAGTGCAGTTCCTGTACCACATGAACCCGGATGACGGCCTGCGGCTGATCGCCGACCCGCGCCTGAAGGCCGTCGGTTTTACCGGCAGCCGCAGCGGCGGGCTGAAGCTGAAAGCCGCCGCCGACGCGGCAGGCAAGTTGTTTTTCGGCGAGATGTCCAGCGTGAACCCGGTCGTCCTTCTGCCCGGCGCGTTGGCGGAAAACGCGGACGCGATCGCCGGGCAGTTCCTCACAAGCCTGCTGACGGGCACCGGGCAGTTCTGCACGAAGCCGGGCATTGTCGTCCTGCTGGCCGGGGCGGACGCCGAGGCGTTTATTGATCAAGTTTGCGTGAAAGCGACCGCCGCCCCGCCGGGCCTTCTCTTTTCCGAAGGCGGGCGAACCGCCCTGACGACGGCCATCCACACGTTGCAACAAGCCGGGGCACAACTGGTCGCCGGCGGCGGGGTGTTCGAGAGTGGCGGCTTCAGCGTGCAAAACACGCTGCTGCGCGTGTCGGCCGACGGGTTCCTGCGCGACAGCGCGACATTCCAGACCGAAGCCTTCGGCAGCGCGTCGCTGTTCGTCGTTGCTGATGACCTCGACCAGACCCGCGCCGTTCTGGAATCGTTCGAGGGCAACCTGACCGGGTCGATCTACTCGGCCATGTCCGGTGCGGACGACGCGGCCTATGCCGTGCTCGCCCCGATCCTGCGTGCCCGCGTGGGCCGGCTTCTCAACGACAAAATGCCGACGGGCGTGGCCGTATCGGGCGCGATGAACCACGGCGGCCCGTACCCCGCCACCAGCCAGCCGCACTTCACGGCCGTCGGTTTTCCGGCCGCCATATTTCGGTTCACGCAGTTGGAGTCGTACGACAACGTCCGCCCGCAGCGGCTGCCGCCCTGCCTGCAGGACAAGAACCCGACCGGCACGATGTGGCGACTGATCGACGGCGACTGGACGCGGGCGGACGTTGGAGCGGTGCTTTAAGCGTCGCGGAACTGCTGTGCCCAGCGGATGAACGTGGGGAAAGCGACTTCGGGCGGCTCCAGGTCCGGGTGCCACCGCTTTTCGTGTTCGAACATGAACCAGCCGTCGTACCCGGTTTTGAGGAGCAGGCGCACCGCGTGCGCGAGCTGAAGTTCGCCGTCGCCCGGCATCACGTAGCGCCAGCCGTCCTTCATGACGTTCGGGTGGCCGTCGGCGCGGACGGCGTCTTTCACGTGGACGTAGCGAATGCGGTCGCCGAGCGCTTCGAGCGTCTGCTCGGCCGTCTCGCCGCCGACACGGCGGGTGTGGCCGAGGTCCCACGCCGCGCCGAACGCCGAGTCGGTCACGGCGGCAAGCAGCAGCTTGCAATCGGTGCTGCGGACCCAACTGTCGTGGGTTTCGAAGTTCCAGCTCACCTGCCGAGCGCCGGGGAGCGCGAGGATGGCCTCCACGCAATCCCGGCCGTGGCGGGCGGCCTCGGGGTAGCCGATCGTTTCCGGCTTGCCTTCGCCGAACACGCGGACGTTCGACGCGCCAACGGCAACGGCGGCGTCGAGCGTTCTCCTGGCTTCGTCGAGCGACTGCGTGCGCCGCTCGGGCGCGCACACCTGGATGCTGGTGCTAATGCCGCTCGCCACCAGGCCATGATCGGACAGCAGGCGAACCGTACTGGCGGCGTCGGTGGTGAACGCGGGCAGCGTGGTGACGTCCAGATCGCCGCGAATGCCGCGGAAGTCGACGCCCCCGAACCCGAGGCGTCCGGCCTCGCGGCAGATGGTGTCCAAGTCCCACTCCGGACACCCCAAGGTCATCATCGATAGCTTCACGGGCATTTCTCCTGTCAGGCCAGTGTCGGCGGCGTCGCGTATGACGCAAGGCCGAAGCAAAAAGCGACACGATACGGGCGTTTCTGCCTTGTATGCGATCTTGCCTGACCATCGTATGCTTCGGGCGAACCACGAGCTTCTACCATGAACATGATCCTGCGCATCAAACTCGTTCTTGCAGCCACCACCATCATGACTTCAATCCCTTCACCCGCCGTGGCGCAGCCCGCCCCAGGCCAGCCGCCTGCCGCCCAGACGCGCGAGGCGAACCAGGCCATGGTCATTGTCAACACCGATCAGGAGCCGATGGCCCGCGGTAAGTTCGAGCCGACGTGGGAGTCGCTCAAGCAGTACGAAGTGCCGGAATGGTACCGCGACGCCAAGTTCGGCATCTGGGCGCACTGGGGACCACAGTGCCAGCCGGAACAGGGCGATTGGTACGGCCGCGGCATGTATGAAGAAGGCAAATATCAATACAAGGCCCACCTGAAAGCCTACGGCCACCCGTCGACGTTCGGGTTCAAAGACGTCATCAACACCTGGAAGGCTGACAAGTGGGACCCGGAGCGTCTGGTGAAGCTCTACAAACGGGCCGGCGCGCAGTACTTCTTCGCGATGGCGAACCACCATGACAACCTGGACTTGTGGGACTCGAAGTACCAGCCGTGGAACTCCGTTGCCGTCGGGCCGAAGAAGAACATCATCGACGGCTGGGCCAAGGCGGCCCGCGACAACGGCCTGAAGTTCGGCCTGTCCGTCCACGCCGCACACGCCTGGAGCTGGTACGCGACCTCCCAGGGCGCGGACAAAACGGGCCCGTACGCCGGCGTGCCGTATGACGGCAAAATGACGAAAGACCAAGGCAAAGGCCTCTGGTGGGAAGGCCTCGACCCGCAGGACCTGTACGAGCAGCGCCACCCGCCAAGCCCGCTGTCATGGAACTGGGAACGCGGCTCCACGCCGGACCAGGCCTACTGCGACAAGTTCTACAACCGCACGATGGACCTGCTGAACAAGTACCAGCCCGACCTGGTGTATTACGACGACACCGCCCTTCCCCTGTGGCCCATCAGCGACGCCGGCCTGAAGCTGGCGGCCAGCTACTACAACGCCAGCGCGAACAAGAACAACGGCCGCGTGGACGTCGCCCTGTTCGGCAAGGTGCTCGACCCGGAGCAGCGAAAGACGATGATCTGGGACATCGAGCGCGGCGCGCCAAACCGCATCGAACCGATCCCGTGGCAGACCTGCACCTGCATCGGCTCATGGCATTACGAGCGGAGCGTGTACGACCGCAACGGCTACAAATCCGCCACCACGGTCGTGCATACGCTCGCCGACATCGTGAGCAAGAACGGCAACCTGCTGCTCGATATCCCCGTCCGCGGCGACGGCACAATCGATGAAAAGGAAGAAGCCATCATCGAAGGCATCACCGCCTGGATGGACATCAACAAGGAAGCCATTTTCAGCACCCGTCCGTTCAGCGTCTTCGGCGAAGGCCCCGCCACCGACGGCGCGCCGATCCGCGAACAAGGCTTCAACGAAGGCAAAGGCAAGCCCTTCACCGCCGCCGACGTGCGCTACACCGTCAAGGGCGACACGCTTTACGTCACCGCCCTCGGCTGGCCGAGCGAAGCGCTTAAGCTCAACGCGCTTGGCACGAACGCCGGGCACCTGAAGAAATCGATCGCGTCCGTCCAACTGCTCGGCAGCGACGAAACCGTTCGCTACGCGCAGAACGCCGAGGCGCTGACGGTCGAACCGATGGCCAAGAAGCCGAACGAAGGCCCGACGGCGTTCGTATTCAAAGTGACGCTGAAGTAAGGCAAGACCCCGTCGTCGCAAGGCCGCGTGCCGACGCCGAAATGCGCCGACACGATGCCCTTGATGATCAATTGCGGCGTGAGCAAGGCGTGCACGATCGCGTACTGGTCGTCGATCTCATTGGCCGCGTCGGTGCTGATGATGACGCGCACGCGCTTGGCGTCCGGCACCGTGTACGGCAGGCGCGCGAGCGGTTGCGTCGTCGCCCCCGCCGGCTGTGCTAAGGCCGAAGCCGTCGTGACCGAGAGCAGGCAGAGCACCGTTAGCAGCAGGGTCCAGGTGTTCATTCGAAACAGATTCTTGTTGTCCGTTGCCACGCCCTCCGACCGCGACGCGGATCGCATTCGGCCATCCTATGGACGGCCCGATTTGAATGCGAAGCTGCCCGATCCGACGGCGTAAACGGCCGCGCCGTTTTCACTCCGCAGGAACGTCACGCCGCTGGCCTCGCTGGCCGGGCCGTCACCTTCGCGCACTTTGTTGGCGTCTGGAGTCGGGACGAAAACGGTCGCCGTCGTGCCGGCGGGAATGGTGACGTACATCGTCAGCCCCGCCGGGCCGTTCGTCCACTCGCTGACGATTCGGCCGCGCACGGATTCGTAGGACGCCTTTACCCACGTCAGGTCCCCGACCGGTGCGGGCTTGATCACGATCCGCTCGAAGCCGGGCGTGGCCAGGTCGAACTGAATGCCGGCGAGGTCGTGGAAGAACCACTCGTTGATCTGGCCGAGCATGAAGTGGTTCTGCGAGCCGAAGTTGCCGACGCTGGCGTCCCACTTTTCCGTCAGGGCCGTTGCGCCGCGGGCGATCTGCATGCCGTAGCCGGGACGGTCGCTTTGGTTGTTCATGTCGAAGATGACGTCGCTGCGTCCGGCGTCGGCCAGGGCGCGTAGGACGAAGCGGTAGCCGACGTCGCCGGCGCTGAGCGCGTTGCCGCGGCTACGGATGTCGCTGATCAGCGTGTTCAGCACGGCCGCGCGGTGCTCGGGTGGCGTCAGGCCCAGCGCCAGCGGCATCGCGCTGGTGCACTGCGAGCCGGTCGAATAGCGGCCGTTCGCTGCGTCGAGGAACTTGGCATTGAACGCCGTTTTGATTTTCTCCGCTTGTGCCGTGAGCCGCAGGGCATCGTCGCTAAGGCCGAGCATGCGCGCGACGTCCGCCAGCACGCATGTGTCGTAATAGTAGATCGCCGTTCCGGTGAACGCCGGCGGCGTCAGCTGCGAACCCCACGGCGGCTTGGGGCCGAGGTCGTACCAGTCGCCCAGGCCGGTGCTGATAATCGAATCCTTCGCCATGCCGCTAATGAACGCGTGATAACGCAGCATGCGCGGGTAGTGGTCGTGCAGCAGGGTGCTGTCGCCGGTGAAGTGGTACTGCTGCCAGGCCGATAGGATGAACGCGCTGCCCCATTCGACGCTGTTGCGGAACGGGTCGTCCAGCTTGGCGGTGTGGGCCAGGAAATATTCCGGCGCAATGTTCGGCACGAGCCCGCCGGGCAGCTGGGCGTCGGCCATGTCGTTCATCTCTTTGACGTACAGGCGGTCGAGCTTGAAGTTGTAGCGCAACGACGGCCCGTTGAGATGAAGCTCTTCCAGCCAGCCGAGCTTCTCGCGGTGCGGGCAGTCAGTCATCACGCTCATCATGTTGCTACGTTGGGCCCAGCGGACGAGGTCGTAGGTCTTGTTAAACAGCGTGTTCGACGTGGCGAACGCGCCGACGGGCTCGGCGGCGGAATGCACGACGGCGCCTTCGATTGAATCAATCGTCGGCAGTTCACCGCCGGCCGCCGCGGGAAAGCGTTCGACCTGCAGGTAGCGACAGCCTTGATAAAAGAACTTCGGAAAGTACATTTCGCGTCCGGTGCCGGCCAGGGTGTACTGCCACCACGCCGGCCCGCCCGCGTCCTGCACGCACGAGGCGCGGTCGACGTAGCCGTCGCGGCCGAGTAGCTCGGACGGGATGACGCGGACGTACGAACCGGCCGGCCCGTGGACCGTCAGCCGCGGCATGTGCGACGCGTTTTGGCCGAGGTCGTACACGGTGACGCTCGGGCTCAGGTCTTTGGCCGTGACGGGCTTGTGCGTGCCGATCGCCCGGATCGGCGGCGCGGCGGCCGAGTGGCCACGGAGTACGCCGCCGGGGCCGTCGGTTTCGACGGCAGGCGTGGCCGCATCGCCGGTCGAAAATTGCGGCTCGTCCCAGTGCGGCGGCAGGCGGCGCGGGTCGTAATCTTCGCCGCCGAAGACGTTCGAATAGGTGATCGGGCTGGGCAGAAGCGTCCACGATCGGTCGGTGCCGACGGTCTGCGTGCTACCGTCTTGGTATTCGAGCCGCAGCAGCGCGATCGCCTTGGGCGGGCCGAAGGAGTTCGTGAACTTCACGTACCGGCCGCGCGTCGGCTTGATGTTGTACATGCCGTCGGCCAAGATCAGGCCGACGGCGTTGTCGGACCCGGCGCGCACTTTATCGGTGACGTCAAAGGTGTCGTAGAGGACGGTCTTCTTGTAATCCGTCCAGCCGGGCGAGAGCAGGTCGTCGCCGACCTTCTGGCCGTTGATCGAAAGCTCGTACTGCCCCAAGCCACTCACAAAAACGACGGCCCGGGCGAGCCCTGCTTTGGTCGAAAAGCCGCGGCGCAGCAGGATCGAATCGGCCGATTTAGCCGCTTCGGTTCCGGCACTGATCCATGTGGCCGGTGCCCAGTCTTCGGGCTGCCGAAGGCCCATCGTCCAGTGCGACGCGACGGCATCTATTGGGCCGGGAGAGACGTTGTCCCAGACACGAACGGTCCAGAAACACCGTTGTCCCGACACGAGCGGCTTGCCCGCGTAAGCCATGGGTGCCAAGTGGTCCGTCGCGACGCGGCCGCTGTCCCACATGTCGGCCTGATCCTGAGCCAACCGCTCGGCCGAAGAGGCGACACGAATCTGATACGCCGTCTGCCGCACACCCCGCGCGGCGGCGTCGGCCGTCAGGGTCCAGCTCAACAACGGCCGTTCGGCATCAATGCCGGTCGGCGCGGTCGTGCTTTCACAGCGAAGGTCCGTCACACCCGCTCCGGCCGTCAGTGGCGGCGTTATGAGGCTCAGCAGCAGACAAAGGAACGCCAGCCGTCGTCGATTGTCATGAAGCATTCGCCTTACCAATAACGGTCGGCGGCAGATTTGTCGCCAGCGGCCGCACGGGAAATTGGACGCATTTACAAGGTCAGTCATCGACGGCCGGTCACTGCTCGAACGCAAATGCATTAGGTTAACTTGGGTTAAAAGGGATTTAAGGTTCGACAAGCGCGGTCCGCAGTGCGTTTACTTTGCCAAGAAAAGGAACCGTGTTCCCCAGTTTTTAAGAAGGAGTAATGTCATGGCACTCGAAAGCGTAAACACAACGGCCTCGTCGAACTCGTCGCGTTCCACCGGCGCCCTGCTGGACGAAACGGACCTGGACTACTGGCGCAAAAACTACATGAACCGAGGGTACGCCTCGGACAAGGCCGACTTCGACAAAGATTACGTGCCGGCCTACGGTTACGGCACCGAAGCCAGCCGCAAGTCCGTCGGCGTCAGCGGCGGATCGAAGAACTTCACTGAGGTGGATACCGAGCTGCGCGGCGGCTGGGACCAATCCAAGGCCACCAGCAGCCTCACTTACGACCAGGCCCGCCCGGCCATCGAAGACGCCTACAACCGCACCCTGCGTCTGCACGAAGAACGCCTGCGGGTCAACAAAGAACGCGTCCAAACCGGCGACGTCACGCTCCGCAAGGAAGTCATCACCGAGCAGAAGCAGATCGAGGTCCCGATCGAACGTGAGGAAGTGGTCATCACCACCACTGCCATCACCGATGGCCAGCCGACGGGTGAAACCATCAGCGACTCCGAAGTGATCAACGTCCCCGTGAGCGAAGAACGGGTGAACGTGCAGAAGGAAGTCGTCCCGACCGGCGAAGTTCACCTGGACAAACGCAAGATCCAGGAAACCAAAACGGTCGTCGACAACCTCCGCAAGGAAACCGTCCGCGTCGACAAGACCGGCGACGTCCATGTCACCGAAGAAACGAACAGCGGCAGCCGCTAGTTAGGCTGGTCAGGCCCGCAGAAATCAAGATGAACCGGCGACGCAGCACCTGCTGCGTCGCCGGTTC
>DASVSC010000140.1:0-30772 GCA_036388295.1 Tepidisphaeraceae bacterium | reverse complement strand
GGCCGCCGGGCCGCCGAAGCGATTCTCGCTGATCGTCAGGCCGATCCCGTCGGCTTGTAACGAAGCGCGATTGCCCTTAAAATCCCCCATTCATTCCCGCCGGACGTACCGGCCGGATCGACCTCGGTCTGGCAACTTCGCTGGGCTGATGGTGACCCATTTTTGGAGTAAGTATGCCGTTAGCCGCCCCCGTCAAGCAGCAGGTCATCGCCGATTTCCGCGTTCACGAGAAGGACTCGGGCTCGCCGGAAGTGCAGATCGCCCTGCTCACCAAGCGTATCAACGAACTGACCGAGCACCTCAAGACGCACAAGAAGGACTTCTCGTCGCGTCGCGGCCTGCTCAAGATGGTCGGCAACCGTAACTCGCTGCTGAAATACCTGATGCGCGAAAGCCGCGAACGGTACCAGGCCACGATTACGAAGCTCGGCCTGCGTAAGTAATATTGCCGTTGATGGGTTGATCGGTTGATGAGTTAATCCGTGGCCGGCTGACGTTCGCTATGACCGTTCGCGCGTCGGGCAGCCACTAATCCACCCATCAACTGATCAACCCATCAACTTTTCCATCTCGTCCCGCTACACGCCCGGCGGGACGCGTGCGAGTGAGTCGGAGGGATTCAACGTCTGCCGGAGTGAATGCCCGATGCCGCTCGCCCGCCCATAGCCGTTTGAGGGCGCGGACGACCGCCATTCGGCATTCGTTTTCTTCCGGCCGCCGTGACCGCCGGCTTCGCATGACCAACTCGGGCGCGAGAGGTCTCTCCATGCAAGCCCATTCCGTTTCCAAAGAAATCGCCGGCCGTACACTGACGATCAGCACCGGCACCTTGGCCAAGCTGGCCGACGGCAGCGTCACCGTTCAGTACGGCGACACGATCGTGTTCGGCGCCGTCGTCCGCGCCAAGCCGCGCGAAGGCATCGACTTCTTCCCGCTGCAGGTCGACTACCGTGAGCGCCGCGCCGCAGCCGGCAAATACCCCGGCGGCTTCCTGAAGCGCGAAGGCCGCCCCACCACGCGTGAAGTGCTGATCAGCCGTCTGATCGACCGCCCGCTGCGTCCGCTGTTCCCGGCCGGGTTCATGGACGAAGTGCAGATCCAGCTCAACGCCCTTGTTTACGACAACGAAAACGACACCGACATGCTGGCCGGCATCGCCGCGTCGGCCGCCGTTGCCATCAGCGACATCCCGCTCATCACCCCCACGGCCCACGCCAAGGTCGGCCAGATCGACGGCAAGTTCGTTCTGTTCCCGACGGTCGAAGAGATCGAACGCTCCGACTTCGAAGTCGTCGTCGCCGGCACGAAGAACTACGTCAACATGATCGAAGTCGGGGCCTACGAAGTGCCCGAAGACACGCTGGCCGACGCCATCAAGTTCGCTCATGACGCCGTCGTCGAGATCTGCAACATGATCGACGAACTGGCCGCCAAAGATCCGGTCGCCAAGGTCGGCGGCGGCAAGGCCCCGTCTACCGAACTCATTGCCAAAGTCCGCGAGCTGACGGCCACCAAAATCCGTGAAGTGAAGGGCCAGCCCGGCAAGCACGACCGCAAAGAATTCCTGGCTAAAGTCCGCGACGACATGGTCAAGGAACTGACGCCGGCGCTGGACGAAAACACCGCCAGCTATCCGATGATCATGGCCCAGCGGACGGAGATCGGAAAGATCCGCAACGCCTTCTACCAGGTCGAAGAAGAGATCACGCGCGAGACGATCCTGGAAGGCGTCCGCCCCGACGGCCGCGGTCTGGACGACATTCGTCCGATCAGCTGCAGCGTCGGCGTGCTGCCCCGCATTCACGGCTCGGCCGTCTTCACGCGGGGCGAAACGCAGGCGATGTGCACCGTCACCCTCGGCACGACCAAGGACGAACAGCTCGTCGACGGCCTGGCCGATGAGTACAACCAGAAGTTCATGCTGCACTACTACTTCCCCAGCTATTCAGTCGGTGAAGTGCGGCCCATCCGCGGCCCCGGCCGCCGCGAAATCGGCCACGGCGCACTGGCCGAGCGCAGCCTGCTGGCCGTGCTGCCGAGCGTCGGCGAGTTCCCGTACACGGTCCGCGTCATCAGCGACATCCTGGAATCGAACGGTTCCAGCTCAATGGCCAGCTCCTGCGGCGGCTGTCTGGCACTGATGGACGCGGGCGTCCCGATCAAGGCGATGGTGGCCGGCATCAGCATCGGTCTGGTCAAAGAAAAGGACCAGTACAAGCTGCTCACCGACATCATCGGCGAGGAAGATCACTTCGGCGACATGGACTTCAAAGTCTGCGGCACCCGCGCCGGCGTGACGGCCATCCAGCTGGACATCAAGATCGAGGGCATTCCCCACGACATCATCCGCGAGACCCTGCACCGCGCCCGCGACGCCCGGTTCAAGATTCTCGACACCATGGCCGAGGTCATCGCCGAGCCGCGTAAGCAGATCAGCACCTACGCCCCGCGCTTGCTGACGGTGAAGATCGACCCGGAAAAGATCGGCAAACTGATCGGCCCGGGCGGCAAGAACATCAAGGCCTTGCAGGCCGACACGAACTGCAACATCGACATCGAAGACGACGGCACCGTGTTCATCAGCAGCACTGATGCAGAGGGTGCGGAGCGCTGCAAGGCGATCGTCGAGGCGATGACGCAGAGCGTGCAGATCGGCAAGATCTACGACGGCCGCGTCGTCAGCATCAAGGACTTCGGCGCGTTCGTTGAAATCGCCCCCGAAACCGACGGCCTCTGCCACGTCAGCGAACTGTCCGACCAGTACGTCGGCCGTGTGACGGACGTGGTGAACATGGGTGACGAAGTGAAGGTCAAAGTGCTGCTGGTCGACGACCAGGGCCGCATCAAGCTCAGCCGCAAGGCCGCGATGCAGGAACTGGGCCTGAAAGACCCGGAGCGTCCGCAGGGCGAACGCCCGCAGCGTGAGGAAGGCGACGAAGGCGGCGACCGTCCGCGTCGGCCCGCCCGCAGTGGCGGCGGCCGCGGCGGCCCGCGTCGCGAAGACTGATTTCGGCTCAGCCATCCCCTGATTTTGCCGCCGGCGGACGCAGCCCTGCGTCCGCCGGCTGCGTTTTTACGCGCATTCATCGAAAGCTTAGACCGGCGCTGGTTCGACGTGTTTAAAGTCGCCGCAGTCTTACCTGGAGAATCGCATGGCTGGAAAACAAAAAGCGAGCGCGGCCACGAACGCGAAGCAGCGGGCACAGAACGAACGTCACCTGGCCGAAGCGCCACCGACGCCGCGTTCGAACACCACCGTCAGCCAGGACCGCGCCATCGACGAGACGGCGCTCAGCGGCGTCGACCGCCCGTCCGGCCGACGTCATGACAAACACGACGGCGCGATCTCACAGATCGGCACCGGCCGCACGCCGCTAAGCGAGGCGCAGCGGTCCATCCGGCGTGCCCAGGGTGCGCCGGACGGTTCGCAGTCGTAATTCGGCGTCAGGTGCTGCGATCGTCGACTATGCGGCCGTCCTGCATGCTGATGAGTCGAGCGGCACGTTGTGCGAATTGCGTGTCGTGCGTGACCATCACGATCGTCTGCCCCTCAGCCGCCAGTTCGCCGAAGATTTTGGCGACGGTTTCGCCATTCGCGCGGTCGAGGTTGCCAGTCGGTTCGTCCGCCAGCAGCACGTCGGGGCGGTTCGCCATGGCTCGGGCGATGGCCACGCGCTGCTGTTCGCCGCCGGACAGTTTGTTCGCCCTCCGCCGCAGCTTGCTCCCCAGGCCGAGGCGGTCGAGCAGTGCGGCGGAGTGATCGAGTGCTTCGCGCCGCGACAACCGGCCGAGCCGAAACATCGGCAAGGCGACGTTCTCCTGCGCGGTGAACTCCTTGAGCAGGTAATGGAACTGGAACACGAATCCGACGCGCTCATTCCGAAGCGTGGCCAGCTCCGTGTCGGCCAGATCGAGCGTGTCGTAGCCGTCGATCGCGATGCGGGGTCGCGGCTCGATCGGCTGGCCCAGTTCGTTTTCGACCGACGGCCGATCGAGGCCGCCGAGCAGGTATAGCAGCGTTGATTTACCTGAACCGGATTGCCCGACGATGGAGACGTATTCGCCGTGGCGGATCGTCAAATCGACGCCACGCAGCACATGGGCGTGGGTGTCGCCGGAGCCGAGATGACGGTGGACGTTCGTCGCCTCGATCAACACCGATCCGGCGAGCGGTTTATCGTGCGCCACGGATCACCTCGACCGGATCAAAACTCGCCGCCCGTTGGGCCGGATAGACGGCCGCAATCATGACGATGATGAGGGAAATGAAGAACGAGGCGACGTAATTCTCGCGGTGCTCGCTCATGAGCAGCCCTTCGGCTTTGACCAAGCCTTCCATCTGAATCGGAATGCGCCGCAGCACCTCGACGGCGACTTTTCCGAACGCCAGGCCGACCGTTGAACCGATCAGGCCGATGACCAAGCCCTGAATCAGGTAGATGCGTGTGATGTCGTTGCGCGACAGCCCGAAGCTTTTGAGAATGGCAATGTCATTGACCCGTTCCAGCACGGCCATGATGAGAATGTTCAGCACGCCGAAGGCGGCGACGATCATCAGCGCGCCGGTGATGATGTAGGTGATGATCTGCTGAATGCGGAAGATTTTCAGGAAGTTAGCGTTCGATTCCTGCCAGCTTTCGGTCTTGTAGCCGCAGATGCTTTCGACTTGCGCCGCCATCTCGCGCGCCTGCGTGTAGTCGGCGGTGCGCAGGACGATTTCGTTGACGATGTTCTTTTTGTCCAGCAGCGTTTGCGCCCCGTTCAGGAGCATGTACGCGCGTGAATAATCGACCGGCGTGACGCCTGTCTGAAAGATGCCGACGACGCGGCCGGTGGTGCGGCCGCCGGTGGGCGAGGAGAGCGTGATGGTGTCGTCGAGGCGCGCCCCGATCAGCGACGCCAAGCCCCAGCCGAGCACGACGCCGTTGGCGGTCGTTTGCAATCGGCCGAAGCTGCCTTCGGTCAGGTCTTCGCCGATGGTGGTGACGCTCAGGTGCTTGGCCGGGTCGATGCCGATAAGGGTGGACGTCGCGGTCTTCGTGCCGTACGTGACGATGGCGTTGCCGGAGACGGTCGCCGACGCGGAAATAACGCCCGGCAGCCGGCCGAGTTGGGCGATCAGGCCCGTCGGGTTTTTGATCTTCTCCACCGTGTCGCGCGGCTTCGGCCCGCTGAGATTCAGCACGCCGGCCGCGTTCGGGTAGTGCATCTCCAGGATCGGCGTGTCGGCCTGTCGGGGTTCGTCGTGGATGGTGATGTGGCCACTCGATTCCACCGTTTCAATGATGAACTTATCGGTGAAGCCGGACATCATCGCCGTCATGGTGATGAACATCGACACGCTGATGGCGACGCCGGTCACGCAGATGATCGACTGCCGGGCGTGGGCGAGGAGATAGCGGATGGAGATGAAGGTGATCATCAGAGAAACGCGTCAGAACGCCTTAAGGTTAGCCGCGTTTTGATTGGCTGGATTGGTCGCGTTCGTGGGAACGGCCGCGGCCGGTTCGATGAAGGTCGACCGCACGCGCCGCCCCGCCGCGAGTTCGCCGAGCGGGCTGACGACGACTCGATCGTCCGGCTGTAGGCCGCTGACGATTTCGATGCGTTCCACGCTCCGCAGGCCGACGCGCACGTCGGGCTCGACGAGCCGGCCGTCGCGCACGACGAACAGCCGCCCGCCCTGCAGGGCCGTACTCGGCAGTACGGTCGCTTCCTGTTTTTCGGATTCCACGAACGCCAGTTCGCCGGTCATGCCGGCCGAGAGGCCTTCGGGCGCGGCCTCGAAGGCGACATCGACTTCAAAGGTCCGGCGGTCCTGATCCGCCTCGTCGTAAATCTGCCGCACCCGGCCGGTAATCGGCTGGCTGGGGAACGCGTACAAACTCATCCGCACCAGTTGCCCGGCCCGGCAGTGCGTCACGTCCTCCTCGTCCACCTGGGCCCGCATGACCAGGTTCTCCCGGCTCACGTCGGCGATGCGCATGACGACGTCATTGACGGCCACGCGTGTTCCCTGGCTGGTCGGGCGGTCGAGCACGACGCCGCTGACGGGCGCCCGGAGGGTTTGCTGGTCGAGTTCCCATTGCGCCGTGTCACGGGCGGCTTTGGCGGTGCTGAGTTCGCGTTCTAATTCCAGTGATTTGGCGCCCTGCTGTTTCTGCAGCGCCGCTTCTTCGCTGGCCAGCAGCTTGATCTTGTCGAGGGCCACGTCGCGGTCGGAGATCGACACCGCATTCGACTTCGTTAGCACGTCGATACGCTTGAAATCACGGTCCGCAATCTCACGGCGTTCGGCGTTGATCCGCAGCTTTTCTTGAAACTCCATCAGGACGGGCGACGTCTTGGCGTCCAGCCGCTTGCGCTTCTCTTCTAGTTCCGCGTCGGCCTTGGCGGCGGCAAAGACGAGCGCCGGGTCGCTAACGACGGCCAGCGGCTGGCCGGCCTGGACGTGTACGCCTTTATCGACCAGCACCGACGCCAGAATGCCGGCCGTGTTGGCTTTGATCGGGTACTCGCGCACCGGGCGGACAGTGCCGGTGGCATAAAAGGCCTGCACCACCGGACCGGTGGCCGTGCTGGTGACGTTCACGTGGGGCAGCCAGAACCAGGCGATGGTCGCGCCGGCCGCTACAAGCGCTAGGACGAGCAGGAGCGAGATCAGGACGAAACGGCGGGACGTTGGTTTTCGGGACAAAGTCGTGCGAGCCACACGGCAATCTTATCCGTACGGCCCGGCCGCGACACGCTCGGCCGGACAAAACCGCGACCGTCGCGTGTTTTGAAAAGCCGGCGAATGACGACCGCAGTAAAATAGGGCGATTCCGCAGAATTCTTTCGATGAACCTCGACGCCACAACTTCCGCCCCGTTTGGCGGGCGGCGGCGGGTTCCCTATAATCGACGGCTGTTCGCGAAAAACCAAAGGAGCCTTGTTTGTCTTCGGCCGCAACCGCCTCTGGCGGGAACGCTTCGGCGTTCCCGGTGTATTTCCTCCTGCGTCGGGCTCAAAGCCTGGGCGGCATTGTCTTCGGCGGCTACATCTGCGTGCACCTGCTGGTCAACGCGACGCTGATCCAGGGCCGCAACCCGGACGTGTACCAGCAACAGGTCGACAAGATCCATTCGCTGCCGTTCCTGCTGGGCATTGAGATCACGGCGATCTACCTGCCGCTGCTGATTCACACGCTGTACGGCCTTTACGTCACGATCAACGGCAAGCCGAACAACGAACACTACGGCTACGTCAAAAATTGGTTTTACCTCTTCCAGCGCATCACGGCCGTCGCCCTCGTGCTGTTTATTTTCTTCCACGTCGGTGGCATGTACGGCTGGTTCGGCGAGACGCTGAAGTTCGACCACCGCGCGGCCAGTGCCTCCACCGAACGCCACCTTGGCGCGAGCTGGCTGCTGTGGCTGGTCGTCTACCCGTTGGGCATCTTGTTCGCCACGTTCCATATGGCCAACGGTTTTTACACCGCCGCCATTTCGTGGGGCCTGACGGTCAGCAAGAAGTCGCAGGACCGCTGGGGCTGGATTTGCCTGGGCCTTTTCGCCTTCACGTTCGCGTGCGGGCTGATCTCGATTGTCGGCGCCTTCGCTCACCACAACAGTGCTTTGCCTTCCATTGGCGAGCGGGACGCGATCAATGTTCGACACTAAAAGCGACGCCGAGCTTTTCGCCGCCTACGAGCAAGGCATCGGCCAGATCGGCCGGACCGTGGCAGGTTTGTCGCGTGAGCAGTTGCTGGCGAAGCCCGTCGAAGGGAAATGGTCGACGCAGCAGGTGATCATCCATTTGGCGGATGCCGAAAGTGCGTTCACGCATCGGATGAAGCGGATCATCGCCGAAGACCGGCCGATGTTTTCGGCTTGGGACGAAAACCGATTTACCGAACGCCTTGCATACGAACATCAGTCCGCCCAAGACGCGGCGACGCTGGTCGATCTGGAACGTCGGCAGATGGTCCGAATCCTGAACGCGACGGGCCTGGACGTATTGACACGTACCGGCGTGCATACCGAGCGCGGCGAGCAGACCGCCCGCGTGGTCATGGAGTACGCCGTCTGGCACCTTTCGCACCATTTGAAATTCGTCGAAGAGAAAAAGGCTAAACTCGGCCTGTGAGGCATGCGGGCACGGCCCGTTGAAACAAATCATGGCAGCAAAAAAACGTGTGATCGTCGTCGGCGGCGGACTGGCCGGGCTTTCGTGTGCCATCAAGTTGGCCGAGGCGGACGTGGAAGTCGACTTGTTCTCCATGGTCCCCGTCAAACGCTCGCACAGCGTCTGCGCCCAAGGCGGCATCAACGCCACGAACGAGATCGCCCGCCAGCAGGGCTTTTCGGAATGGGTCCACTTCGACGAAACCGCGCTCGGCGGCGACTTCCTCGCCGACCAGCCGCCGGTGTTGGAAATGACCAGCTGGGCCCCGCGCATCATCGACCTGCTCGACCGCATGGGCGTTCCCTTCAACCGCACGCCCGAAGGCCAGCGCGATTTGCGCCTGTTCGGCGGCAGCCTGTTCAAACGCACGTTCTTCGCCGGCGCAACAACCGGCCAGCAACTGCTGTATGCCCTCGACGAGCAGACGCGCCGTTGGGCGTCGGAAGGCAAAATCAAGAAGTTCGAGTTCTGGGAGTTCCTCTGGCCGGTGCTGCACGAAGGTGTATGCGTCGGCATCGTGGCCCAGGACATGCGATCGATGCAGATCAAGGCCTTTCGCGCCGACGCCGTCGTGATGGCGACCGGCGGCAACGGGTTGTTGTTCGGTAAGTCGACGCTGTCGGTGATCTGCACCGGCGGCGCGGTCAGCCGCTGCTTCCAGGCGGGCGCGAAGCTCGGCAATCCGGAAATGATTCAGGTGCACCCCACCGCCATCCCCGGCGAAGACAAATGCCGCCTGATCAGCGAGAGCGCCCGCGGCGAAGGCGGCCGCGTCTGGGTGCCCAAGACGAAGGGCGACACCCGTGCGCCCAACAGCATTCCCGAAGACGACCGCGACTACTTCCTGGAGCGCAAGTACCCGAAGTACGGCAACATCGTCCCGCGCGACATCGCCACGCGCGAGATCTTCCACATGTGCCTCGACGGCTTCGGCGTCGGCGGCGGAAACATGGTTTACCTTGACTTGCGCGACAAGGTCCGGGAGATCGGCCGGGAGCGGGTGCTGGGCAAGCTGGAAGGCATTCTGGAAATCTACGAAAAGTTTGTCGGCACCGACCCGCTGGCCGAGCCGATGAAGATTTTCCCGGCCGTCCACTACAGCATGGGCGGCATGTGGGCCGGGTACACGAAGGACGAAAAAACGGGCGGCCTGAAGCCGGGCGACCCGAAGAACATGATGACCAACGTCCCCGGCCTTTACACCATGGGCGAAGCCAGCTTCGCCTACCATGGCGCGAATCGCCTCGGCGCGAACAGCCTGCTCAGTTGCATCTTCGACGGCCTGTTCGGCGGGCCGTGCATTAAGAACTACATCACCGACGTCGCCCCGTTCGACGTCGCCACCATGGACGACGCCCCGTTCCGCGCCGTCGTGCAGCAGGAAGAGGCCAAGCAGGAAGCCCTGATCCGCAACACCGGCTCGGAAAATCCTTACTTCATCTGGCAGGAAATGGGCAAGTGGATGACCGACCACTGCACCGTGATTCGCTACAACGACAAACTTCAGGAAACCATCGATCAACTGCAAACCTGGAAGGCCCGTTACCAGAACGTGCGCCTGTCCGACACCGGGATGTACACGAACCAGAACTTGTCGTTCGCACGGGCGCTCGGCGACATGCTCATCAACTCCGAAGCCGTCCTGCGCGGCGCGCTCAGCCGTAATGAAAGCCGTGGCGCTCATTACAAGCCCGATTTTCCCGACCGCGACGATACGAACTTTCTCAAGGCCACGATCGCCACGTGGAACGCCGCCGAAGGCCGTGTCGACATCGGCTTCTCGCCTGTCGACACCAGCCTCGTCACGCCGCGTCCGCGGACGTACGGCAAGAACAGCGGCGGCAAAGTCGAAGCGAGAGCGTCGATTGAAACGCTTGCCCCGCAACCGGCGTTGGTCGGCGCATAATGCGTCGGCAGCGCTGCCGCTAATAGTGTCCAAAGGTTTATGCCCTGTCGCGTAAAGAAGGCGCTTAGAGTCAGCGGCGGAAGCCGTGGACTCTGCCGCACGGGAGTCGGTTCGCGTCTGCGACCCGCACCGTCCGGACGAACGTAACGCGTCACGCCAATGCTACTTTTTCAGCTCGACCACCAGCGGTTCCAGCATCGCCTGCGCCTTCACCACCGGCTGCGCGTCATCGGCAGCTTGCTGGTCGTGGACGCGGAACGTACCGCCGATGCTGACGACGAGTTGGCGGTCCACGCGGTCGAAGTTCACGACGGCGTCTACCGGCCGCAACGTCTGCCGGCCGCCGGCGATGAAGAGGCCGTTGGTGTTGTCGTCCTGCTCCGCAACGCTGTTGCGGAACACGAACTGCTGGCCGCTCAAATCTTCGGCGGCGTCTGCGTCGATGGTGAACCGAAAGTAGAAGCTGTTGCCGGTGTACCCGTCGCGAACGGCTTCCGGCGGGTCGATGCTGAACAGCGTCACACGCAGGCCCTCGTCGCGCTCCTGCACAACCAGTTTGCCCGGCGGAAAAAGGAACGACTGACCTGCAATGATGAACGTGGACGGCAGCGGCTCTTCCGCCGGCCGGGTGGCGGGGCTTGTCGTGGCAATCTGGGTTGCCGGCGGCGGCGGTGCGGCCTCCTGGCGGTCACGGCACCCCGCCGTCAGCGCCACGCCTGCTAACAAGAAAATGGCCGTCCGCCACCGCATCGCTGCATTCAGTATACCATCAGTCGATGCGGCGTGACTTTGTTCCTGAGGGCAACGACATTCTTTGCGAAAAATGTGGCTACGTTCTCAATGGCCTGCCGCCGGAGGGCCACTGTCCGGAATGCGGCAGCCCGGTCGCCCTCAGCACCACACAGTCGCCCCGCCACCCGCCGGCATGGGAGGCGGGAACGGATCGGCCGCTCGCCCGTTTCCAGTTCACCGCCGTCTCCGCACTGCTCCGGCCAAAGCGATTTTTCAAAACGATGACGGCCCACGGCGACGCCGCCCGCGCCGCGCGCTTCGGCCGCCTGGCCGTACTGCCGGCCCTGTTATTCAACACCAAGGCCATCGTCATGCACACGGCCGTGATGCATTTGTCATACGGGTCTCCGCCCCGCGTGGTCCTGCCCTTTATTCTGTTGCTCACGCCGCTGCTCGTCACGGCGGGGTGGGCCGGCATGTACTTCGCCGTGGTGCGTCTGACGACGCTGGAAAGCGGCTACTGGGGCATGCGACTGCCGCGCGACGTGGTGGCCCGCGCCTTGTGCTACAACGCCGTGCACGTCAGCGCCGCCTCGCTCTTGCCTTGGGGCGTGACGCTCCTGTATCTCTGCATGCGTATTGCTGACGAACAATCGGGACAATACATGACGGTTTACCTGTACACGCTCAGCGCGGCGGTCGTCATCGCGGCTGTGTACCTGTTCTCGGTTTACGCGACGTCGATGCGATCGCTCATGTACGCCAACCGATAGCCGATGGAGTGGAAGGATTGATCGAGTGCGTACTTATTATGACCTAGCCAGCCGCCTGCACGAGATTGCCACCTTGAACTCAATTGGTGCGCTCGTCGGCTGGGACGAACAAACGATGATGCCACCAGCCGCCACCGCCTACCGCGCGGAGCAGGCGGCGCTGCTGGCCCGTCTGTCGCATGAACGCTTAACGGCTCCGGACACGCACGACCTGCTGGCCGAAGTCGAGGCGGCCGACCTGGATGACGACCAGCGGGTCGTCGTCCGCGAACTGCGACGCGACCTGGACCGTGCTACCCGGCTGCCAGGCACACTCGTTGTCGAACTCTCTCGTGCCACCGTCCTCAGTCAGGCCGCATGGGGCGAAGCGAGGGCGGCCAAGGATTTTGCGGCATTCTCGCCGTGGCTGGAACGCATCGTCGCGCTGAAGCGCGATGAGGCGGCCTGTTACGGCAGCGCATCCGGCGACCCGTACGACGCATTGCTGGACACCTACGAACCCGGCGAAACAGTCGCGACGCTGCGGCCGCTGTTCGACTCCTTGGTGCCGCAATTGGTCCGTCTGCTCGACGCCGTGCGCGCCTCGGGCCGCCGGCCGCCGAAGCATCTGGTGGGACGCGAGATCCCGGTCGAGGCGCAGAAGCGCGTGATCGCTCAGATCGCCCGCGATCTCGGTTTCGACACCGCAGCCGGCCGGCTTGATACGTCGCTTCACCCGTTCTGCACCGGCATTGCGCCCGGCGACACACGCATCACGACGCGTTTCACTTCGACCGATTTCATCGGTGCCCTGCTCGGCACGTTGCACGAAGTCGGCCACGCGCTGTACGAGCAGGGCCTTCCCAAAGCCGCCGCATACGGCACCGCTTTGGCCGAAGCGGCCTCACTCGGCGTACACGAAAGCCAATCGCGCCTCTGGGAAAATCAGGTCGGCCGCGGCCGGGCGTTCTGGACGTTCTTCTGGCCTCGCGTGCGCGACGCGATCGGTCCCGCGTTCGACGGCGTCGGCATCGAGGAGTGGCGTTTCGTTCTCAACGCCATCCAACCGAGCTTTATCCGCACCGAAGCGGACGAGTTGACTTACGACCTGCACATCGCCCTGCGCTTCGACCTGGAACACGCGATGATCAACGGCCAGCTTTCGGTCGCCGATCTGCCTGCTGCCTGGAACGCGCGCATGAAGAGCGACTTCGGCCTCGACGTGCCGGACGCGGCGATGGGCTGCCTGCAGGACGTCCACTGGAGCGCCGGCCTGATCGGCTACTTCCCGACCTACACGCTCGGCAATCTGTACGCGGCTCAACTCTTCGAAAGCGTCAATCACGCGCGTCCCCGCCTGCAAGACGAGCTGAGTCGCGGCGACTTCGGCGGCCTGTTGGCGTGGCTGCGTGAACACATTCATCGCCACGGCCGGCGTTACCGGCCGCGCGAATTGTGCGAACGCGCGACCGGTCAGCCGCGTTCCGCCGACGCACTGATCCGACGCCTCACCCGCAAAGTTGCCGATTCTTACGGCGCATGATGCGCCGGCTGCCAGAAGGTTGCCCCCGCCGTCCATGCTTCGAGCGGCGCGAAAAGCACCAGCATCCCGATCAGCAGCACTGCGCAAGCGGCGGCGATCGCGGTCGACAACCCCGGCAGCGACGCGCTCTCCGTGGCCGGCCGGAGGTACATCGCGCGCAGGATCTTGGCATAATACGCCAACGAAATCACTGAATTGATTGCCACTGAGGCGACCACCCACCACCACGCCCCGCCGGCCGCCGCGAGTGCGGCCATGATCTTCCACTTGACGATAAACCCGGCCGCCGGCGGCAAACCGACCATGCTGACCAGGCACACGGCCATCGCCGCGGCGGCCAGGGGCGATCGTGTCGCCAAGCCGTTGAAGCTCGCCACGTCGTCCGAACCTTGCGTCCGTTCCACGCCCGCCAGTACGGCGAACGCGCCCAGGTTCATCACGGCGTAAACGACCAGATACGCGACGACCGCCCCCAGCCCCGCAGGCAGCACGGCCATCGCGCTCAGCAGATAGCCGGCGTGGGCGATCGAACTGTACGCCAGCAGCCGTTTCACGCTCGTCTGCCGTAGCGCGCCCAGGTTGCCGACCGTCGTCGATACGACGGCCACGACGGCCAACGTCACGGCCATGCCTTGCACCGCCGCCGTCGTGTGTCCCGCGGCCGCGTACCAGAGCCGACCCAGGAGAAGAATGCCCGCGCCTTTGCTCGCGACCGACAAGTAGGCGGCCACGTCGACGTGCGACCCTTCGAACACGTCCGGTGACCAGAAGTGCGCCGGCACCGCGCTGATCTTAAACAGCAGGCCCGCCAACAGCAGCAGCAACCCGATCACGCCCGCCGGCGGGATCACGCCGGCGCTGCGTGTCAGCCAAGCGCCCAGGTCGAGCGTGCCGCTGACGCCGTAGAGCAGCGACAAGCCGTAAATCATCGCCGCCGTGCAGACCGCGCCGAAGAGGACATATTTGAGCGACGCCTCCGCGGCATGCCGTTCGCGTTTCCGGAAGCCGGCCAAAACATAGGACGGCATCGATGCCAATTCCGTCGCCAGCAGCAGCATGAGTGCGTTCGACGTGGCCGCCATAAGTGAGAGGCCGATTGTCGCCGACAGCAGCAGGGTCATGAACTCTGGCGCGTCCCCTTCCGGCACGGCGCGTCGCGTCGAGGCGAACCAAATCCCGATGACGCCGCCTGTGAACAGCAGCAACACTTGCCGCCAAAGCGTGGCCGCCGGGTCCGCGATGATTAAGCCAGAAAATGCGAAGCGTCCTACCGAAGCACCCGGCAGCAGTGTCATGACGAAGGCGGCGGCGACGCCGATCAAAGCGATCCAACCAACCACTGTGTTCGACCGGCCCCGGGCAAAAAAGGGCGCGATCAATACGGCGACGATCGTAGCCGCCAAGGCCGTTTCGACGCCGATGGCGGACCATTCCTGGGCCGACGGGATGCGCACGCCGCCGTTCAAGACAGCACCTTCAGCAGCGCCTGCACCGTCGTGTCACTCAGCGTCAGCATCAACGCCCACGGCAGCACGCCCAGCGCGACCACCGCAACGGCGAGCGGCCACAACACCAGGTTCTCCCGCACGTCCAGTTCCGCCAGCATTTCCGTGTCGGCTTTCGTCGGGCCGAGGAACACGCGCTGCAGGCACCAGAGCATGTAGCCGGCCGTCAGCACGATGCCTAGCGCGGCCGCCGCGCCGACAACGTACACCGCGGCCGCCGGCACGTGGGCCGCGACCGGCCCGCTTCGGGCGGCGGCGAAAACGCCCAGCAGCACCATGATCTCGCCGACGAAGTTGCACAGACCCGGCAGGCCGAGGCTGGCGAACATGAACAGCGACGCGAAGCGCCCGTACGCCGGCAGCACGCCGCCGACGCCGCCGAGCCGCGCGATCTGCCGGTGGTGCACGCGGTCGTACAGCACGCCGACGACGAAGAACATCGCCGCGCTGGTCAGGCCGTGGGCGACCATCATAAAAATCGCCCCAGCGACGCCGGCCGGTGTGGTCGTGAGAATACCCAACAGCACGAACCCCATGTGCGACACCGAGCTGTAGGCCACCAGCCGCTTGAAGTCCGTCTGGCCGATCGCGCATAACGCACCCGCCAGTATCGAAACCACTGCCAGCGTCGCCAACAGTGGCCAAGCCGCCAGGGCTTGGTCGGGGAACAGCGGCCACGCCACACGAAGCAGCCCGTAGCCGCCTAGCTTCAGCAGCACGGCCGCCAGGATCATGCTGATCGGCGTCGGCGCCTCGACGTGCGCGTCCGGCAGCCACGTGTGCAGCGGCATGATCGGAAGCTTCACCAGGAAGCCGAACACCAGAAGGCCGAACAGCGTCATTGCCAGTCGCGGATGCTGGGCCGACGTGTCCGCCAGCAACGCCGGCAACGCGATGAGGTCGAAGCTGCCCGCCTGCAGGTAAATGCCGACGATCGCGACCAAAATCGCTATGGAGCCTACGAATGTGTAGATAAAGAACTTGATCGCGGCGTATTCCCGCCGCTCGCCACCCCATACGCCGATCAAGAAGTACATCGGCAGCAGCGACAATTCGAAGAAGACGAAAAACAGCAGCAGATCGAGCGACAGAAAACTGCCAAGCACGCCGGTTTCCAACAGCAGCAGCAGCGAAAAATATGCCTGCGGCCGTCGGTCGATCTTCCACGACGCGATCGTGGCCAGGACGAATACGAAAGTGCTCAGCAGCACCATCGGCAGCGACAATCCGTCGAGCCCCAGCAGCAATTCCGCGTGCAGCGACGGCACCCACGGCACCCGCCGTACGAGCTGCACCACACCGCCCAGGTTGTCATACCCGTATGTCCCCGCGCGTCCGCTGTCGTATACGAGCGTGAGCACAAGCGCGATCACGAACGACGCGATTGAAAATCCCAGCGCAATGCCCCGAACGACGGCCGGCCGCCGTTGTGGCAATACCAGCACGGCCCCCAACAGTGGCAGGAACGTCAGGACGAACAGGATGTTTTGTCGTAGCAGTTCCATCTAGTCTTTCATCGCAGCACAACCCACGTCATCAGCACCGACGCCAGCACCGCCGCCGCCAGCACCGCCGACGCGACGTAGACGCGGATGCGTCCGCCCTGGCTCGCGCCCACACCCGCGCCGCCTTCCCAAATGCCGCGCGTCACACCGCGGACGACGCCGTCGACGATAAGGTCGTCCGCGGCTGCCGTCCCGCGGCCGATAGAGGCGTAGAGCCGGGCAGCCCCGTCAATAAGACCGTCGACAATGTACCGATCGAAGCGGTCGACCACCTGTCCGATCGCGCGGGCAGAACCGACGAGCACCCAGCGGTACAAGTCGTCGAAATACATGCGGTGTCGCAGCCAATCGCGCGGCACATTGAAAACGGCATAACGGCACAGGCGGTCAGTGAACGCGAACCCGCGCGCATAAAGAATTGTCCCAGCAACGATGCCGATCAGCCAAGCCCAGTGCGTGTAGCGGACGGCGGTATTCATGCCGGCCTCAACCCGTGCGGCCAGCGGATGAGCGGGCGCAGGCGTGACGTCGAAATCCGTATCAACCGAGGAAAAGACCGCTGGGCCGGGCCAGGTGTGATCGAGTGGATCGATGGCGGGTGCGGGCGCGAGCGTCCGCCATGCGGCGTACGCGCGGGTTTCGACGCCGGAGCTTTCGACCATCGAGCGGACGGGGAACCAGTGGTAGCCGCTGACAATGGCCAGACCGGACAGCAGGACCAGCGGGAACGACAAGATTCCCGGCTCACCGGCCCGCGCGAATGCCTTCAAGTCGCGCGGCCTGCCGGCGAACGTGAGCATCCACAGCCGCATCAGGTAGAGCGGCGTCAGGTACGCCGCTACCACCGGCACCCATAGCGCCAGTGACCACAGCCCCGAACGGTGCTCGTCGGCCGCCAAATGCACCCACGCCGCGGCGTGGCCGAGCAGCATTTCCTTGCTGTAGTACCCACTCAGGAACGGGGCGGCAGACATGGCCAGCGCGCCGATGGCGAATGTCGTCGCCGTCACGGGCATGCGGCGGTACAGGCCGCCATACCCTTCCAGCCTGCTTTTGTGATGCATGCCGTGGATGACCACGCCGGCCGCCAGGAACAGCAGCGCCTTGAAGAACGCGTGCGTGAGCAGGTGAAAGCCCGCGCCGTCGCGGCTGCCGACACCGACGCCCAGCACCATGTAGCCGAGCTGCGCCATTGTCGAATACGCCAACGCCTGCTTCAGATCGCGCTGGGCGAGGGCGCACAGCGTGCCGACCGCAATCGTAATCGCGCCGATGACGACCACGAACAACCGTGCGTCGCCCGTCAGAATCGGGTCGATGCGGATCAGCAGGAACACGCCCGCCGCGACCATGGTGGCGGCGTGGATCAGGGCGCTCACCGGCGTCGGGCCGGCCATGGCGTCGGGAAGCCAGGTGTGCAGCGGGAACTGCGCGCTCTTGCCGATCGCGCCGCAGAACAGCAGGCAGCCGATCAGGCTGAGCATGCCGCCGGACATCAGCGTCTGCTGCGACGGGGCCAGCATCAGCCACAAATCGGGCAGCGTCGTATTGCCCACGTATGCCACCAGCAGGCCGAGGCCGATGATGAAGCCGGCGTCGCCGACGCGGTTGGTGAGGAACGCCTTCGTAGCGGCGTTTCGGGCGTCGCGCCGTTCGTGCCAGAATCCGATCAGCAGGTACGAGCAAAGGCCGACCAGTTCCCAGAACACCAGCAGTTGCAGCAGCGTGCCGGACAGCAGCAGCGCGGTCATCGCGAAGCCGAACAGCGACAATCGGATGAAGTAGGAGGAGAACCGTGCGTCGCCGCGCATGTAGCCGATGGAATACAGGTGCACCACGGCGGCGATAAGCGTGACCATCGCCAGCATCACGATGGTGAAACTGTCGACGTAAATCGTGAAGTCGAGGAAGCCGGGCACGCGTTGGCCGGGATAGGTGCCGACGGGCAGCCACCCGAGCGAGCGGACCAGCGGTCCGACGCCGTAGCCGTGCCCGTCGCGGCTGCCGATCCAGCTGACCATTGCACCGACGGCGGCGGCGAACGACGCAAAGGCGAACCCGGTCCCGACGTATCCGCCCAGCGGCTCGCCCAGGCGACGGCCCAGCGCCATCAGGATCGCGAAGCCGCACAGCGGCATGACGACGACGAACATCAGCAGCGTGAGCAGGGTTGGCATCGTCGCTTAGCCCCGCAGCTCGCTCGCGCGGTCGACATCGACCGACGCGAAATTGCTGTAAAAGTTTAAGAAAATCGCCAGCGCCACCGCGGCTTCGGCGGCGGCGACCACGATGACGAACAGCGCGAACACCCGCCCGTCCGGCGCGGGGCCGGCGGCGTAGTGGTTGAAGGCGACCAGGTTCAAGTTGGCCGCGTTCAGCATCAGTTCGATGCCCATCAGGATGCCGATCGCGTGGCGGCGCGTCAGCACCGTGACCACGCCGGCGACGAACAGTATCGCGCCGAGGATCAGGTAGTGTTGCAACCCGATCATACCTCATCCTTCGGCCGACGCCGGGCCAGGTAGGCCGCGCCGATCATTACCGCCAGCATCAGCAGGCTGGCGACTTCGAACGCGAGCAAATGGTCGGACAACAATGAGTAGCCGAGCTGGCGGCTCTGATCCACTTCGATGACGCGTGGAACGCTGGCGAAGTGCGTGGCCCGGATCGCGATGCCCAGTGCTGACAAGAGGCACACGGCCGCGACGGCGACGACGGCGGATTCGATTTTCGTCGCGTGCAGCAGGCGCGTGCCGAGGTTCGACGTCAGCATCACGCCGAAAATGATCAGCACCAGCGTGCCACCCACATAGATGACCAACTGCGCGGCGGCCAGGAATTCGGCATCGAGCAGGAAGTACAGCCCGGCCACGCCGAGCAAAGTCAGGAGCAACTGGACGGCCGCGTGAACGATGTGCCGGGCGACGACCACGCCGACTGCGCCCGCAAGGGTAATGGCTGCGAAGATGTAGAACAGGATCGCGAGCACTCAGCCACCGCCTGCCGGCCGGACACTGAAGAGGCGCTGCTGATTTTGACGCCCGCCGAGAAAAGCCGCGACGATCAGGCCCGCCATGGCGACCATAATCGCGACACCGCCGGCCGCCAGGATCAGCCGCGTAGCCCGTTCGACGATCGAGCCGTTCCGGACGAGCAGTTCCCAGATCGCCGACCCGAGCAGCAGGGCCAGCGACGCGGGGACCATTACCTTCACGCACACGTGCAGCACCTGGTCGATGCGCGGCCGGGGCAGTGTCCAGCGGACCCACATCTGGACGAACATCAGGGCCGCGCATTTGGTCGTAAAGACGCCGGCGGCGGCGGCGTTCCAGAGCAGCGGCGTCCATCGGTCACCCGCGTCGCGGGAGCGGACGTAACCGCGCGCGATCAGGCCGAACGGGTCGGCCCAGGAGCCGAGGAAGAGCACCGCCATCACGCCGCTCATCACGAACATGGCGTTGTACTCGGCCAAGTAAAACAGGCTGAACCGCAGGCCGCTGTATTCGGTGTGATAGCCGGCGACCAGTTCCGAATCGGATTCCGGTAAGTCGAACGGCGCACGCTTGTTCGACGCCAGCGACGCGATGAAGAACAACACGAACGCCAGCGCGATGAACGGCTGGCGGAAGACCAGCCAGTGCTGCAGGCCGTCCGCCTGCAGGGCCGACAGTTTCAGCAGATCGAGCGTGCCGACGGCCAGCACGACGACCAGCATCGACAGGCCCAGCGGGATCTCATAGCTGATCAGCTGGCACGCCTCGCGCATGCCGCCGTAGACAGACCATTTGTTGTTGCTGGACCAGCCGGCCAAGATTACGCCGATCACCTCCACACCAAGAATTGCCAGCACCCACAGCAGGCTGACGGAGAGCGTGCGGTCGAAGATGAAATCGGGCCCGAACGGCAACGCCATGAATGCGGCGAACACGGGGGCGAAGGCCAGGTATGGGGCGAGGAAGAACAGCCGCCGGTCGGCCCGCGTGGGCGTCAGGTCTTCTTTGCTGACCAGCTTGATCCCGTCCGCCAACGACTGCAGCAGCCCGACGGGTCCGACGCGGTTGGGCCCATGGCGGTGTTGAATCCGCCCCGCCACTTTTCGTTCCGCCCAGATGCCGATGAAGCCGACGACGCTGACGAGGCCGAGGAAAACGAACATCACCAGCGTGACGTCCCACAACAGGATCATCCAGCCCGCGGGCGGCTGGCCGATCAGCGCCTGCAGGACCGGGGCCGGCTGGCCCGTTGTGGCGGAGAAGTAAGGATCGGGAACGTTCACGGTGCGACGGCTTCGCGGGCAGCGCGAAACGGTCTACTGATAGGGCAAACCGGCGCGGCCTGTCAAGCCGCGCCCGTTCGGCCGACACCGAAGCGGGGCGTTGCAATTGAACCGCCGACCCCGTATTCTTTCCGCCTCGCCTCAGGCAACGCGGCCGTGGCGGAATTGGCAGACGCGCAAGATTCAGGTTCTTGTGTAGGTAACTACGTGGAGGTTCGACCCCTCTCGGCCGCAATCGAAAGGCCCGTCCCGCAAGGGGCGGGCCTTTTGCTTTGGCGTAAGTCATGGCGTAAGTCCTGTTGCCGCTCCCGATTTTGTTCCTGCCAATTTACACGGCCGATTCTGCCCTAAACCGGCCGAAGTCATGCTCTCGTCAAGACTAAAGACCGCAGCTTGGCGTTCGCCGTTGTGCCCCAAAGCCGCCCCAATTGCCATGCGACTTAGGCCACGTCGCATGACCCGCAGCTCGCTGCCACGCATGACTCCAAAACCTTTAGAAGATCGCGATCTCCGACGCATGCGATTTTCCTCCCACCGCCCGCGTCTCAGACGCCGACGCTAATGCCGACGCCGACTGGCTATCTTCCATTTAACCATTTCGCTCCGCCGTGTCGGCGGAAAAACAGCCTTTTCAGAACATAAAACGCCGAATCGTTTAATTCCCACTAAAACGATAGCAATAGTTGACACCGTATAAGCGACAGCGTATTCTCCCGCCCCATGACGACTGCCGACATAGATCGCATCGCCGCCGGCCGACGGTGTTGACGCCGCTGTCGTCAGTTCCACCTCGCCTTTGCACGCACCGTTTTCAGTCACTCGATCGAACTTTCGAAATCAACGAAGGACCCTTTATGAACCGCTTCCGCCACATCGCTTTAGCCGCCGCCGCGTTCGCCACGCTTACGTCAGGCGTCTTTGCACAGAACAAGCTCCTGAACGTCAGCTACGACCCGACGCGTGAGCTGTACGAGGAGATCAACCAGGCCTTTATCGCCGACTACGCCGCGAAGAACCCGGGCAAGAAGATCGACATCGAACAGTCGCATGGTGGATCGGGCAAGCAGGCCCGCGCGGTGGTCGACGGGCTGAAGGCCGACGTCGTCACGCTGGCCCTGTCGGCCGACATCGACACCATCCAGAAGGACGGCCTGATCGGCGAGGGCTGGCAGTCGAAGCTGCCGCAGAACAGCAGCCCGTACGTCTCGACCATCGTATTTCTGGTCCGCACGGGGAACCCGAAGGGGATCAAGGACTGGGGCGATCTGATTAAGCCGGACGTGAAGGTCATCACGCCGAACCCGAAGACCAGTGGCGGCGCCCGCTGGAACTTCCTGGCCGCCTGGGGCTGGGCCGCCGGCCTGACCGGAGAAGGGAAGGCCAACGACGTGACGGCCAACGCCAAGGCCAAGGAGTACATCGGCAAGCTGTTCAAGAACGTGCCGGTGCTCGACACCGGCGCCCGCGGCTCGACGATCACCTTCGCCCAGAAAGGCGTCGGCGACGTGCTGCTGGCCTGGGAGAACGAGGCGTATCTGGCCCAGGACGAAACGCCCGGCAAGTTCGACATCGTCTACCCGAGCGTCAGCATCCTGGCCGAGCCGCCGGTGGCGATCGTCGACAAGAACGTCGACGCCCACGGCACCCGTGCCCTCGCCGAGGCGTACCTGAAGTTCCTGTACACGCCCAAAGGCCAGGACATCATCGCCGAGAACCACTACCGCCCGCGCGACACCGCGGTGCTGGCCAAGCACGCCGCGAAGCTGCCGCCGATCAAGCTGTTCACGATCGACGAAGCGTTCGGCGGCTGGACGAAAACGCAGAAGGCGTTCTTCGCCGACGGCGGCGTGTTTGACGAGATTTATAAGAAGTAAATCAGTGGGAAGTAGAGAGTGGGAAGTGGGAAGTTAAAGACGGGCGGAAACGCCGCGTCTTCACTTCCCGCTTCCCACTATTAACTTCCCACCCGCTTCATCCCCTACCAACTTCCCACCATTCCTATAAGATACCCGCCCTTTCATGCCGCAACTCCGCCGCAACGTTCTTCCCGGTTTCCGGCTCTCGCTCGGCTACACGCTGTTTTACCTGTCGCTGATCGTGCTGATCCCGCTGGCGGCGCTGGCGGTCAAAAGCGCGACGCTGTCCTGGAATGACTTTTACTCGACCGTGACAGACCCGTTCGTCGTGTCGGCTTACAAGTTGTCCATCGGCGCGTCACTGGCGGCGGCGGCGATCAATGGCGTGTTCGGGCTGATCGTGGCGTGGGTGTTGGTGCGTTACCCCTTCCCGGGCCGAAAGATTTTTGACGCGATTGTCGACTTGCCTTTCGCCCTGCCGACCGCAGTGGCCGGCATCGCGTTCGCCAGCGTTTTCAGCAGCCTCCCGATCGTCAGTGACATGGACAATCCGAACCGCGACTGGTACGCGGTGACGCTGATGCTGGTCTTCGTCGGCCTGCCGTTCGTGATCCGCACGGTCCAACCCGTTTTGCAGGACTGGGAAACCGAAACCGAGCAGGCGGCCATGAGTCTGGGCGCGGGGCCGGTGACGATTTTCCGCCGGGTGATTTTCCCGGTGCTGTTCCCGGCCTGGATCAGCGGCGTGGCGCTGGCCTTCGCTCGCTGCGTCGGCGAGTACGGGTCGGTCATTTTCGTTTCGCGCAACATCCCCGGCGTCAGCCAGATCGTGCCGCAGATCATCGTTGAGAAACTGATCGAGCCGACCGACGCCAACGGCGTCAGCGGCGTATCCAACGCGACGGCCGTCGGGCTGATGCTGCTGCTGATGTCGTTGTCGATCCTGCTCGTCCTGAACTTCATCGACGCCATGGCGCGGAGGCACGAGCGATGAGCGTCCCGACCGCCCCCGTTGCGACGCGTGCCGCCGAAGTCCGCGGCCTGCCGAGCCATCTGCAGCAGCCGGGCAGCAAAGTCGTGCGCTGGCTGCTGACGGCCATCGCCGTGCTGTTCCTGAGCGCGTTCATCATCTGGCCGGTGTTTCAAGTGTTCCGCGGCGCGTTTTCGAAGGGCGTGGACGCGTACGTCCGCACGTTCTACGCCCCGCCGCTGGACCCGGAAGTTCTGGAGAAGATGCCGCGCCGCGAGCGCGTGGTGGCCAACAACGAAGTGCGGCAAGCGCCGAAAACGCGCGACGCCATCGCCATGACGGCGACCGTTGCCCTGATCGTCGTGCCGCTCAACACCGTGTTCGGCTTGGCGGCGGCCTGGGCGATCAGCAAGTTCCGCTTCCGCGGGAAAACGTTTTTGATCTCGCTGATCGACTTGCCGTTCTCGGTTTCGCCGGTCGTGGCGGGGTTGATCTTCGTGCTGCTGATGGGCCGGGTCGGCATCTTCGGCGACTGGGCGACGCATATTCAATGGCCGTGGCCGTGGTCGGCGTATTGGCGCGGGTTCGAGGGCCACTGGTGGCCGATCGGGTTTTCGAACTGGTACGAGGGCGTGATCTTCACGCCGTTGGCGACCGCGCTGGCGTCGACCTTCGTCACCTTCCCGTTCGTCGCCCGGGCGCTGCTCCCGCTGATGGAAAGCCAAGGCACCGAAAGCGAACAGGCCGCGATCACCCTTGGCGCGAACGGCAAGCAGACCTTCCGCCGCGTGACACTGCCGGCCATCAAGTGGGGCCTGCTGTACGGCATTATCCTCTGCACCGCCCGGGCGATCGGCGAGTTCGGTGCCGTCAGCGTCGTCAGCGGCAGCACCGACGCCAACGACACCATGCCGCTGCGCATTGAAAAGATCTGGCAGTCGTACAACACCCAGCAGGCGTTCGCGGTCGCGTCGCTGCTGGCGAGCGTGTCGATCGTGACGCTGCTGCTGAAAGTCGTCATCGACCGCAAGCAGTCGGAGCAGGCGGTCGTGAAGAAGCCGGGAGCAGGACATTGAGCATCGAAGTAAAGAACATCACCAAGACCTTCGGCAACTTCACCGCGCTGAATGACGTCAGCCTGCGGATCAACCAAGGCGAACTGGTGGCGCTGCTCGGGCCGAGCGGGTCGGGCAAGACGACCTTGCTGCGCATCATCGCCGGACTGGAAGTGCCGGACGACGGGCAGGGCGAGATCAGCTTCCACGACGAAAACGTCGTCGGCCAGCACGTCAGCCAGCGGAAAGTCGGCTTCGTGTTCCAGCACTACGCGCTGTTCAAGAACATGACGGTGTTCGAGAACGTCGCCTTCGGCCTACGCGTCAAACCGTGGCGGCAACGTCCGGCCCGGTCGGCCATTCGGGATCGTGTGGAACACCTGCTCAAACTGGTGCAACTGGAAGGCCTCGCAAAACGCTACCCGCAGCAACTGTCGGGCGGCCAACGGCAGCGCGTCGCGCTCGCCCGCGCGTTGGCCGTCGAGCCGAAGGTGCTGCTGCTGGACGAGCCGTTCGGCGCGCTCGATGCGAAGGTCCGTCGGGAACTCCGCCGGTGGCTTCGTCATTTGCACGACGACGTCGGCATCACCAGCGTGTTCGTCACCCACGACCAGGAAGAGGCCCTTGAAGTGGCCGACCGGATCGCCGTGCTGAACAAGGGGAAGATCGAGCAAGTCGGCACGCCCGAAAACGTCTACGAACATCCCGCCAACGCGTTCGTGCTGCAGTTCCTCGGTAACGTCAACCTGTTCCACGGTCGGCACGCCGAAACCGCGGGCAGCGGCGCTGGGGGCAAGACGAGCTACGTCCGCCCGCACGACGTCGAAATCGTCGCCGCCGGCGTGGACGGCGCGATCGCGGCCGAAGTCGAACACGTCGCCTTTGCGGGGGCCACCGTGACCGTCACCCTTAAGCGTTTGGATGACGGCACGATCATGGAAGCCGAACTGCCCCGTCAACAACACCTGCAATTGGGCCTCGGCCGGGGCCAGAAGGTGTTCGTGGGCGTAAAAGAGGCCCACACATTCGATACGGATTATTCGATCTGAGGTGATCGGTTGATGAGTCGATCAGTGGCCGCCTGACGATCGCAGGCGGCCACTGATCAACCTATCAACTCATCAACCGATCAACCCCAGAACCTTCCCGCCGCCGCCGGCGTACCACCTATTGACGATTCGCCGCACCAAGATTGATGCGAACCCGCTTTCGGGGTACACCTACGACAGCGGACTTGCGGGGCGCGTTCATGCCCCGCCAACACTGAAGGCAACGTTATGGCCACTCCTCGTTTCGCCTGGGGCATTGACATCGGTAATCGTGCGCTCAAGGCCGTGCGGCTCGTCCGCGACGGCGACGGCGTCCGGGTCGACGACTTCGAGTTCATCGAACACGAAACCATCCTCAGTCAGGCCGGCGACAACAAAGAACAACTGATCCAGACCGCGCTCGCGAACTTCACACAGCGCCACACTTTCAAAGGTGGCGTGGTGAGTGTCGGCGTCAGCGGGCAGAACAGCTTCGCCCGCTTCGTGAAGCTGCCGCCGGTCGAGGAAAAGAAAGTTCCCGAAATCGTCCGCTTCGAAGCCATTCAGCAGATCCCCTTCCCGCTGGACGACGTCGAGTGGAGCTACCAGCTCTTCCGCGAAGAAGATAACCCGGAAATCGAAGTCGGCATCTTCGCCATGCGCCGCGAGCTGGTGAACCAGCACATCGGCTACTTCACGGACTTCGATCTGAACGTCCAGACGGTCCAGATGAATCCGCTGGCCGTCTACAACGCGCTGCAATTCGACGGCCGGTTTAATGACGGCGTGGCGATGGTCGTCGACGTCGGCACGGACAACACCGACCTGCTGATTGCCAACAACCAGTCGATCTGGATGCGCTCGATCCCCATCGGCGGCAGCAACTTCACCGAAGCCCTGATCCGTGCGTTCAAACTCAATGCGGTCAAGGCCGAAGACTTGAAACGCAACGCCGCCACCAGCAAATACGCCCGCCAGATATTCCAACACATGCGGCCGGTGTTCGCCGACCTGGTCGCCGAAATCCAACGCTCGATCGGCTTCTACTCCAGCGTCCACCGCGACGCGAAGATCACGAAAATTTACGCCCTCGGCGGCACGTTCAAGCTGCCGGGCCTACAGAAATACCTGCAGCAGAACCTGCAGCTGCCCGTCGAACGCATCGACGGCTTCAGCGCCGGCGCCCCGGCCGACCCGAAGCAGGCGGCCACGTTCGGCGACAACCTGCTCAGCGTCGTCGGCGCCTACGGCCTGGCCGTTCAGGCGATGGGCGGCGCGATGGTCAACAGTTCGCTCCTCCCCCGCGCGATCCAGAAGGAACGCGTCTGGCAGGAAAAGACCAAATGGTTCGGCTTGGCCGCCGCGCTGTTCGTTGGCGGTGTGACTGTCGTCGGCGCTCGCTTGTTCTTCGAGCGCCTGCAGTACACGAGCAAGGAAGCCACCCGCAGTCATAACGCCGAGATTCTGAAGCGAGCGTCGGATCTGTCGAGCAAGTGGACCACCGTCCAATCCGCTGGCGAGCCCGAGCGCGTCACGATCGCCAATCTGCAAACGCTCAACGAGGGAAAAACGCTCTGGCCGCTGTTGCTGACGGATTTGGTCAATGCCATCCCGCAGCCGCCCGAGCCCTTGGCCACAGCCCTGAAGAACGGCGATATCGATGCCATCAAAAAAGTGCCCCGCGGCCAGCGGCAGGTGATTCAGATCAACGAACTGATCAGCCAGTACGACCCGGCACTCGCACCGAAGCTAGCCGACGCGGCGTTCCGACCCGTCGCCGCACCACCGCTGACGGACGATTCGCTGGGCAGCGCGAGCAGTTCTGTCTCCTTCGGTGCCCCGGCTTCCGCCGACCCTGCCGCAGCGGCCGCAGCCGCGGATCCCGCCGGCAAAGGTCGCGGGTTCATCCTGACCATGCGTGTGACCTGTCCGCTGGAGCAGGCGGTCGAGTTTATCGAACGGGATCTGCAAAACGCCCTGCAAAGCGTGAAGCCAACGCAGGCGCGGCCGAGTCTGCAATACGCCGTCCGTAAAGTCTGGATTCTCCAACGTAATCAGGTGTCGCGCGACGCGGCACGAATGGCGACGCTGACGCGAGATCACACGATCATCACTGCCGCGAAGGCCGCGAAAGCCGCCGGCATTAGCGCAGCAGGCGCGGGCATGTCGCCCGGCGGCATGGGTGAGCCCGGCGAACGCCCGCCAATGTTTCCGGGCTATCCAAGCGGGGCCGCTCCGGTCGTACCTGGCGGTCCTTCCAATGAAGCGTTCAACGACCGACTCACGGGTGAATCCGTTCTAAACGACTGGTTGTTCGAAATCGCGGTCGCCGTGGAGTTAGATCCCGCACCTTGGGTGAAGCCTGACCCGGCCGCCACTCCGGCCGATCCGAATGCTCCCGCGCCAGCTGCACCCGACGCGGCCGCGGCCGTGACGCCTTGAATTTGGAAGCGTAGCCGACGTACCGCCTCTTCAGCCGAGCCGCTCATCATGGACATCGTCAAAAAGAATCTAGTCAGCATTATTTGCGGCGTCATCGCGCTGCTTTGCGTGGTCCTGATCTTCTACCCGCTCGGCGGCATGTACACGGACATTGCGACTCAACTTCGAAAGAGTACTGAAATTGGCAGCGGCCTTGAAAAGGTCGCCAACGAACAGCGTACTTGGCCGACGCTCAGTTCAAAGGATGAAGATCGCCAGCCGCTGCGTCGGTTCCCGACGGAACCTGTTTACGAAGCGGGTCGAAAGATTACCGAAGGCTGGGCGAAGACGACCAGTGATTTCGTCGATGCCGCCGTTCGGATTCAGCAAGAAGCACTCCAGCCGCTCGTGCCCAACGCCCTGCCGGGTGGCACGGGCCAGCAGTCGATCGCGTATCGGTTCATGGATGCGTATCGGAAAGTCATGGGCGCGATGATGGCCGCCCCCGCATCCGGCGGCGGAGCGGGCGCGGGAACTGCAAACGGCGGTCTTGCCGCAGGCCCTGGAAACGCGGCGACCTCCGGTCCGCCGGCGCCCGTATTGAACTCGCCGCTCGTCGGACGTTTGCCACCGACCGAACCGGAGATCAAAGCGCGCGGTGACGTCGAAGAGGCCAACATCAAACGGGATTTGCCCATCATCATCAACGGCCAGGTGAGCAATCTGGCGCAGGTGAATGCGGCCATCGTCCGTCAGCGTGGCGTCGTGGGCGACCAACTGCGAGCGGAGGTCGCTAAACTGTCGATGGTCTATCTTGACCCCGCGACAACCTTTGTGGCTCACGACAAGATCGTTGGAAACACTGCCCCGGCAGCGAACGATATTTTTATCGCCCAAGTCGGGTTGTGGCTGCAGCAGGAGATCTGCCGCGCTATTTATGACATCAATCGGCCGGCGGTCGAGAAGTTCAAACAAGGCGTCATCGAAGCCCCGATCAAGCGTTTGATCAGCATTCGTTTCGCGTTGCCGTACAGCCCGCCGCCTGCCGTGGCGGCTGCCGTTGCCCCCGTGCCCGCGCCCGCTGCTCCCGCCGGCCCTGTTGTCCCACCGCTCCCGACGGCCAAGGTTCCGGTCGATTTTGCGCGTAATCCCCTCGGCCAGACAACAAATGATCTGTATGACGTGCTCCCGTTTAACATGACGATTGTCTGTGAGGCGGCTTCACTGCCGGATGTGCTCGCGGGCTTGGGACGCAACCGTTACCTGTCAGTCCGCTCGGTTGACGTTCAGACCGTTGATTCCGCGGTCGCCCATATGCAGGGGTTCATCTATGGCAGTCGGCCGGTTGTCCAGGTCCATCTGCGAGCCCAGTACCTGTTGCTACGTAGGTTCATCGGTCCACTAATGCCCCCGGACATGCTTCGCGGTGGAGTTGGCGCACCGGGTGGCGTGCCAGGTGCCGCACCAGTTGATACCGGTAGTGGCTTCGGCATCACTTGATAAACTGCAGTACGCGAAGGCCCCTTCGTTCAGGGTGATTTATGGAAAAGATACTCGATTTTCTTGAAAAACATGTCCAATGGCTGGCAATCAGCCTGGGGGGGCTGTTCCTTGCTTGGACACTGTGGACTTACGTTTTGATGGCACCGGTAACTGTGCCCGGTCCCAGTGGCAGCACCCTCGGGCCCGGCGAAGTTGATGATCACGTCGGACGTACGCAGACCGAGCGCGTCGAACAGGCGTTGAAAGTCGAGGGGCCAGTTCAACCTCCTCTCGAAACGTCCGCCTCCGCCGTAATCCGCAATTGGAGTGATGCGTTGAAGGGGTCGACCGAACCCCTTGTCTTGGCCGGCGTGCCATTTAACAGCAAGCCGTCAGACTTCAAGATCGACGCGGATCAACGGGTCGTCACGAAGGGCGAGCTTGTTACGGCATTACCGGCCGTACCGCCGAGCGAAACTGTTGAAATCAAAGCCGCACGTGCCTACGCAGGTCCATCGCCGTCGGCAGCCGCTGCGACGCCCCCACCGGCACCGGCTGCCGCTGTTGGGGCGACCTCGCTTCCACCGGGGCGCGACATGAGTTATGTGCGTGTCGGCTACCGCATTCTTACCAACGAAATAGCTAAATCATTCGACGAAAAAAAGGTTCCAAGAGACGCGACAACCGGAATCGTTGCCGTGAAATTGATGCGTCAGGAAAGCATGCCTGATGGAACGTGGACCGCACCGATAGAAGTTCCCTATATCAAAAACGACGTGACGATTTTCCCGATACCCGCCGCAGGAGCGGGGCCGGCAGAAATTAATGGATTCCGCACATGGTCCGACTCGCCGCAAGGTCAATCCGACCTTCTTCGCCCGACGTTCTACCATGTCATCTTCGGCGAAGGCCCGTGGGACCCGCCGATGGACGAACTGCTCCCGAAGTGGGATCCCGAAGCTATTCGTGCCGAGAAAGCCCGAGCGGCCAAGGAACTGCAAGATTCGAAACGCCGCGCGGCTCCTACACCCCGCGCACCAGCGGGCGGTGGCGGCCGTCGCGGCGGTGGTGGCAATAACGATAGCGTCGCACCTGATCCACAGCGTCCTGTGGATGTCGGCGGTTTACTGGGCGTGCAATACCAGCCACCTCGCCCGCCAGCGGCTCCAGGCGGCGGTGCTGGTGCTGCGGAAGCCCCGCTACCCGCACCGGCAAACGCAGCAGTGGCTGGCATGCCGCCTGCTGAACCACTACCGACGCCCAGCTTTCAGCCTCCGCTGACTGCGCCATTTCAGGGTTGGGCTTATGACGAGACAGTGGTTGAAGGACATACCTATCGCTACCAGGTGCTGTACGCATTGCGCAGCCCCGTGTTCGCTTCTAACGTCGTTCAGCCTCCGGAACTGGCGCAGTTGTTCGCTATTTGGAGCGAGCTTGACGACACAAAATGGTCCGAAGCCGTTGAGGTCAAGCCCACCGCGGAGTTCTACTTAGCCGGCACGAACTGGGCTGCCGAACGAACTCCAGCCAATATTAAAATCGAGGTCTTCAAGTGGGCACAGGGACGGTGGCAAG
>DASVSC010000139.1:0-3948 GCA_036388295.1 Tepidisphaeraceae bacterium | reverse complement strand
GGGCTGCGACAGGGCAGGTTCGAACGTCGGCCGCCATTCGCTTCGACCACGTCTTCCGTCGCCGGCCCTCACCCTAACCCTCTCCCGGCCATACCGGGAGAGGGGACCAGATGTATTCGCGATCTTTCGCGGCGATTCATCCCGCCGACTTCTTGCGGCAAGCGCTAGCGCGACTGCCTTCGGATCGTCATGTCGAAGTTCTTTACCATCGACTGGTACATCGACCAGATGCCGACGGCGTACAGCGCTGTCGTCACCAGCGTCGCGATCAGCAGGATCAGGCGCGCCATGAAAATTTGGTCGGGGTTGTTGTTGCGCCAGACCGGCCCGCCGAATTGATCGGGATAGACCACGGCCGCCACCACGCCGAGGGGGCTGAGCGCTTGGATGAAACTCGCGGCCACGTCGAGCCGGCTGTTGGCGGCGGAGAAGCCGCACCAGCCGAGCATCGCGACCACGCCCGCCACAATGCCCAGGCTGCTCATCACGGCACGGACGGTCGTCCGATTACGCAGGGACATCTGCATGCCGATGATCGCCGCGAACGCCACCACCACCAGCGACACCATCGGCAACAGAATCACGGCCTCGGGCAGCACCAGCCATGCGGCACTGCCGGCGCCGGCGAAGCCCGCCTTGTACAGGTCGGCGGCCACGAACGCCGTCACGCTTAGCACCGGCACGATCAGCAGCGGCAGCACGAACACGATCAGGCCGATCAACTTGCCCCACAGGTAGTAGCGGCTGGTGATCGGCGTGGTCAGCAGCAAGTCCAACGTGCCGTCTTCGCGTTCACGTGTTACCGCACTGGCGGCCGCGTTGGTGACGACGAGCAGGATGACCGCCAGTTCCACGATCACCAGGCCCAGCAGCAGTTGGTGGGCCTGTTCGGCCGTCACCCGGCCGCGGATACGCGACAATTCGACTGCGTTGATCGTCTTGCTGCCACCGATTCCTTGCGGATTCAGCTGATAGCTTTGCACTTCGTATCGGCCCGATAAAACGTCCTGCGGCTGATCGATGCCGTCCAGCTTTACCGCGACCGCGTCGGTCAGGCCGTACGTCTGGTTCTCGCCGAGAACGGTTAAACGCCGTGCAACGGGGTCGTAACTGCCGGCCTGAATGTAGCTCGACGGCAGCTTCGGCTCGCTCGCGTACAGGTAAACCAGCACCGCCGCCGCCCCGAGGCCGCCGATGGCGTAGGCGTAGCGAACGAACGACGCGCGGGCACTGGATGCTTTGGTCCGGCCCTCGCGCCAGGCGATCGGGTTCCGCCAGACCGTCCGTGGCTGGCGCGTGGCTTGGACGGCCTTGATCGGGATCCAGCCGAGCAGTTTCGTCCGCCAACTCGTCGTCGACTGTGCCATGCGGCGAAGCAGCACGATCGACGGCAGCACGAGGACGACACTCAGCAGGAGCATGACCACCGGAAAGAACGTCGACGGCCGGGTGAAATACCATTCCAGCGGCCACGCGCGCAGCGCAGGCGGAAGCAACGCCGGATCGGGCGGGCGTCCGCCGGCGAAGAGCGTCTGCAGCGCCAGGAATGGATGAACGCCGCTCAGCCAGCCGGTGCTCGCGCGCTCCGTCGACATCTGGCCGGTGTTGGGGTCCAGCAGCGTAGGGTGCATTACCGCCAAGCTGTCGAGCAGGTAGCCGCCGATCAGATAGATCACGACGACCATGTAGAAGCCGAAGATGGTGCGGCGCGTGCCGACTTTGAAGGTAGCGATCGCGCTGGCGAGCGCGCCGGTCACGCACGCCGTAGCCGCCGCGATCAGGCACGAGACGGCCACATCGCTGATGGCGACGCCGCCAAAGATTTTGGTGATCGCGAAGATCGGGATGCCGCTGAGCAGCAGGGCGATGATGAAGAACAGCCGCGAGCCGAGCGTGCCGAGAACGATTTGGGCGTTACTCAGCGGCGTGGCCAGCAGGATGTCGTATGTCTGGGCGTCCTTCTCTTGCGTGATCGCACCGGCCGTGAAGATCGGGGCCAGCAGGGCGACGAGCGCCAACTGCAGGTAGGACATGTCGTGGAAGATGCGTTCGCTGGTGGCCGTCAGCGTGTCGAGCGAAGCGCCACCGCCCGCGCCGCCGCTGGTGGCGATAGCCAGCACCACCACGCCGATCAGCAGGCCGAGGTATAGGCACCGCGCCAGCAGATCGCGCTTCCGCTTCCCGGCCGTCGCGACGACGCGCAGCAGGATCGGGTTGCCGGGGAGCAATCGCCAGAGGTAAAGGGGAATACCGAGCATGCTATTGCACGATCCCTTTTGTCAGCCGCATGAACGCCGTTTCCAGGTTCACTTCCTCTTCCTTCAGCATCGTCAGCCGGTAATTCGCCGCGAGGAGTTTGGCGGGGACGAAGCTGAAATCGGTGACACCGTCCTGCAGGTTCAGTTCGATATGGCCATTCACAAGAGACGCGTGGGCGACGGCCGGTTCCTGGCTCAGCAGGGCGACGGCCTGTTCGGCATGGCTGGCGACGCCGACCTGCAGCACAGTGCCGGTGCGGACCTTTTTCACCAGTTCCGTCCACGGCCCGCTGTAGATCAGTTCGCCGCGTTCGATGACGCCGACGGTGTTACACATGTCCTGCAACTCGGGCAGAATGTGGCTGCTGATGATGATCGTCTTGCCCATGTTGCGCAGGGTCTTGAGCAGCTCGCGCAGTTCGATGCGGGCGCGCGGGTCCAGGTTGCCGGCCGGTTCGTCCAGCAGCAGCACCTTCGGGTCGTGAAGCAAGGTGCGGGCGATGCTGAGGCGCTGCTTCATGCCGCGGGACAGGCCGTCGACTGGCGCGTCGCGCTTGTAAGCCAGGTCGGTCAGCTCCAGCACGTCGGCGACGACTTTGTCGCGGTCGCTGCCGTTGATGTTGTAGGCGGCGGCGAAGAACTCCAGGTATTCCTGCACCAGCATGTCCTCGTACGCGCCGAAATAGTCGGGCACGTAGCCAATGAGCGGGCGGATCAAACGGCTCTGATAGCCGACGACGTAATCGCACACGCGGGCTTCGCCCCACGTCGGCTGCAGGAGCGTGGCCAGTATTTTGATCGTCGTCGTCTTGCCCGCGCCGTTCGGGCCGATGAAGCCGAAGCAGTCGCCTTCCTGGATTTCCAGGTTCAGGTTCGCCAGCGCGACCAAGGTGCCGTAGCGCTTCGTGAGATTAACGGTCTTGATAACGGTGGCCATGGATTATTTCTTTACGTCGGGTGCGGTGGCAGGGGCGGTGGCCGGGGGTTCGGGGCGGTGCGACGCACTGCGGTCGATCGGCAGCACGGCCTGGAAAAACGTGTCGCCGGTGCCGCCGGGCGTTTCGCCGTCCACGGTCAACGGTAACGGCAACGGCCCGGTGGCTTTCCCGAGCACGACCATCGCCCCCGCGGCCACCGCGGGCGACACGTCCCACCCGCGCACGCCATGACGCGTCAGGTCCGTGCGTGTCGATTCGTTGAGCGCGTTCGTCATCGGCGGGCAACGGCCGAACAGGCTGACGAGTGGGAACGACCGGCCGTACCCGCGCTGGCTGTCGTCCCACGCGCTGCCGCTGATCGCGTTGATGGCGGTGCGGGCCCGCAGGTCTTCGTACAGCCAGGCCACGGCATCCGTCCACCGTCCGGCCACCGCTACATTGGAGCCGAAGAGGGGCAACCCCGGCCGGCCGCTCGTCAGCTGCACCAGCTTCGTGTCCGCGGCCTTCCAGGCTTTCTCCAGATCGATCGTCTGCCCTTTCTTCCATTCGGGCAGCGCCAGCACTTCGTCGCCGCGTCGCGAGTCAGGATTGCTGAGGATCACGATCACGTCGCTCAGGTCATGGCCCGTGTCGTTGGACACGCGTCCGGTGGGGACGGTGGCCTGACCGTCCAACACAATCTGCCCGTTAAGGCCGCCCGTACGCCGTGCGGAGAAGTCGGCCTGCAACCGCTTCAGGGTGGACCGGAACGG
>DASVSC010000138.1:0-9129 GCA_036388295.1 Tepidisphaeraceae bacterium | reverse complement strand
GCCCCGGGAAAACCAGTACCGACCGGTTTCACGCCGACCGGCGAAACGTTATTGAGCCACCGGGCGTACTGCACAATGAAGGGGTCATTGAGGCCGAAACGCTGGTTGAGATAATCCTCACGCGCCTTGCGTTCTTCCGGCTGCATCGCGCCCGCGTCGCTCAGCAACGACCCGCCCACGCCGCCCGGCGACGCCCACATCACGGCGAACACCACCAGCGTGATGCCGATCACCGTGGGGAACATCAGGAGAATGCGTCGGACGACGTAATTGAGCATCTACTTCGTCCACCGCTGCTTGGCGCGTGGCACATACCATTCACTGTCGCCGTTCAGGCCCAGCGGCAGCTTCTGTACATTGGCAATCCGCGCGTCGAGCAACACGAGCGTCTTCGGGAAGAACAGGAACGTGTACGGCTGGTCTTCGTACAAAATCGTGTGGCATTCGTTCCACAGCTTCATCCGCAACGGCTCGTCCACGGTGCGGCGGGCTTGCTCGATCTTTTTGTCCAGTTCGTCGTTTTTGTAGGACATGCAGTTGTCCCCGCCGTCCACCATCTGGCTGCTGTGGAACATCTGGTAGATGTCGCCCTCGATGCTCGCCCCCCAGGCCAGCGTGATCGCGTCGAACTCACGGTTTTTCAAGCGGTCGCGGAAGACGCTGAACTCCTGCGGGTCGGGGATCAAGCGGATCTTGGCCCGGGCGTACATGTCTTTGAGCAGCAGCACCATCTTCTCGTAATTCGGGATGCCGCTCGGGTAAGTGAGTTTGAACTCGAAGTTCTCACCGGCCGCGTTCGACAGGATGCCGCTGTTGTTCTTGTCCGCCCAACCGGCGTCGGCGAGTAGCCTGGCCGCGTGGTCCGGGTCGTACGCCCACGGCTTAAGCGTCGTGTCCGACTGGCGGCTCGCCGGATTGAACGGCCCGATCGCCGGCACGGCCAGGCCGAGCATCACGTCGGACAAAAGCCGCTTCTGGTCGCTCAACAGCGTCATCGCCTGACGCACGCGCTTGTCGGCGAACTTGGTCGGCTTGCCGTTGCGCGCTTGGTTCCAGCCGATGTAGCGGTACGCGCCCACGGCCGACTGGTATTCGTAGTTCTGCGTGCGCGACGCGACGGCCGGGTTGTTCTTCAGCGAAAGGTACTGCTCCGGCTTGCACTCGAAGGAGTCGAACTCGCCATTGGTGAAACCCGTTTCCAGCGCAACGGCATTGGTGAACTGGCGGAACACGAGCTTGGCGAATGCCGGCGCCACGCCCCAATAGCGCGGGTTACGCACCAGCTCCGCGGGACGGCCCGGTTTCCAGGCCGTCGGGTCTTCCATCATGTATGGGCCACTGCCCATCAGCAGGCCGGTGGATTGATTGAACTGCTGCGGCGTGTACTTCTCGTAAAAATGTTTCGGCAACACGCCGAACCCGCCGGCCAGCTCGAACGACTTGAAGTATGGCACACTGAACACGAATGCGACTTCACGCTCATTGATCTTCTTGACGGCGCGGATGCGCGAAAAGTACGCCCGTTCGCGCGGCGCGTCGACCGCCGGATTCATCGTGAAGTCGAACGTCCAGACCACGTCATCCGCGGTCACGGGCGCGCCGTCCGAGAACGCCGCGTTGGGGCGCAGCTTAAACGTGAAGGTGATTGCCGGCGGGCATTCCGGCTCGGCACCAATGCTGTCTTCAGTGCGGCCTTCTTTCAGGCGGCGATCGACGTATGCCTTCTTCGCCGCGTCGTCGCCCGCGGCCGGGTAGGCCTTTTCCTTGGCGATCTCCACTTCGGTCAACGGTACGGCCCGCCGGGAGGCGGCGTATGCCTCCCACTTGGCGCTGGTGTCGTCGGTGGTCCAGCTGTCGGCCAGCAGGCCTTGCCACTGCAGCGAAACCGGATCCCGCGCGCACAAACTTTCGATCACGTTCGACTGCAGGTCCGCCGCGTAGCCGTCCGTGGAGATGATCGGCGTGAGCGACGTGAAGTTCGCGCTCAGCCCCGTGACCAGCCAATCGCCCTCGGCGAAGTCAGGCTTTTGTCGCGCCGCCAGCACGCGCTGCTGTGCGGCGGCCAGGTTCTGTAGCGGCGCGGTCGTCGGCGCGCCCCCGCCGCCAACGGTCACGCCGCGGCTGATCTGCTGCCCTATGGAGCGCAGGTCGCTCGCCTGCTGTTCCAGCTTCTGCTTGATGTTCTGCACCTCGTCCCATTGCCGGTCGAACTGCAGCATGGCCAGGACGACCAGGACGATGACGACGCCGATGAGGGAGAACAGGACAAAATCCTTAACACCGAAAGTTCTATCCATGCGAACTCCAACAGCGGATGCGAACGAACGAGCGGTCAGGACTAAAGCTTGCCGGCGTCCTTCTTCGGGTCCAGCACGTCGCGCAGGCCGTCGCCCAGAAAGTTTAAGCCCAGCAAGGCGGCCATCAAGAGTAGACACGGAAACAGCAGCATCCACCAGTAAAACCGCACCGGCGTCAGGGCGGCGACGCCGTCGCTGGCGAGGCTGCCCCACGTCGGCAGCGGCAGGCGCACGCCGACGCCGAGGAAGCTGAGGAACGATTCCTGCAGAATCGCCCCCGGCACGGTCAGCGTCGCGTACACGGTGATCGGCCCGACCAGGTTCGGCAACACGTGTCGCAGGAAGATCCGCCGCCGCGGCATGCCGAGGGCGCGGGCCGCTTCAATGAAGGGCAACCCGCGCAGCGCCAGCACCTGCCCGCGCACGACGCGGGCCATCGTCAGCCAACTGACCAAGCCGATGGACAGGAACATCACGACCAAATTGGCCGCCTGGGCGGAGCTGAACCATTGGCCGTGCTGCAAGCGCTCGAACAGCACCGTCATCGGCGTTTCCAGTGCGATCTTGAACAGGATCACCAGCAGGATGTACGGGAGGCCGTACATGACGTCGACGACACGCATCAGCACCGCGTCCACCCACCCGCCGGTGTACCCCGCGAGCAGGCCGACGGTGGTGCCGAGGAAGACCGCGACCACCGCCGCCGCGATGCCGACCGTCAATGAAATCGACCCGCCGAGCAGGCAGCGCCCGAGAATCGAGCGGCCGAGCGTGTCGTAGCCGAACCAGCCGGCCGGACTCCACGTCGGGCCATGGCGGACCATCTCGCCCGCTTGGCCGTCGTAGTAAAATGCCGACGTGGCGCTAAGCGTCCAGGGCAGCGACAGCAGGCTCACAAGTAGCACCCCCAGCATCACCCCGCCGCCGAGGTAGACGCGGGGCGTGAACAGCGTGCGGTCCGCGGTCATTGGGCACCGCCGAGGTCGATGCGCGGGTCGACCAGGCCGTACGCCAAGTCGACCAGCAGATTGAAGACCAGCACGAACGCGGAGTAGACCAGCACCACGCCCAGGATGAGCGTGCGGTCGCGGTTCAGGACCGAGTTCACGAAATGCTGGCCGAGGCCGGGGATGTTGAAGACTTTTTCGACCACGAATGACCCAGTCAGCGTGTACGCCGCCGCCGGCCCGAGGTAGCTGAGGACCGGCAGGATGGCGTTTTTGAGGCAGTGTTTCCAGATGATCGGCGAGCGGCCGAGGCCTTTGGCGCGGGCCGTGCGGACGAAGTCGCTCGACAGCACGTCCAGCATGCTGACGCGCGTGAGACGCGCGATGTACGCCATCGGCGCCAGCGCCAGCGCCACGCCCGGCAGCAGCACGTCGATCGGCCGGTCGAATCGGCCGACGGCGAAGACGCCCTGCAGCGGGCCGCTGGCGCTGAGCATCAGCAGCAAGGCCGCCATCACAAAGCTGGGCAGCGAAATGCCGATCAGGGCCACCGACAGACTCAGCCAATCGACCACGCCCCCCCGCCGCACCGCCGCCATGGTGCCGATGAACACGCCGACCGTCGTCGCGATCGTCATCGCCACCAGCCCCAGCAGCACCGACACGGGCAAGGCCGAGCGGATGATGTCGTTGACGGTCCATTCCTTGTACTGCATCGACTGCCCGAAGTTGCCGTGCAGCAGGATCTGGACCGGGTAGTACGTGAGGAAACCAAGGGCCGAGTCGGCGTGGAAGGTCTTCTTCAGGTTCTCAACGACGGCCGGGTCGATGTTGCGCTCGCCGGCGAACGGGTCGCCGGGCGCGACCCAGACGAGCAGGAACGTGATGACGTAGATGATCGCCAGGATCAACGGCAGCTGCAGCAGGCGATAGGCGATCAGGCGCATCATGGTTCGAGCGAGACGTCTTTCCAGACCATCAGGTTACGCGCGTTCACGCTCAGGCCGCGCACCTTCGGGCCGATCAGGGCGGCGTTGACGTAGTGGTACATCGGGATGATCGGCACCTCCGTGTTGAGCAAATGCTCGGCCTGGCGGAGCTGCTCGAAGCGCTTTTCGACATCGGGCTCCAGGGCCGCTTGCGTGAGCAGGTCGTTGTACGCTTTGCTCTGGTAGTCCGAATCGTTGTTCAGACTGCTGGCCAGGTATTTGTCGGTGAACGTGGAGACGTCGGGGTAGTCGCCGTACCAGGCGACGGTGGAGATGACGAAGTTCTTAGTGCTGTTTCGCTCTTTGAAGATTTTGCCTTCGATGCCATCGACTTCCACGTCAATGCCGAGCGCCTGTTTCCACTGCTGCTTCAGGGCCTGGGCGATGCGGGCGCGGGTCTGATTCTCGCTGTTGAACAGCACCGGCAACTTCGGAAACCCGCGGCCGTCCGGATAGCCCGCCTCGGCGAGCAGGGCCTTGGCTTTGGCGACGTCGTAGGCGAGGCCCGGCGCGCTGTGGTAGCCCGGCAACGTGCCGGGCGGGATGTACGTGGTGGCCACCTGTTCGCCGAGGCGGGTGATGCCTTCGGTGATGAACGTCTTGTCGATCGTCATCGCCAGCGCCTGGCGGACGCGCACGTCCGCGAGCGGATTTTTCGCGTCGCTCCCCGGCAGCGTCGGGCGGGTGTTGAGCGACAGGAACGCCGTGCCGAACGCGGTGGCAGTGGTGAAACCGGGATGCTTCTGTTCGCGCAGCTCCGGTGCCACCTCGGCCGGCACGTCGGCGATGAACTGCACCGCGCCGGCCTCGAACTGCAGGTACTGGCTGAGCGTGTTGTCGTTGATCACGTTCTCAATGGCCGTCAGCTTCACATTCGCCGCGTCCCAATAGTGCGGGTTGCGGTCCAGGCGAAGAACCTTTTTGAACTGCCAGTCGCTCAGCACGAACGGGCCGTTGGTGACGACGGCGGGCGGACGCGTGTACTTGGCGTCGTAGCCGGGCGCTTCCGGGAACTTGAACGCCCGCATGGACGGCTCGTGCCGTGGGTAGAACGGCGGGAACGCGGCCAGGTCCAGAAAATAAGGCACCGGGCTCGACAGCGTCACCCGCAACGTGTGCCGGTCGATCGCCCGCACGGCGACCTGAGAAAAATCCGCCTTGGGGTCCGCCTTCACGGCCTCTTCGTAGGCCTTGGCCCCTTCGATGCAATAGAACAGGTAGGTGTACTCGCCGGGCGTGTCGAGCATCAGCTTCCAGCTGAACAGGTAATCGTCGGCCGTGACCGGGTCGCCGTTGGACCACCTGGCGTCGGGCCGCAGGCGGAACGTGTACGTGCGTTGGTCGGGCGACACCTCCGCACTCGTCGCGCCGGCGGGCACGGGCGTGAAATCAGGCCCGGCCGGGGCGTACAGGCCTTCGCGGATGGCGTAGGTGATGCGGAAATCCTGCACGTACGACATCTGGTTGAGGTCGAGCGTGATGATGTCGCCGCGGTTGATGAAGCGGAAGACGGCGGTGTCGTCGGCGGAGCGGCGGTCGCACGACACGGCGACCAGAAGCAGCAGAAAGATCGGCCAGAGCGCGCGTCTCGGCATATCAGGCGAGGATCAGCTCCCGCCCTGCACCTGCGGGGCGTCCTTGAGGACTTTGAACTCGGGCAAGGCGCGGACCGCGCCCAAGGCCTCATTGACCTGCCCGACGAGCGTGGCCGCGACGATCGGGTCGCGGGCGCGGATGATCGGGTCGAACTTCGCCGCCACCGCGGGCTGTTTGAACCCGGCGTCGCCGAACAGAATCTTCAGCGTGCCGGCATAGCTGGTGACCAGCCCGATCGTCTGCACGCGGGTTTCCCCTGCAGGTACCGTCGCCGTGTGCTGGGCGGCCAGGCTGAGCAGGGTCATCATGTTCTGCACGGTGCGCACACGCAGGGCCGCGTCTTTGATCAGCAGACTACGGCTGGGCTCGAGGACGAAGAACACTGGAGGAACACGCTCGGCCTGCGGGGTCGACGGCATCATCGTGACGTACTGCTTGACGCGAATTTCCAGCAATTCGTTCATGCCGTCCAGGCTGAGCTTAAAGGCATCGGGCGGCAGCGGCGGAGTCTGGGTCGGCAGCGACAGCGCGTCGTACGCCGTCTGCACCAGCGGGCCGGCGTCGGGATGCGTGCGGACCGCGCCGACGATCGCGGAAATCAACGTCTGCTTCTTGCGATTGAACTCGACCGCCAGGATCGACGGCAGCAGTTCGGCCCCGCCCTTGACGCCCCAGAGGGCGACGGCAGAGGAGGGATCGCTCATGAGCCGTTGGGCGACCGGGTCGAGAGCACCCAGGCGGGTCGCCCTGCAGAGCCGGCCGACCACGACGGCGGCGTTCAGGCGGACGTTCAGGGCCTTTTCGGTCTTGTCGGCCAACAGCGGGTCGATCTGCCGGACGAGGCTGCTGATGTACTCGCTCTGGAAGCTGGACGACGGCGTGACGGCCTGATTGGCGTCGCACTGGCGGCCCAGTTCGTCACGGGCAGCGCCGGCACCTTTGCCGGTGGCGATGCGTTCGAACTGGCCTTTGATGTAGGCGTCGATCGCACCGCGCTGGCCGGTAGCGGCCGCCGCCTCACGGACCGCGGGCGGCAGGTCGGCCGCCCGGGCAGAGCCGGCCACGCCTACGAGAACCGCCGTCGCCACTGCCGCCGTCCGCCACCGTTGCATCACGCTCGTGTCCTCACGCAGGTTTGAAGCGGGGACGCTACTCGACAGGGCCTTTTGCTGTCAAGAAAACGATCGTCTCCGTTGGGCATCCGGTACGCCGTTTTCGTCAGACGACGACCATCACGCGCGCCGATTTTTTGCCGCCGGTGCCGACGGTTTCGATGGCGTAATAGTACGCCCCGCTGCCGGTGGCGGTTTCATCAACGAACGTGTTGCTGGAGCGTGCGAGCGGCGTGTCGGTCAGCAGCGAGTACGCGCCGCGGGCGCTACGGGCACGGTAGACGTTGAACCCGGTGATCTTCGGCCCGTCAGTGGGCGAGGCGAAGGTCAACCGCACGCTCCTGCCCGACCGCACGCCTTCGGCCAGCACCGGCGACTTGAGCGAGCCTTCCGGAATGATGTTGCTGATCAGGTAGACGTTGTCGTTGAAGTCGAAGTTCGTGGTCGTTCGGTTGTAGTCGTGCAGCATGATGTACGTGTTCGGAATGAGCACGCCGTTCTTGTCCCGGGCGGGGAAGAAACGAAGGAATTGGCCTTGGCTGCGCGGGCTGTTGACGTTGTTGGGGTTGTAGGTGTTGAGCGAAGGGTCGCTGTACTCGCCGCCGCCGTTGTTAGCGTCGGGTGTACGCTTCTCGACGACGAAGCCGAAGACTTGGGTCGCGGACGTCGGGCGGAAGCTCTTCGTCGTGATCCCGACGCTCGTTCCGCTGCCGGTGCTCGGCGTCGGCAACACCATCTGGCCCGTACCGGGCTTGTCCTTGAACAGTTCACGGTAACTGCTGTTAACGCTCCCCTTCGTATAGACGCCCATGTAGCTGTTGGTGGCCACGTACGTCACGCCGTCCGAGGCCAGGTACGTCTGGTTGTGGAACGCAGCAAGTTCAGTCACGCGGACGGACGCACTGGTGTCGGCCGCGGTGAAGTAGCTGGCGAGGATTTCGTCGCCCGTCTGCTGAACATTACCGCCATTATTGAGGTTCTGTCCGCCGTTGGTCAGGACCGTGGTGTAGCCGAAAATGTCGTTAACGATCTCTTGAGCTGTCGGCTCGACCGTGGGCGAACCCGGGCCTTGCTGTTCGGAGTAGCGCGACCAGAACCCGCGGAGATTCACGGTGCGGGTCGGCTGGTCGGGGTCGTTGCTGGTGATCGTCAGCGAGCCAAGGCGCAGGGCGTTATCGCCGCTGGCGTTGCTGGTGGTGAGCTGGACGGTGACATCGCGCTTCTCGCCGGGGGCGATGGTGACGTTCGAACCGCCGCCGTTGGTGATGGCGTACTCGCCGCTGACGCCGAGCGAGACGACGAGCGGCGTCCGCCCGCTGTTGCGCAACGTGATCTTGTTCGACGTGCGCGTGATGTTGGTGGCGTTCGGGTCGGGGATCTGCACCTTGTTGAACACCACGGTGTCGTTATCCGGGTAGCCGCTGGGATTTTCGACGGCCAGCGTGGGCGAATTGTCGGCGATCTTGACGTTCGTGACCACAAAGATCAGGTCGTTGTTGTCGGCCACGTTGGTCTGCTCGAACTCTTCCTGGGCGACGATGTAGCTGTTCTCGACGACATCGCCGCGCTGGTTGATGAACGGGTAGACGCGGAAGTGGTTGAAGGTGCTGCTGTCGCTCCAGGCGCGGTTGAGGGTGCGTTCGGAGTAGACCTTGCGCACGGTGCCGTTCGCGTTGACGAAGTTGGGGTATTCGGTGACGAGCCCGAACTCGGCGGAGCCGGGGTCGAAGCGGGTGGTGCCGAGGAAGACCGGGTTGACGCTCTGGTTGGTCTCGCCGATGCCGTACCAGAGGTATTTTTCGCTGTCGAGATTGCCGGGCGTGTAGTAGCCCATGCGGACGGTCGGCGTCGACTGATTGGTGAAAACGCCGATGGGCGTAACCGTCACTTGGCCGCTACCGGCCTTGACGAAGGTGTTGCCGACGATTTCGTCGCTCGTGGCGGACGGGGTGCTGGGGTACTTGTAGTTCTCGGCATCCGTCTCGCCGCTGTCGATCGGCAGGCCGTACAGATTGAAGATCTTCTGCAGCGACGGCTCGAGGCTGCCGCTGGTGCCGTTGGTGGGCAGGCCGCGGGCGGGAACGATGCTGAAGCCGCGCCGGCTCGGCACGTTGCTAAAGACGCGCAGCGACGCGGTTTTGATGGCCGTGTCCTGGTCGGTGCGGGCGGTGAAACGCACGGTCACATT
>DASVSC010000137.1:0-10894 GCA_036388295.1 Tepidisphaeraceae bacterium | reverse complement strand
CTTGAGGGCGGCTTCCAGGGGCGAATCGCCTTCTTCGAGGTAGCGAATGATGTTCTCGACCATCACGATGGCGTCGTCGACCACGAAGCCGGTGCTGATCGTCAGGGCCATCAGCGTCAGGTTGTTCAGGCTGTAACCGAGCAGGTACATGACGGCGAAGGTGCCGACGATCGACAGCGGCACCGCCACGCTGGGGATGATGGTGGCCGAGATATTGCGCAGGAACAGGAAGATCACCAGCACGACCAAACAGATGGTCATGATCAGTTCGTGCTGCACGGCGGCGACGCTGGCGCGGATGGTGGTGGTGCGGTCGGTCAGGACGTCGATCTTCATCGCCGGCGGCATGGCTTCGCGCAGGCTGGGCAGGCGGGCGAGAATGCTGTCGACCACGGCGATCGTGTTCGCCCCGGGCTGACGCTGCACATTAATGATCACGGCCTCGCGGCCGTTCGCCCAAGCGGCTTGGCGGACGTTTTCAGCATCGTCGACGACGTCGGCGACGTCGCTCAGTTTCACCGCGGCGTTGTTGCGGTAGGCGATGACGACGTTGCGGTACGCCTCGCTCGACAGCAACTGGTCGTTCGCGCCGATCGTGACGGCCTGCTTCGGGCCGTCGAACGTCCCTTTCGCGCCGTTGCTGTTGGCCCGGCCGATGGCGAGGCGCAGCTCTTCCATCGTCAGGCCCATGGCGGCGAGCTTCGTCGGGTTGACGCGCACGCGGACGGCCGGCTTCTGCCCGCCGCTGATGCTCACCAGTCCGACGCCGGGCAATTGGCTGATCTTTTGCGCCAAGCGCGTGTCGGCCAGGTCCTGCACCTTCGTCATGGGCAGGCTGTCGCTGGTCAGGGCGATGGTCAGGACGGGCGTGTCGGCCGGGTTGGACTTGCTGTAGACGGGCGGGTTCGGCAGCTCGTCCGGCAGGAAGTTCGTGGCCGCGTTGATCGCGGCCTGCACTTCCTGCTCGGCGATGTCGATTTCCAGTTCCAGTGAGAACTGCAGCGTGATGACGCTGCTGCCGTCACTGCTGGTGCTGGTCATCTGCGTCAGGCCGGGCAACTGACCGAACTGGCGCTCCAGCGGGGCGGTGACGCTGCTGGCCATCACCTCGGGGCCGGCGCCGGGGTAGAACGTGACGACCTGGATCGTCGGGTAATCGACCTGCGGCAGCGCGGAGACGGGCAGCTGCCGGTAGGCGACCATGCCGACCAGCAGCAGGGCGACCATCAGCAGCGTTGTGGCCACCGGGCGGAGAATGAACGGCCGCGACGGACTCACGAGGCGTCGCCCGCCTTAACCGCCGCGACGGCCGGGCGCGTGCTCGGGTAATGCGGCTTCACCGCCATGCCGGGGGCGAGCTTGTCCAGGCCTTCTACGACTACGCGTTCGCCGTCGCGCAGGCCGCTGTCGATGACCGTCTGTTCGCCCTCCGCCGGGCCGACCGTCACGGGGCGCATCTCGACGGTGTCGTCGCGTTGGATGACGTAGACGAAGCGGGTGTCGGGGCTGTTCTGGACCGCGCCAGTTGGCGTCACGACGACGTTGTCGAGCGTCCGCACGAGCAAGCGGACATTGACGAATTGGTTCGGGAACAACATGCCGTCCTTGTTGTCGAAGACGGCCTTGATGCGAACGGTCGCGGTCGTCGGGTCGATCTGGTTGTCGATCGCCTCTAATCCGCCCGACGCGAGCTTGCGCGTACGTGTGGCGTCGAAGACGTCGGCCGTGACGCTGCGATCGCTTTTGCTGGCTTGCAGCACGCTCGGCAGGTGTACCTCCGGAAGGTTGAAGATCACGCCGATCGGCTGCAGTTGGGTGATGGTGGCTAAACCGGTGCTGTCGCCGGCGCGGACGATGTTGCCGACGTCGATCGCTCGCAGGCCGATCTTGCCATCGATGGGGGCGGTGATCCGGCAGTAGCTGAGCTGCAGTTCCGCACCCGCGATGGCGGCCTGATCGACTTTAAGGGCCGCCTGATATTCGGCGACGCCTGCCTCGGCGGTGTCGATTTGCTGCTGGCTGACCGTTTCACGGGCGGCGGTGTAGCGGGCGAGGTCGGCTTGGGCGTTTTGCAGCATCGCCTGATCGCGGCTGAGTTGGCCTTGCGCCTGTTGCAGGGCCGTCTGGTACTGCCGCGGGTCGATCTCGATCAGCAGATCCCCTTTTTTAACGGTCTGCCCCTCGGTGTAATGCACTTTCATGACTTCGCCGTCGGCCCGCGACCGAAGTGTTACCGTGTTCAGTGCGGCCACACTGCCGAGCGCGTCCAGGTAAACCGGGAAATCGGCGCGGCGGGCGTCCGCGATGACGACGGGAAGGGGCCGCCGCTCTTCCTTTTTGCCCTCAGCGGTCTGTTTGTCGCCGCAGCCGGAAAGGAGGCACAACGTCAGTGCGAGCACAGGAACAACCCGGGATCGGTCTGTCGGCAATCGGGTACACCATTCAATCACGTTCCGCAGCAGCAATGCCATAGCCTTTCCGTTCTCGCAGATGACCGATTCGGGCACAAGTCGTTTGACGGCCCTGGAACAGATACAAGCGAAAGGGCCATGGGTTGTGGCCGGACGCGTGCTTTTCAGAACTTTCCGCACGACGGGCTTGGGGGCGAGAATCGGTCGCACCATTGATCCCACCCGCCGGCCGTCGCTAAGGTGCCATTATGGAGCAGAACCCACCGGCCCGTCCGTTCAAACACCTGCGTTTAACGCCGCAGAGCCTGGCGGACGTGGTGGCGATCATGTCGCGCAACGGACGGCGGGCGGTCGTAAAGCTGGATGACCACAAGGTCGACGACCCGGCTACCCTAACAGCGGCTGACCTCAGCGGGGTGAAGGAAGTCGATATCACGTCCTACTGGGTCGACCCTGACCGCCCGACCTGGGGCCGGCGGCATTTCGTTTATTTGGTATCCGGGCCGAGCGGGATGAACTACTTCGGCGACTCGACCAGCCACGAAGTAACCGACGTCTGCGACGCGCTCAACAACTATTTCGACCGAAATGCCGCACCCAAAACGCCGGCCGGCGTTTCGCGGCAGGTAGTGGACCACGGCGGGCCCACGGACGGTTTATCATCGCTGCCCCTGCTGATCATCGCCGGCCTGCTCATCGCGGCATTGTCGTTCCTGATCGGCCGGTGGTCGGTTCGAACCGACCACTACGTGCCGCCGCCTGGCGTGACACCGGCCGAGACGGTTCCGGGCGTGCCGATGACGAATTGATCAGTCCACAATGCCCTGCCGCGCCAACACGGCCGGGTCGGCAGGGGGCCAGTTGCTCGGGCCGGTGGCGACCTGCTTCGCCCGGTCGGTTGCCAAGGCGTTGCCGGTGGCCTTGATCGCCAGCATGCGCTGCAGCGCGACGGTCGCCCACTGCCGAGTGTGGGCGTCGACCTTGACCTGGTTCAGCACCGTTCCCTCGACCAGGTTTTCGATGACCCAACACAAGTGGGGCAAGTCGATCCGGAACATGGTCGTGCACAGGCACTGGCAATCGGACAGCACGCTGATGTGCTGCTCGGGAAACTGGTTGCGCAAGCGGTTGACCAGGTGCGTTTCGGTACCGATGGCCCAGCGGGTGCCTGCTGGAGCTTTCTTGACCTGATCGACAATGAACGCCGTGCTGCCGGCCAGGTCGGCCTTCTGCACGACTTCCCAACGGCACTCGGGGTGAACCATCACCGTCACGTCCGGATGCTGGGCGCGAATCCGATCAATATGTTCCGGCCGAAACAGGGCGTGCACGGAGCAGTGGCCTTTCCAGAGGATGAAGTCGGCGTCGCGGATCTGCTCGGCGGTATGGCCGCCAAGATCCTGGCGCGGGTCCCAGACGATCATCTTGTCGAGTGGGAAGCCCATCGCGTACGCCGTGTTGCGGCCGAGGTGCTGGTCGGGGAAAAACAACACTTTCGGCCGCACGCCGTTGGTGATCGGCGCGGCGCCGCCCGCCAGAGCCCAATCCAACACGCTGCGGCAGTTGCTGCTGGTGCAGACCGCGCCGTTGTGTTCGCCGACGAAGGCTTTGATCGCCGCGGAGCTGTTCATGTACGTGATCGGCACGATCGGGTGACCACTGAGCACTTCATTCAACTGGTCCCACGCCTCGTGCGTCTGATCGATGTTGGCCATGTCGGCCATGGAGCAGCCGGCGCCGAGGTCGGGCAGGATGACCTGCACCCGCTCGTCCGTCAGAATGTCGGCCGACTCGGCCATGAAATGAACGCCGCCGAAGATAACGTAGTCGATATCTTTCTGGTCTGCGGCCTTGCGGGACAGTTCAAAGCTGTCGCCGACGAAATCGGCGAAATCGATAATCGCGTCCTGCTGGTAGTGGTGGCCCAGGATCACGAGCCGGCTGCCAAGGGCTTCGCGGGCCAAGTCGATGCGGACGCGCAGTTCCGGCTCGGAAAGCTGGGTGTAGATGTCGGGGATGGGTTGCTGCCAGGTGCTGCTCATCGTGGGGTCATCCTGCCTGAAAATCCGGCGAAGCCGGGCCGGGATTATACCACGTTTTTTGCCGGCGGTGACGCAACCTGCGTCGGATAAAAGCCTCGAAAGGTCGGGTCGTCCGGCGCATTCGGCGGGTCGGGAACGGCAGCGTACACTGACGGCATGACCAAGGTCGGCGTGGCGATCGTCGGTGTCGGGCAGATCGCGCTGCAAAATCATCTCAACGGCATCGCGCTGTCGCCGGACGCCAAGGTGGTGGCGTTGTGCGACAGCGACGCGTCGGCATTATCCGCGGCCGGCGAACGCACGGGCATTCGGCTGCTGTTCCGCGATTACCACGACGCCGTTCGTCATCCGGACGTGCAGGCCGTGGTCGTGGCCACACCGAACTTCACGCACGCCGACATCGTGCGCGCCGCCATCGAGGCCAAGCGGCACGTGCTGTGCGAGAAACCGCTCGCGTTAACTTACGAAGCCGCATTCGACTTGTACGCTCACGCTGAGCGGGCCGGCGTACGGCACATGACGGCGTTCACCTACCGATTCGTGCCCGCAATGCGTTACATGAAGCACTTGGTGGACCAAGGCGCGGTGGGCGTGCCGTATCACTTTCGCGCACAGCGGTTTCAGGACTGGCAGGCCCGCCCGCTCGGATGGCGGCAGGTCAAACGCCTGGCCGGGTCGGGCGAGATGGGCGACATGCTCTCCCACCGCATCGACTACGCCCATCTGCTGGTCGGGCCGATCCGCCGGCTCGTCGCGGATCTGCGAAACTTCGTGCCCGAGCGCGGCGGTCGGCCGTCGGACGTCGACGACTGGGTCGGCCTTCTGTGTGAGTTCGAAAACAATACCAGCGGTATGCTGGAAAGCACCAAACTCGCCACCGGCCGTGGCGAAGGCCTGCGCGGACAGGACGTGGTGGAACTGAACGGCGAGGAAGGCACGATCGTCTACTCCACGCAAAAGCCTTTCGAACTGCGTGTCGGCCGGCGCGGGGACGCCGATTTGCGGACGATCCGCGTGCCTAAAGAGTTTCACGTCTGGCACGGCTCGCCGCGCGACCCGAACGCCGGCGACCCGCTGGTGACGTTCCGTTACGACCAAGGCTTTGAGTTCATTGACGCGATCGTCCAAGGCCGCCCCTGTCGGTCGGGCTTTGGCGAAGGGGCGGCTGTTCAATTGGTGATGGACGCGGCCGAGCAGTCGACGCGGGAGCGACGCTGGGTTGAACTTCCGCCACTGCGTCGGACGTTGTCCGGAGGTGTGGCGTGAGTGAGATTGCAGTCGTCACCGGCGGCGGGAGTGGTGTGGGCCGGGCCGTGGCGCATGGGCTCGCGGCGATCGGTTGGCGCGTGGCCGTGGTGGGGCGGACGGAGCAGGCGCTGCTCGACACCATTCGAACCAGTTCACAACCGGCGGAGCAGTTTCTTGCCTGCCCGTGCGACATCAGCCGCCCCGCAGACGTTGCCGCTATGGCTGAGCGTGTTACGTCTGAGTTCGGCGAAGCAACCGCGCTCGTGAACTGTGCCGGCACGAATGTGGCGAGCCGGCAACTGACCGTGCTTTCACCGGCCGATTGGCAGCAGATCGTTGACATCAATTTGACGGGCGCGTTCCTCTGCGTGCACGCATTCCTGCCGGCCATGCGGCGGATGGGACGCGGAACGATCGTGAACGTCATCTCCGACGCCGGCCTTGCCGCCAACGCCACCGCGGGCGCGGCGTACGTCGCTTCGAAGTTCGGGCTGGCGGGGTTGACGCAGTCGATCAACGCAGAGCACCGCGCCGACGGCGTCCGTGCCTGCGGCATCTTTCCCGGCGAGATCAACACGCCGCTGCTCGACAAGCGGCCGTCACCGCCGCCACAGGAAAAACGGCTGCAGATGCTGCAGGCCGACGACGTCGCCGCGTGCGTGCTGCTGGCGATCACGCTGCCGCCGCGGGCGGTGGTGGAGCAACTGGTCGTGCGCCCGCGCTAGCACGACGCGATCACATCCTGCCGCGTCAGCGCGTTCGGCCAACGGGACGATTAGCGGGACTACCCAACCTTTCGGCGTCGGCTACCATCCCGTTCATGCAGATGCCTGATTTTACTGTCAGCGGACGCCGCGCATTGTTCACCGGCGCGGGGCGCGGCATCGGCTTGGCGATGGCGAGAGCATTGGCCGCGGGCGGGGCGGCGGTGGCGATTCAGGACATCGACCTGGACGTCGCCCGCCGCGAAGCTGACGCGATCAAATCCGCGGGCGGCCAAGCCTTCGCGTTCGGGGGCGACCTGAGCGATCCAGCCCTGCCCGACCGGTTAGCCGACGAAGCCGTGGCAGCGCTGGGCGGCGTCGACATTCTGGTCAACAACGGATCGATTCAATCGTTCGGCACGTTCACAGAGTTCACCGCCGAGCGCATGCGCCAGGAGATGGAGGCGAACTTCGTCGCCCCCACGCGTCTGTGCCAACGCCTGCTGCCAACGATGGCCGAGCGGGGATGGGGGCGCGTGATTAACCTCGGCTCCATTCAAGGCCTGCGCGGCAACGCCAGCATGGCCCCGTACGCCGCCAGCCGCGCCGCCATTGCCAACCTGACGGCCGGTCTCGCCAAGCGCTACGGCAAAGACGGCATCACGATCAACTGCATCGCCCCCGGCTGGTTCGACACGTACCGCAACCGAACCGACCTGAAAGACGAAGCCACCAAGCAGGAGCGCAGCAAGTTCCTACCGCTCCGCCGCCTCGGCCAACCCGAAGATTGCGCCGGCCTCTGCCTGCTGCTCTGCAGCCAGGCCGGTTCCTACATCACCGGCCAAACGCTGTGCGTCGACGGCGGCATGTCAATTTGAAGTTTCGCCGTCCGCCACTTAGGGCGGATTGCTTCTTCGGAGCGACAACGGATGGCCGAGCGACATCGCGTGCTCCACAGGGCCTCAGATCAACAGCCTCGCTCTTGAGTGCCAGTGCGCAGCATGTCCATGTTCAGCGGGATGTGCGTTTCAGCGAAATGTTTATAGCAATATGTGGATTTGCCACTGCCTTGTGGGCCAGCAAAGACGATCAAATGCACGGCCGCTTCCTTTCAGGCCATGGCCCAATTGAGATGTCCCGGCAATTGCGGTGGACCGAACTCCAGGTGCAGCACCCGCCGACGACTGGCGTGTCGGGCGGGCGACGACGCGTGCAGGAGCAATGGCCGCATGACCACCACGCCGCCGGCGTCGGTCGTGCAGGTCGTTTGGGACGATTGGCTAACGGCTACATCTATCTCGCCTGCACTGAGCAGCGTTTGGTGCGTGCCTGGGATGGCGCGTAAGGGACCGTTGTCCGGGCCGCAGGTGTCGAGGCTGAAGCGTAGCGTGAACATCAACCGCAGCAGGTCAACGGGCGGCTGAACGTGCACAACGCCGGCCTTGGTAGACCAGGGGCCGAAGCCGGGCGTGTCGTGACGCGCTAGGACGGCGATCGAGCGGTCCTGGTGCCATGATACGGTCCAATTCGCCTCGCCCGTTTTATCGAACAGGATGCCGCGAACGGCGACGTGACCTGGTGCGAGCGCGTCGACCATCGCTTGCACGGCGTCGCTGGCGATGAACTGGCGGACCACCGGATAAGTTAGCAAATTGCGCCGCGCGAAGATCACACCGCGCTTGACGAGCGTGGCTGTCTGATTGCCGGAGTCGGATACCGGCGCCGGCTCCTTGAATGCGTCGGAAAGCGCCCGCACCGTCGGCTGGTCTAGATATGAATCGAGCGCGAAGACGCCGTGCGTTTTGAAATCGGTTCGTAAGTCATCCCACACAATCCACTCCCATTTGCGTCGAAGATCGCCATCCGCATCAACGTGCAAGCAGCGTATGTCGACCTGCACGATCCTGCTGCCGGGTCATTGGTTGCAGGGTTGCTATTGAGGGCCCACCCGGTGGGTGTTCATGCGCAAGCCGTAGATGGCGTCCTGCGCGGTGATGAACAGTAGACGCCCGTCCGCACCGCCGAAGCAGCAGTTCGCGGCGTTCACGGGGATCTGGTCGATCAGCTTTCCCGTCTTGTCGTGAATCTGCAGTGCGCCCCGGCCGGTGGTGTAGACGTTGCCGTCACTGTCGACGGTCATGCCGTCTGAACCGAACTGGGTGAACAGCTTTTTGTCGGCCAAAGTGCCATCCGACTGGACCGTGTAGGCAAACGTCTTCCCGGCGCGGATGTCGGCGACGTACAGCACGCGGCCATCGGGCGTGCCGATGATCCCATTAGGTTGCTGGAAGTCATCGATCACGCGGGTGAGCGTCTTGCGATCGGCTGACAAAAAGTAGACGCCTTGTGTGTTCTGCTGTTGGAGTTGTCCCCGCTTCTGCCACCAGTCGCGCTTGTAGAATGGGTCGGTCAGGTACATGCCGCCGTCCGGGCGGATCCAGACGTCGTTCGGGCCGTTCAGGAGCTTGCCCTGATAATCCTTGAGCAAGACCGTCGCCTGCTTGTCCGGCGTAATCGACCACAGCTCGCTCATCTCATCGGCACACGCGATGAGTTGGCCTTGGGCATCGAAGCTCATCCCATTCGCGCGACCGCTTGGCTGCATGAACGTGGAAAGCTGGCCGTCGGTGCTCCACTTCATGATGCGGTCGTTCGGCTGGTCGACGAAGAAGATGTTGCCGGCCACGTCGGACGTCGGTCCTTCAGTGAACGAGAATCCATCGGCCAACTTCTCAAGCTTCGCACCCGGTGCAACAGGACCGGCCGGCTGAGTCGAAGCCCAACCCGTTGGGTCGGGCCGAGGCGCACGGGTGGCCGGCCGGGTCTGGCAGAGGGCGTCTGCGTGAATCAACAGAAGTAGTCCGGCGGCGATCAGGAGTTGCTTTGGCATTACCTGCCATGTTACCTGACCGCATCCACGGGTTCTAACGACTGGAATTCAATCCGAGACGTCCGGCGGTTGCGCTGTAATTTCGTAACGCCGAAGATGGGGCAACCGCGGCCACTGAGGCGGATTCAGCCGGACTAAAGCGGACGGATAAGGGGAGTCAGGAATGGGAAAATCTGCTGTCTTCCCCGGAGAACTTGCAGTTTCTTGGCCAGTTACTGGCGGCTTCAGAAAAGCGGGTGATGGGAGTCGAACCGATCACATTATAGAGAAATTGCAGTGGTTTCTGACCAATCTGTCAGTGCTGTGGGGCCCCAATGGGGCAGGCTTGCGGCGGCTTATCGCTCAGTGGGACGACCTCCCGGCCGCGGCCCGCAACGCAATCTTCCGCCGCTGTGCTGCAGCCACGAAATGACGCGATCCGACCACACTTGCGAGTGTGCCTGGGTCGCGTCATTTTTACGGCGGCACATTGTCCGGACCGTGCGGAGGCCGGCTATTGAGCGTGCTGGCCGATCTGGTTGCACTTGCGAGTGCGGCCCGGCGGAGTCATTTTTGCGTACAGGATGATGAGCGGGCTGCAAGGCTTCACGCGGTGTATCAGGGTTCCGTAAGCAAACCGGAACTTAGTGCTTTTGAAAATGTATCACTCAGCATCCTCGGGAACGCCAATCGCCACTTCGGGCTGTTCATAGGGGGCTCTAAGCCAACAGAGCCTTCGACACGTCGCGCATCATCGTCTCCTTCTTAAGGCCGCGCGGTCGATAACGACCTCAATGCCACCCTTGTTGGCAAAGGTCTCTTGAAGCCCTGGGAGGTCCAGAAGTTCGAAGCGGTAGCCAAACTCATCAGGGACGGTACGGAAAACTTCCAGAAGATCCGCGTTTCGAACCCCCGTTCACCACTCGTGCTCACCTTCGGCCGTGGCGACTTCAGGCTCGAATTGAACCGTGTGACCGTAAACGGCGGCGGGGGAGACTGGACGCTGATGAACCCCGTCAACACGATCGCCCGATTGCCGGGCGGTCATGGCGATGTCGGCTTCTATCCAAATCCGACCGTTGCCATCTGGAAAACTGTCGAGCGGCTTTTGTTCGCCCGCAACGACACAATTGTATACGCCAATCTCGCCCGTATCGTGCTCGCGATGGCCGAACGAGTTACCACCGATCTGAAGGCGGTGAATCAATGAGCGAGGCCCTCATCCCGAGGCTGCTGACTGTGGACATGATCCTTAAACATTACATCCCCGTCGTCCGCAGCACGCTCTTCGAGATGATCTCGAAGGGCACATTCCCGGCTGCCACCAAGCAGTTCGGCCGCAAACAGCGGTACTGGTTCAAAGAAGACATAGAAGCTTGGATCAGCTCGCCGCAGAGAGCCGCCGCGAAGGGGGCCGCCGATGTGGCTTGAGTCGCCCCAGAAGTCCAAGGGCAAATATCGCATCTGCTGGAGAGAGTCGACCGGCCGCCGCCGTAGTAAGACGGCTTTCACCGACCTTTGTGCCTCCCGGCAACTCATGGCGGAGATGGAGCGAAAGTCCGCTCGGCACGAAGTCGGCCTCACTGATCCGTTCGAGGCTCACCGCCGCCGACCGATCCT
>DASVSC010000136.1:0-5539 GCA_036388295.1 Tepidisphaeraceae bacterium | reverse complement strand
GCATGATGGTTTCAGCCGCGGGTGTAAACCCGCGCGAAGACCGCACCGTTCCCCAATGAGGCAACGGGTTCGCGCGGGTTTACACCCGCGGCTAAAACCGTCATCCCCTCAAACTACGTTCCCTTGCCGCTTTCGATTACCTTCACGCCCCCATGCGGAGCGGATGGATGCTTCTCGCCGGCGGCTGCTTCAGCTTCGTGCTGTCGCTCGCCCTCACGCGCGGCATGATCTGGCTCGCCCCCCGCATCGGTTTTGTCGACAAGCCGGGCCACCGGAAGATTCATGCGAACCCGAAACCCCTCGGCGGCGGCGTGGCGATCTTCTGGTCGTTCGCGATCACGCTGATTATCGGTGCGGCCGTGTTCTTCAAGCTTCAGCAGACGTCAGTCTTTCAGCTTTGGAATGGCGATCCTTCGACTGAGGAGTGGAAAGTCGGGTCTCCCTTGACCCGTGGCCTGATGCAGCAAATGCCACTAGGACTTGCCATGTTGGCAATGGCATTCGCTATGCATTTAATGGGCTTGATTGATGACAAACGGACGCTCGGACCTTATTCGAAGTTAATCGCGCAGTTCGGCTTCACAGCAGCACTGGTCATCGCTCTTGAATATCTTGCTCGGCAGACGCCGTCGCTCAGCCTGCGCATCCTTACCACCCTCGACCAATACGGCCTCGGCCCGTGGCCGTCGATCATTCTGACCGTCCTCTGGATCACCGCCATCACCAACGCCTTCAACTTCCTCGACAACATGGACGGCCTCAGCGCCGGCGTAGCGGCCGTTTGCACGACGGCGTTTCTTGTCACCGCCCTCTCCATCGGCCAGTGGTTCGTCGCCGGCACGCTGGCGATTTTCCTCGGCAGCTTGCTCGGCTTTCTCGTCTGGAACTTCGCGCCGGCCCGCATTTTCATGGGCGATTCGGGCTCCCTCGTCGTCGGCTTCGTGCTGGGCGTGCTGACGGTGCGGACGACGTTCCTGCCGCCGGGCGAATCGTGGGCGGCCGGTTGGTACGCGGTGTTCGCGCCGGTGATCGTGCTGGCCGTTCCGTTGTACGATTTGGTCGTCGTTTCGCTGATCCGCCTGAGCCGTGGCGATTCGCCGTTCAAGGGGGACACGAATCACTTCAGCCACCGCCTGGTCGCGCGCGGCATGAGCCGGCGGACGGCGGTGCTGTGCATTTACCTGGTCACCGCCGCCACCAGCATCGCGGCGATTCTGCTGCCGCAGGTGCGCAGCGGGTTCGGGGCGATGCTCATCCTGCTGCAGACGGCCCTGGTGCTGGGCGTCGTGCTGCTGCTGGAACAACACAAACCGAGTGCGGGCCCGAGTGCGGGGCCCAATGCAGGGCCCAGTGCGGAGCGAATGGCGTCCGTTCACGCCGCACCGCCGCCGGAACAAAACACATGACCGCGTCTGCCGAACTATCGCCCAAATCGTCCGATGCCATGGCCGGCTTGACCGCTGCCGCGCTGGTCCTGCTGCTGGTCGGCGTGGCCGTGCGCGGGACCATCAATGAATTGGCCAGTGACACCTTCGTCCTGACCGACTCGGCCGACCTCGGCGGGCCCGGCCCGACGACGACCCTCCTGCTCAACGCCCTCTGCTGCCTGCCGGCCTTGCTGGTGTTGATCCGCCGCGCGATCGACCCGACGTACGTGCTGCGCTGGCACGTCAGTCACCTGCTGATGTTCCTGCTGGCCGCGTGGATCACGCTCAGCGCCGCCTGGGCCAGCAATAAGTTCGACGCGCTGCTCGGCGCTAGCACCTGGTGGACGGCCGCCGCGGTGTTGTGGGCGGCCGGCCAGCTCTGCCGGTCGTGGACGCGCTTGCGGCCCGTCTTGGGCGTGACGGCCGGGCTGATGATGATCTTCGTCGCGCAGTCGCTGATCTACCGTTATTACGAAGGCCCGGAACTGCTGCATTACTGGGAGACCGATCCGGAAATCGTCGCCCGCCGCCAGGCCGAGCCGGACAGTTTCGCGATCCGCCAGATGGACCGCACTGTGCACAACGGCACGCAGCAGGCGTTCTTCCGCTCGCCGAATACGTTCGCCGCCGTCAGCGTTTTCGCCGCCCTGGTGACGGCCGGCTTCGTCGGCGCACGCCTGCTCACGCGCGACGAACCCGCCTTCGCCGGCGGTCTGGCCATCGCCATCGTCGGCCTGCCGCTGATCGTCCAATGGACCGGCAGCCGCACCGCCGGTGCGACCGCGGCGCTGGCGGCCGTCGCACTGGCCGCCGTGTGGTTCGGCCGCGATTTTCTCGCGCGACGGTCGCGCCTGGCGTACGCGATCGGCGTCGTCCTGTTCCTGCTGGGCGTCGCCGCGGTTGTCGCCATCGGCATGAAAACCGGCGGGCTGCTGCACGACTCGCTCACGTTCCGCTGGAACTATTGGGTCGCGTCGTGGCACCTGTTTCAGACGCACCCGTGGACGGGCGTCGGCTGGGCGAACTTCGGGCCGCACTATCTCGCCTACCGCCTGCCGGTGGCGGCCGAGGAGATCAAGAACCCGCACAACCTGTTCGTCAGTTTCGCCACCGAAATCGGCGTCATCGGCCTGGCGCTCGTCGTGGCGTGGCTGGCGCGGGCGTTGTGGGAAGTCACACGGCCAGTCGCGCCGCGTGGCACGTCCGCCGTCGCGAACCAGCCATGGCTGTCCACGGCGATCGGCGTCGCGGCGCTGTTCTGGCTGCTCCGCATGGTCGTGCTCTGGCCGCTGACGCTCACGCCGTCGGAACTGACCAAGACCGCCCTGTTCGGCCTGCTGCTGCTCGTCGGGTTGCTGCTGACCGTCGTGCGGGACGTGAAAGACCCGACGCCCGACGCCCGGCCCGCGCCTTTCCTCGTCTACGCCGCCGTGATCGGCTTGCTGGCATTCCTGCTGCACAACCTGGTCGATTTTTCCATTTTCGAGACGGGCCCGCTACTGCTGTTCGTGCTGACGCTGGGCGGCCTGCTTGGCACGCGCCACCCCGGCGTGGCCGGCCGTCGCACGCACACCGCCGCCGCCATCGCCGGGTTGGCGGCCACGTTCGTCGCCTTGCTCGCCGTGGCGGGTCTGTGGGCGGTGCCGGTAATGCTCGCGGAGTACAAGGCCGACGCCGCCGAAATTAAAGGCCGCGCCGCCGCCGAAGCCTTACGCACCGGCCGCACCGAGTTCGCCGCCGGGCTGCGGAATGACGCCGTTGCGCTTTACCGCGAAGCCATCGCCGCCTCGCCCGTCCGCAACCCGGATTACGCCGTCCGGGCGACGCGATACATGGACGGCGCGGCCCCGAACGACGTGCTGGCGATGCTGAGCGTGGCCGTCGAATCCGACCCGGCCGACGTGCAGCGCTACCTGAACCGCGCCCGCTTCGGCCGGAGCGTCAAAGCGCCGTCCGTCACGTACCTGTCCGACTACGACCAGTTCGTTACGCGCAACCCGAACGACGCGCTGGTCCGAATCGAATACGCCGATGCTCTGGCCGAGGCAGGTTTTATCGACCGGGCGAAGGCGCAGTACCGCGCCGCGCTAGCGGCCAATGCGGCGCTCAACCCGGAAGAACCGCGTCGCCTGCCGGAAACGAAAGTGCGGGACGTCGAAGCGCGATTGAAGTAAAGTTCGACCGGTGGTCCCGCGCACTAAGGCCTGTCTCGCAATCCGGATTCGAGGCACGGCCCGCTTCAGCGGGCCTGCGGGTGCGGAATGGGCGCTTGGAACAGGCCCGCTAAAGCGGGCCGTGCCTGGACTATTTCAGTTGCCAAACGGAACCTTAGCGACCCGAGGACTAACATTTTGTCATGACCGCGCCCGACGCCGAACTCAATGCCGCGACCCTCGTGCGCACCTTGCGTGACAACGGGCACGTCGCCTACTTCGCCGGCGGCTGCGTGCGGGACCGCCTGCTGGGCCTGAGCCCGAAGGATTACGACGTCGCCACCGACGCCCCGCCGGACCGCGTGCGCGAACTGTTCAAGAAAACGCAGGCCGTCGGCGCGGCGTTCGGCGTAATTCTGGTGCGTCTCGGCGGCAGCGTGATCGAAGTGGCCACCTTCCGCAGCGACGGCGTCTACGCCGACGGCCGCCGGCCCGAAAGCGTCACCTTCGCCACGGCCGAGCAAGACGCCCAGCGCCGCGATTTCACCATCAACGGCCTGTTTTTCGACCCGATCGAGTCGAAACTGATCGACTACGTCGGCGGCCAGACCGACTTGGCCGCCAAGGTGCTGCGCGCCATCGGCGACCCGGCCGCCCGTTTCAACGAAGACCACTTGCGGCTGCTGCGTGCCGTCCGTTTCGCCGGCCGATTCGATCTGACGATCGAACCCGCCACCGCCGCCGCCATCGACCGTGCCGTGCCGCTGCTGCCGCGCATCAGTGCGGAGCGCATCGCCGATGAGCTGCGGCGGATTCTCACTGCGCGGGCACGCGACGCGGGTTACCGCCTGCTGTGGCAGCACCGCCTGCTCCACGTCCTGCTGCCGACCCTGGCCGGCGACGGCCACGCGCCGCTGGACGCGTCCCGATCGCTGCTGCTGAACCTGGCCCCGGGCGAGCCGGTCGCGTTCCCCGTGGCGTGGCTGGCGACAGTGATCGACGTCCGCTGGCAAGGCGGCGGCTGTAAACACGACCTGCTCGGCAACCTCGTCCCGGCCGACGTGGCCAAGCTCGTCCACCTCACGCGCACCACACTGCGTCTAAGCAACGACGAACTGGAAGCCATGGCGGACATCGCCCGCCTCGTGCACGGCGTGTTGGACGGCGCCGCGCCCGACGACGCCCGGCTGAAGCGGTTCCTAGCCCGAGAAAGCGCAGGGCCGGCGCGGCAGCTTCTCGACGCGCTGTCGGCCGTCGGCGTGGCCGTCGAACGAATCGCCCACCTGCGGCCACGCCTGGACGCACTCGCCGGGACGGAAGTCGCCCCGCCGCCACTGCTCACCGGCGACGACCTGATCCGTAGCGGCATCCGCCCCGGGCCCGCCTTCAAGCGCGTGCTCGATGCTGTGTATGACGCTCAGCTGAACGGCACCCTTGCCGACACGGCGGCCGCACTGGCGATGGGTCGCAAACTGGCTGAAACAGCCCTGCCGGATCGCGCTCAAACGCAACAGCGCAGATAGCCATTTTCTCATTTTTTCCGCGTTTTTTTGGAAGTTTGGGAGGTCTGGCGAAGGTGGAATCCTTGAAGAATTCCCTTTCATGAACACGCGGCTGAATGCCGATCTCACCTCTTCGTACCAAGGCAATTGTTGTCGTCTTGGCGAACACCTAAAGGGGGGTGTTTATGAACAAAACTGATGCTCCGGATTTTGATTCCTTCGTTCGTTCTTTGGTGCAGGGCCGTGAACTCGGCCCATTCAGCGCGCTGCTCATCGAAGTCGCCGCCGAACTCTTTCAACGGGAGCGGGAACGCGCGTTCGCGCAGCGAGCCTCAGACCCGCCCGCCACTCAAAACGAAGCGGCGTAACTGTCTGGCGACATAGAGCAGCTTCCGGCAGGTCGTCACACCCTCTGCACGTGTGTCCACTTCGCTGGCGTGGCCGCTTAAGCGGCCAC
>DASVSC010000135.1:0-1803 GCA_036388295.1 Tepidisphaeraceae bacterium | reverse complement strand
GGGGCGATCGGCATTTTCGTCGCGTTGCCGGTCGTTTTCTTTTGTCTGCAGGCGACGCTCACCGTGCTGGGGTGGCTGATGATCGAGCACCCGCAGAAGCACGAACTACTGGTCGTCCTCGAAGGGTCGGCGGGGCGATCGGTGCAGGTGATGGCGATCGTGAGCGCGGTGTTCGCCGCGCCGCTGTTCGAAGAGATGCTGTTCCGCGGCTGCGTGCAAGGCGGTTTGCGGCGGGCGACGGGTTCGCGGTGGGTGGCCATTTTGGTGGCCAGCCTTCTGTTCGCCGTGATCCACCCGCCGTGGACGATCCCGCCGATCTTCGCCTTCTCCGTTCTGCTCGGCTTGGTGTACGACCGCACGCGGAACCTTTGGGCGACCACCACGATGCACGCCCTGTTCAACGCGTTCGCGATCTTCAACAACGGGATGAACTGACGCGTCGCGGCCGCCGGGCGTTTCCTGCGTTGCACGTCGTGCGGGCGGTTCTACAATCGCGCGACAATGCCGACCGATTTTGACCAGCAGATCAGCCTTCTTTCCCGCCGCGTGGAGCGGATCATCAGCGACGCCGACTTGAAGGCGAAGCTGAAAAAGAGCGCGGAAACCGGCAAGCCGCTGCGCGTCAAACTCGGCATGGACCCGACCGCCCCCGACGTCACGCTCGGCCATTGCGTGCCGCTGAAAGTCGTACGGCAGTTCCAGGACCTCGGCCATAAGGCCGTGCTGATCATCGGCGACTACACCGCCCGCGTCGGCGACCCGACGGGCCGAAACGTCACGCGTAAAGTGCTCACCGGCGAAGAAATCGACTCGAACGCCAAGACGTACGTTGCCCAGGTCGGCAAGATTCTGCTAACCGATCCGGAGCACCTGGAAGTCCGCTACAACGGCGAATGGTTCGCCAAAATGGGCCTGGTCGACATCATCAAACTCGCCAGCCGCAAAAGTGTGGCCCAGGTGCTGACGCGCGAAGACTTCGCCAAGCGTTACGCCGACGGCGTCGACATCCGCCTGCACGAACTGCTTTACCCACTGCTGCAAGGCTGGGACAGCGTGGCCATCAACGCCGACATCGAAATGGGCGGCAGCGACCAGCTGTTCAACAACTTGGTCGGTCGCGAGTTCCAGAAAGAAGAGGGCGGCGACGGCCAGTGCGTGATCGTCACGCCGCTGCTGGTCGGCACGGACGGCGTCAAGAAGATGAGCAAAAGCCTCGGCAACTACGTCGGCGTCACCGACCCGGCCGGCGGCAGCGGCGGCATGTTCGGCAAAATCATGTCGCTGCCCGACGCACTGCTCGGCAGCTATTACACGCTGCTGACGGACCTGCCGAAAGAGACGTTCGAGCCCGATATCACCGAGCGGCCGCGCGACGCCAAGGTGGCATTGGCCAAGCACATCATCACCTGGCTGCACGACGCCGCCGCGGCGGAGCAGGCGGAGAAGGATTTCATGACCGCCACGCACGGCGGCGTGCCGAGCGATCTGCCGGAACTGCCTGTGGACGCCGGCCCGCAGTCGATCGTCGGCCTGCTTGTCGCCGCCGGCATCGTCGGGACGAACAGCGAGGCGATTCGCAAAATCCGCGAAGGGGCCGTGAAACTCGACGGCGAAAAAGTAACGGACACCAAAGCAGCGATCGACGTCACCGGCGACCGCGTTCTGCAAATGGGCAGCCGCCGTTTCGTGAAACTACGGCCGAAATCGTGACCGGCGAACCAGGTTGATCCAGAGCGAATTCCAGCACGTCGAATCGCGTCCGGACGTGCATTGCACTGTTGGCATGACCGCTTAAGCGGCCAC
>DASVSC010000134.1:0-21548 GCA_036388295.1 Tepidisphaeraceae bacterium | reverse complement strand
GCCCCAGTGGGTGGCGATCTGTTCCCGCGCGTGGTGCGGCGTGAACTGCCAGCCGGGCCGCTGCGCGACGCTCTTGATACCGCGGCGATGGATGGCGGCGGTGATCGGGTGCGGCTGGCCGGACTGCTGTTCGGGCACCAGGACTTCCGCCGGCTGCAGTCGGCCCATTTCGTCGAGAATGCGGTCCTCGGTGTCGCTCATCGCGACGCACGCGCCGGTGGACAAGTCGACCCAGGCGAGCGCCGTTTTGTAAGTGTCGCCGCGCCCGATGCCGAACGCGACCGCGGCCAGATAATTATCGCTCCGGCCGTCGAGCAGGTTTTCGTCCGTCAGCGTGCCTGGCGTCATCAGGCGCGTGACTTCGCGGCGGATGATCGTCTTCGCGCCGGCCGCCTCTTCCTGCTGTTCGCAGATCGCCACACGATGGCCGGCGGCGATCATTTTGCGCAGGTACGACTCGACGGCGTGGAACGGCACGCCCGCCATCGGCACGGGGTGCTGGGCGTCTTTATTGCGGCTGGTGAGCGTTACGCCCAGCACGCGGTGGGCGAGCTTGGCGTCGTCCCAGAACATCTCGTAAAAGTCGCCCATCCGGAAAAAGAGCGTGTAATCCGGGTGCTGGCGCTTAAACTGCACGTACTGCCGCATGGCCGGCGTGAGCGACGGGTCTTCAGCATCGGGCATCCGCGTGGGCGTAGACAAGAGGTCGCTCATACGTCGGGGCGAAGGTACGCCGCCCGTTTGGGCCGGGCAAGTCCGGCCGCTGGCGCGGACAACCGCGAAGTTTTGGTAAGGATTTTGGAATGAAGCGTTTCATTTTGGTTGCCGTGCTGATCCTGGGCCTGGGCCAGTCTGCCTGGGCCGAGCAGGTCAAGATCGCTACTTACAACATCGAACACTGGGCCGAGCGGTTCGACTCGCGACAGATGCGCGCCTGGGCCCGCAAACAGCCGGCGAGTGAAGAACTCAAGGCACTCGTCGACGACCACGTGCGCGAGAACGACAAAGGCAACTGGGCGGCCGCCACGGTCATCCGGGCGATGGACCCGGACATCATGGTCTTCCAGGAAGGTTGTAACCAGGAAGACCTGAACTACTTCGGCAGCCGCTGGCTGCAGGACACGTACGCCACGCTGAAGGTCTTCCCCAGCAACACCGGCGCGCGCGACCAGCACATCGGCCTGATCGCCAAGCCCGGCTTCAAGGTGCTGAAAGTGATGGACCAGTACTACCTCGAAAAAGACTCGCAGCCTAAGCCGTTCGTGACGGCGGAGCGCAACGGCGAAGAGACGATGAGCGAAAACCGCCTGTTCGCCCGCGGCCCGGCATTCGTGCTGATGCAGACGCCCGGCGGTAAGCAGTTCTGGCTCGGCGTGAATCACCAGAAGAGCAAGAGCGGCAACAACCTCGACGTTACGAAGTGGCGCAACCGCGAGGCCAAGCGCACCCACGAGATCATGAAGGAACTGGAAAAAACCGGCCCGGCAGACGTCGTCTTCGGCGGTGACCTCAACGACGAACTGGGCATGCAGGAGTTCGAGCAGGAAGCCGGCGGCGACTCCATCGCCCTGCTGCAGGGCCCGCCGCAGAACGGTGTGGTGCTGGCGACCAAGAAACTCGCCGACGGCAACGCCATCAGCTTCGGCGGCTACTTCAACAACCGCTACCGCTCGTTCATCGACCACTTCTTCGTCACCGCTTCGCTCAAGGACAAGATCGTCGATGTCAAAGTCATCAACGACGGCGTGGCCCCGGTGGCGAGTGACCATTACCCGGTGCTGCTGACGCTGAACTTCTAGAAGGTTGAACGGTTGATGGGTTAATCCGTTAATAAGGTGGCCGGCTGACACTCACGAGCACCCTCTGAGTGTCAGAAACCACCGATCACTCCATCAACTGATCAACCGATCAACTCATCCACAGCCACCCATGACTACGACACTTTCCGCCTCCCTTGTCCTCTGCCAACGGGAACTGATCCGCTTTCTGCGTCAGCGCAACCGCGTGATCGGTGCGTTGCTGACGCCGCTGATGTTCTGGCTGTTGATCGGCAGTGGCATGGGCCGCAGTTTCGCCGAGCCCGGGGCGGGCGGCGCGGCGGCCGGGTCGGGGTATTTGGCCTATTTCTTCCCCGGCACCGTGCTGATGATCCTGCTGTTCACGGCGATTTTCTCGACCATCAGCGTGATCGAAGACCGGCGCGAAGGGTTTCTGCAAGGCGTGCTGGTCGCCCCCGTCGGCCGGACCGCGATCGTCGGCGGCAAGGTGCTCGGCGGGGCCGTGCTGGCGACCGGGCAGGCGCTGCTGTTCGTGCTGCTGGGGTGGGCGACGGGCATCATCGCGCTCACGCCGCTGACGCTGCTGGCGACGTTCATCATCCTCTTCGTCGTCGGCGTCGGCCTGACGGCGCTGGCCCTGTGCATCGCTTGGCCGATGAGCAGCACGCAGGGGTTTCACGTCGTGATGAACCTGTTTCTGATGCCGATGTGGTTTCTATCGGGGGCCCTTTTCCCGATTCGCGACGATACGCCGCGGCTTTTGAAAGCCCTGATGCTCGCCAACCCGCTGTCGTATGCCTTAGCATCGTTGCGGAAGGTGATGTGGCGCGGGACGGCCGACACGCTGCCCGGTTCGCTCAACATCTGGTTCAGCGTGACCATGGCGGCGACCGTGCTGACCGTCGCCTTGGCCATCTGGGTCGCCCGGTCGCGGTCGGCCAGTGATGCGATTTAATATGACGACTCGACCCCGAACGTTCCTCCCGCTGCTCGCCGGCCTGTTCGCTTTGGGCTGTTACCGAATGCCGGACGAGACGGCTGAAGCGAACGACGCCCCGCTGTTCCCCGCCCCGACGTTCGGCCTGATCGACCAGGACGGCCAGCCGTTTTCGTCTGAAAAGCTGAAGGGAAAAACGTGGATCGCCACGCTTTTCTACACCACATGCCCCGGCCCCTGCCCGATGATGTCGGGCCGTTTACGGAAGATCCAGACGGCCGTTGCCGACCCGAACGTGGTGCTGGTGTCGTTCTCGATCGACCCGGAAAAAGACACGCCCGCGGCCCTGAAGGATTACGCCACCAACATGACGGCCGACCCGACGCGGTGGTTTTTCCTCACCGGCACGCCGGAAGACGTCCAGAAGGTCGCCGACGGCCTGAAGCTCGGCTACGAAAGCCGCTCGGCCAACACGCTGAACAACGAACTGGTCCATTCGACCAAGTTCCTGCTGGTCGACAAGGCCGGCCAGGTCCGCGGGCAATACAGCACCGCCAACGACGAATCAATGAAAAAGCTAGAAGCCGACGCGAAGCGGCTGGCTGGGAGTTGATCGGTTAATCGGTTGATAAGTTGATCCGTGGCCGGCCGAAGCCCGCATGGCCCTCAAAAACATCAACCCGCCACTGATCAACCCATCAACTGATTAACCGATCAACACACACATGCACGGAAAAGAACTGTTCGCCGCCCTTAATTCCGGCCTAAACGGCCTGAGCACGCTGCTGCTGATTGCCGCCTACGTGCTGATCCGGAACCGCAAATACGCCGCTCACGGCTGGACCATGGGGGCCGCCCTGACCAGCAGCGCCGTTTTTCTGGCCAGCTACCTTTACAGCAAGTTCACCTACGGCGAGGTCAGCACCGGCATGCCGAGCGGGTGGTTCAAGACGTTCTACCTGGTCGTGCTGATTCCCCATGTCATTTTGGCAATTCTCATGCTTCCTATGATCGGAATCACGCTCTGGCGGGCCTATAATCGGCAGTGGGTGAAGCACCGAGCCATCGCCAGGCCGACCTGGTTCATATGGACCTATGTGTCGGTGACCGGCGTGCTGATCTACTTCATCCTGTACCAGTGGTACCCGGCGATTTATCCCGACGCTTTTCGGGCTTCGCCGCTGTTCAACTTGGGATCGTGAGGTAAAATTATCCCCAAGAGGAGACCCACCATCGCTACGACTTTAGAGAAGCCGGACCAGACCGCCGCGGCCGCCCCGACTGCCGTCCCCGCCACCGCTCCCCTTGACGCCCGCGCGTTCGCGGTCGAGATCGCTCGATTAGCCGCCGACACCCGCTGTCACAGCGTGGTCGTGCTCGACGTGCGCGAGGTCTCGCCGCTGACCGATTACCTCGTTCTCGCCACCGGCACCAGCGACCGCCAGATGCGCGGCGTGGCGAAGGAAATCGAAGAACTCGGCAACAACGGCGACCAGCACGTCATGAGCCGTTCGCTGGACACGAACTGGATTCTGCTCGATTACGTCGACGTCGTCGTTCACCTGTTCGAGCAGGACTCGCGGATGTTTTACGACCTCGATTCGCTCTGGGGCGACGCCCCGCGCGTGGAATGGAAAACGGTGTCCTGAAAGGGACGCCAAGAGAGCCGCCGGGCTCTGCCCGGCTTCTTACCCCGGGCGGAGCCCGGGGGCTCTCTCGCAGGGTCGAGCACGGTTAACAAAAGTCTTTCTCCCGGAACCGCGTGACGTCTACCCCCTTCGACAGCACGCCGCCCCCCGCGTCCGACCCGCGGTCCCGCCGCCAGCTGCGTAGCCGTCGCCGGCGACGCAAGGCGTACATCCGCAGCGTCTATTTCCTGCCCAGCCTCGCCACGCTCGGCAATGCCGTGTGCGGCTTCGGGGCCATTTACGTCTGCCACCTGAACCCTGCCGACTACACCGCCGATCCATGGACGCACGCCTTCGCCACGCACCGCTTCCTGGCCGCGTGTTATTTGATCCTGCTGGCGATGCTGTTCGACGCGCTCGACGGCCGACTGGCCCGCTGGGCGCGCCACACCACCGACTTCGGCGGCCAGCTCGACAGCATGGCCGATGTTATCAGCTTCGGCGCCGCCCCCGCCATGATCGCCCTGGCCTTGTTCAAGCACGAAGTGCCGGGCGCGCCGCTGTTCGTCAGCCGGCTGGTGTGGGCGATCGGGGCCGTTTACGTCAGCTGCGCCGCCATCCGCCTGGCCCGGTTCAACGTCAGCAACGAACACGGCGAACAGGCCCACATGAGCTTCCTCGGCCTGCCCAGCCCCGGGGCGGGGGCCGCCGTCATCGGGCTGGTGATGGTCCAGCAGGAACTGCGGCTGCAGTCGAACGCCGGCTTCTACTACGAGAACGTCATCTGGGTACTCCGCCGCCTCGGCGACGCCAGCGTCTACGCGCTGCCCGCCCTGACCCTGGCGGCCGGGCTGCTGATGGTCAGCAACTTCCGCTACCCGCACTTGGTCAACAAGTACCTGCGCGGCCGCCGCACCATCGGCCGCCTCGTCGCCACACTGCTGATCCTGGTGCTGCTGGTGACCGCCCACCGCTACACGGTCGGCCTGAGTAGTGTCGCCTACGCGATGAGCGCCCCGATCTGGTTCCTCTGGCTACGCCGCCGGGCGGCGAAGTCGGTTGCGGCCAATTGATTTTGAGCCGCGGGTGTAAACCCGCGCGTCGTTCGTGATAGGGCACCGCGATGCGATTCGACGTTCTCGCGCGGGTTTACACCCGCGGCTCAAACCCGACGCCCCCTAGCCACCCGCCCGCATTTCCCGATAATCGCCCGGTTCTATGTCTACCGTCGTCACCCGCTTCGCCCCTTCGCCGACCGGCTACCTGCACGTCGGCGGCGCCCGCACTGCCCTGTTCAACTGGCTGCTCGCCCGCCACACCGGCGGCCAATTCCTGCTGCGCATCGAAGACACCGACCTCGCCCGCAGCACCGAAGACGCCACCCGGCAACTGCTGGAAGACCTCAAATGGCTCGGCCTGCAATGGGACAACGCCGAGTTCGTCTACCAATCCAAGCGCGTCGCCATCTACAACAAGCTCATCGACGGCCTGCTAGACAGGGGCCAAGCCTACGAAGCGTGGGAGACGCCGGCGGAGTTGGACGCCATGCGCGAGCAGGCCACCCGCGCGAAGCGGCCGTTCATTTACCGCCGCCGGCAGTACAGCGCCGACGACATGAAGCGTTTCGCCGACGAAGGGCGCAAGTCGGTTATCCGATTCATTCAGCCGGTCACGGAGCACCGCTTCCACGACATCGTGCTCGGGAAGGACGTGGTGCAGCCGCCGCAAGAGAGTCAGGACTTCGTCATCCGCAAAACTGACGGCATGCCGACGTACCACTTCGGCGTCGTCGTCGACGATGCCGACATGGGCATCACCCACGTCCTGCGCGGGCAGGAGCACGCCAAGAACACGTTCAACCACATCGCCCTGCAGGCCGCCCTTGGCTACGACCGGCCGATTTATGCGCACCTGAGCGTGATGCTGAGCCCGGAAAATGGTGAAAAGCTCTCCAAGCGCGACCGCGACGGCCGCATCCGCAAGCGCTGCCAGGAATGGATGCGCAGCACCAAAACCCAACCAGAGAGCCTAGCCGGCTCTGCCGGCGTCCCTGTCGAGCGCCTGACGGAATGGCTCAACACCCCCACGCAGCAGCTCAGCCTCGAAGAGCAGCCGAAGGTGATGAAAATCGTCGGGTTGAAGGAAGCCGATCTGCCGGAAATCATGGTCCACGACTTCCGCAAGAACGGTTACGTGCCCGAAGTCCTGAACAACTTCCTGGCCCTGCAGGGCTGGAGTCCCGGCAACGATCTGGAACAGATGACGATGGCCGACATGGTCGAGAAGTTCAGCCTCGACCGCATCAACATCGCCAATCCGAAGTTCAACCGCGAAAAGCTCAAGAGCTTCAGCACCGATTACTTCGCCAAGGCCGCACCGGAGCAGCAGCTCGTGGCGATCAAAGATTACTTAGCCGCCAATCCGCAGTCGCCGCTGAACAGGGCGACCGACGAGCAGTTGGCCGACGTGCTTCGCATGAATCGCGGCTACCGGCTGCTGAGCGAAGTGGATGAAAAAAGTGCTTTCCTGCTGCTGCCGGACGAGCAGCTTCAGTACGACCAGGCGGCCCTCGACAAGTTCCTGCTGAAAAACGACCGCGGGGGCGCGATAGCCTTAGCCGGCATGCGCGACGTGTTCGTCGGCGTGACCGATTGGTCCATCACCGGCCTGGAGACGGCCGTGCAGGACCATAGCGAGCGGACGCAGCAGGGCCTCGGAAAACTCGCCCAGCCGGTGCGCGTGGCGATCAGCGGCGGTGCGGTGTCGCCGCCGATTTTCGATTCGCTGGCGTTCCTCGGAAAAGACAAAACCCTCGCCCGCATCGACCGCTGTTTGGCAATGGCTTCCTCTGCGTAGGGCGGGCACTGCCCGCCGTTCCGCCGGCCGAAGACACGCGCGGCGCTCACAGCACGGTGCAGATCACCTGCCGTCGGCGTGGCCGGGTGTCGAAGTCGATCAGCACCGGCTGCTGGTATTCGCCCGTCAGTAGTTTCCCGTTCGCGAACGGAACCGTCAGGCTCGGCCCCACCAGCGCGGCGCGGATGTGGCTGTGGCCGTTGTCGTCGTGCCAGGTGAGTTCGTGGCGGTATTCCAAATCGTCCGGCACCAGCCGTTGCATCGCGTCGGCTAGATCGTGCTTCACCAGGCCCGGTTCGAACTCGATCGTGGTCAGGGCCGCGGTGGAACCGACGACGAACAGGTGCAGCACGCCCTCGCCGGCCATTGACGGCGCGTGCTGCGCCAAGTGCGGGGTGAGGTTCACCAGTTCGGTGCCGCCTTCGGTGGACAGTTCGATCGAAAACCGGCGGACGGGCGAACGGCTCATAAGAAGCATTGGAGCAGCCGTCCCACGCGGGTGCAAATCGCGCGCAGCAACCCGCGCGGACCGCTCGCGTAACAAAGCAGCTATCGTGGCGCGAGGGTTTCGCGCGGGTTCACACCCGCGGCCAGCAGCTTTCGGTGCTCGTCGATCACGCTGGCGATAATCGCGTCGAGCGCGTACCGCGGGGCGAAGCCGATTGCCTCGCGAATTTTGTCCAGCGCCGGCACCCGCCGGGCCATGTCGACGAACGCGTGGCCGTAGGCTTCCTGGTAGCTGATGTGTTCGATCCGGCTCTTCGAATCACTGAGCCGCAGCACGCGGGCGGCCAAGTCGTTCATCGATACTTCTTCGTGCCCGCCCAGGTTGAACACCCGCCCGACCGCGGCCGGCGTCTGCATCAGGTTCACCAGCGCGTCGACCACGTCGCTGACGTGGCAGAAGCAGCGCGTCTGATTGCCGTCGCCGTTCACGCGCAGCGGCTGGCCCGCCAGTGCCGCTTCGATGAATCGCGGCATCACCATGCCGTACATGCCCACCTGGCGCGGGCCGACGGTGTTGAACAAACGCACGATCGTGACGGGCAGGCCGAACTGCTTGTGGTACGCGAGCCCCAAAAACTCGTCGATGCCTTTGCAGTAGGCGTAGCAGTAGCGCGTGGTATTGGTCGGCCCCATCACCACGTCGTCGTCTTCGTGGAACGGCACGCGCGTGCCTTTGCCGTACACTTCGGACGAACTCGTGATCAACACGGGCCGGCCGAAGCGGTGGGCGGCGCTGAGCACCAGTTCCGTGCCGTGAATGGTCGTCTGGATCGTGCGCACCGGCTGGTCCAGCACCAGTTGCACGCCGACCGCACTGGCCAAGTGAAATACGACATCGCAGTCGGCCACGCAGTGGTTGACGGTGCTTTCGCTCGTGACGCTGTCGCGGACGATCTGCAACTTCGGGTGCCCCGCCACCGCCGACAGGTTCGCCGGCCGGCCGGTGGACAAATCATCCAGGATCGTCACCGAATGTCCGTCGGCCAGCAGCCGCTCGGTCAGGTGTGAGCCGATGAAGCCGGCCCCGCCGGTGACGAGATAACGTTGGGACATAAGCACCCGATCCTCAACCCGAACTGCCCGGCAGCTCGGCCGCGTGGTTCGACAGGTCGAGCGACGCGCCGATGAAAGTCCGCCGGTGTTCCGGCGGCGCGTCCGTCAGAATTAAATCGTCGCCCGCCTCTTCCTGCGACACCAGAACGCGTTTTTCGCGCACCAGTTCCAGCAGGGCTAAGAACACGCCGATCATTTCGCTTTTGCTGGTCCGCCCTATCAGCAGCGTGCGCAGGCTGACCGACTTTTCGCGCCGCAAGCGGTCTTCGATGTCTGCCGCGTGCAGGGCGATCGGCGTTTCGTCGTACACCACTTCGTGCATCCGCGGCCCACGGCCGCCGGTGTCTTTCATCAGCCGCGTGAAGGCGGCCAGCAGGTCGTAAATCTGGATCTCGTCCAAATCCAGCGGCGGCGGCTCGTCGTCGCCGTCGAGGGACGCCGGCACCCGCGCGAACCGGTTGAAATAGTCCGACTGCTGCCGCTCCAGCAGGTTCGCGTTGTCCTTCAGGCGTTTGTATTCCAACAGCTGCTGCACCAGTTCCTGCCGCGGGTCGGCTAAATCCTGGGCGGCGGTGGTCGCGCCGTCTTTCGTCACCGCCGGCGGTTCCGGCAGCAGCATCGCCGACTTGATTTCCATCAGCGTCGCCGCCATCACGACGAAATCGCCGGCGGTGTTGATGTCGAAGCCGCTGGGGGATTTGCGGAGCTGTTCCAGGTAGCCGAGGTACGACTGCGTGATCGAATGGATCGGGATATCGGTGATGTCCAGCTCGTCGCGTTTGATAAGAAACAGCAGCAAATCGAGCGGGCCATGGAACACGGGAAGGTCGACTCGGTAATCGGCTGTCATGGCTGGCGATTGATTCTAAAGCACGCGGCCCGATAATTCACGACTCTTGGACCCGACCATCCGATCAGTCGCCCGCGAAGTGCTCGCCGCCGAGGCCGCCGCCGTGGCACGGATGGCCGACCACATCGACGAAGCCTTCGAGCGCGCCGTCCATTTAATCCTCGATTGCCGCGCCAGCGTGCTGACCGCCGGCATGGGCAAGGCCGGCCACATCGCCCGCAAAATTGCCGCCACCTTCGCCAGCACCGGCACGCCCGCGCATTACGTCAACGCCGCCGACGCCGTCCACGGCGATGCCGGCAGCATCCGCGCCGGCGACGTGCTGCTGGTGCTGTCGTCGTCGGGCGAAAGCGACGAAATCGTACGGCTGCTGGAACTGGTCAAAAAGTTCGACCACCCGATCGTCGCCATCACCGCCGCCGCCACCAGCACACTCGGCCGCTACGCCGATGTCGCAATCGTGACCGGCCGAATCGAGGAGGCCTGCCCGCTTCGCCTCGCCCCCAGCGCCAGCACGACGGCCATGCTCGCCCTGGGCGACGCGCTGGCGCTGTCGGTGATGACGCTGCGGAAGTTCACCGCCGACGATTTCGCCCTGTACCACCCCGCCGGCCAGCTCGGCCGGAAGCTGCTGCGCGTGAGCGAGGCCATGACGTTCAAACGCGGCGAAAACCTGCCCGTCGCCAGCGACACCCTCAGCGTCGGCCAAGTGTTGCACGAAGTCAGCCGCATCAAACGTCGCAGCGGCGCGGTGATTCTGCTGGACGAAGCCTCCGGTAAAATCAGCGGCATCTTCTCCGACGGCGACCTGCGCCGCCTGGTGCTGACCGGCGATGACGCGCTTAAGACGCCCGTCGCCAGCGTGATGACGCGCGACCCGAAGCGTGTGCGCGACGACGCCCTGGCCGGCGAGGCGATGGCGATGATGAAGAAGTACCGCGTTGACGAACTGCCCGTCGTCGACGCCGGCGACCGGCCCGTCGGCCTGATCGACGTGCAGGACTTGGTCGTCCTCAAAATGCTGGACACGGAGGTCTGACCTGTGCGATCGATTCTAATCACGCTCGCGGTGCTGGTGGTGCTGGTCGCGGCGTTCTCGATTTTTCTGCTGACGCAGAAGGCGTCGCCGCGTCTCCCGACGCGCAGCGCGAAGAACCCGGCGACTCTGCCCGCGCCCACCGGCGAAGAACTGGCCGGCTCGGGCGTCGGCGCGGGCGAGGGCGGCTGGGTGCAGACGTTCGACAAAAAGACCGGCGACCTGATCAACGAGTTCCGCGCCGACCACTTCGACCCGCCGGTGAACAACCAGATCCACGTCGTCCGCCCCGACGCGCGGTTCTACGCCAAGGACGGCCAAGTCCTGACGCTGCGCGCCAGCTACGGCGACATCACCATGGCCCAGGGGGCCCCGAGCGGCAACCGCCTCGGCGCGATGCAGAGCCAGCCGCCGTCGCACGGCACGCTGCACGACGTCACGCTCGGCCTGCTGGAGACGGCGGAATCCGAAGAGCCGATTCTCGTCGCCACACTGCCGATCGTCGCCTTCGACAATGACACACTGCGGCTGAACACCGTGACGATGACGAAGGACGGGCAGGAAATCCTCGCCGACCGCGTCCCGATCACCGTGCGCGGCCGCGACTACGACTTCGACGGCGAAGGCCTCACCATTCGCTATAACCAGCGCGACCGCCGGCTGGAGTTCCTGGAAGTCGCCCACGGAAAACGCCTCGTGATCAAGAACGCCAAAGCGTTCAGCGGCAGCGTCCCGACAGCCGACCGCGGCCCACTCCGGATCGACGGCCGGCCGATCGAGCTGGCCACTGCCGATCCGGAAGTCGCCCCTCGCCTGACGGCCGAGGAGCGCGAGCGCCGCCGCGAACGGCGTATCGCCGCCACCCGCCGCGCCGCCCAGACCGCCACCCGCGCCCCCGTCGTGCCGAACAAGCCGCACGAGACGGTCGCGTACCGCGCGACGTTCAACGAGGAAGTGCGCCTGCTGGAAGGCGACGCCTCCGTCGGCTCGGCCGACCGCATGACGGCGACATTCACGTTCGAGCCGAACGCCGCAACCACCCGGCCCGCCACGCAGCCTGCGTCCGCACCGGCCGCCATCACGACCCAGGCGGAGCCGCTCGCGGCCGAACCGCCTGCCACCCGGCCGGCGCGCCGTGCGGCCGTTACACAGCCGTCTACTGATGTCGCCGTCACCGGGCCCGCCACGCGTCCGGCCCGTCGCGCCGCCACGCGCGCGGCGACCAAGCCGACGGTTTCCGGACCGATCGAGATTCAATGGGCCGGCAAGCTCACGGTCGTGCCGCAGGCGCTCGCCGAATCCGGCTTACGCTCGGCCGCCGACCGCATCGTCGAACTGTACGGCAAGCCCGTGAACCTGCGGCGCGAGGGGTCGACGGTTGTCGCCGCGTACGTCTGGGCCGCCGTGGAAGGCAATCGCTTCCGGGCCGCGCCCGACGCGACGACGCCACACGTCACCGTGCGCGATCCCAGCGGCACGACGTTGACGACCGAATCCATTGAAGCCGACGGCGATGACGCCATTCTGCACGGCCGCAGCAAGGCGGAGCTTGTTCTGGCCAGCGACGGGCCGCCGAAGACGCTGCGGACGACATGGACCGATTTCGCCACGATCCGCATAACGACCAAGGACGGCAAACGCGGCATCGAACGCGCCGTTTTCCGCGGCCAGGTCGACGTGCAACACCCGCAACTAAAACTCACGAGCGACACACTGGCCTTGGGCTTCGTGCCGGACCCGCAGCAGGAACAGCCGCAGTTGTCGACCGTACGGGCCGACGGCGCGGTGCGCGCCAGTGTGACCGGCGAGGACGGGGTCGAACAAAAAATTGCCGCCGCCACGCTCGACCTCGGCACGGCCGCCAAGCCGGACGGAACGCTCGCCGTCCGCTCCATGCACGCCCACGGCGACGTCGTGGCCAGCGACCCGAAGCTGACGCTGCGTGCCGACGACCTGACGACCACGCTGGCCACGCCGGGCACCGAAGCCGGCCCAGCCGCGGGCACGACGCCGACGGCCTTCGCGGTCGAACAACTCACCGCGGCCGGGCATGTCCAGTTCGCCACTGTCGACGGTGCGGCCGCCACGGCCGACCGCCTCAGCGTCGACCGCGCGGGCGGCGCGCAGTGGGTGACGCTGACCGGCACGCCCGCCCGCGTCAGCGACCCACAGTCCACCCTCACCGGCGAAGCGATACGCGTCGACGCCACCGGCGCTCACGCCAGCATCGACGGCCCGGGCACACTCCGCGGCAGCCCGAAACCCGGCGGCGGCAAACCCGGCCAGCCGATCGACGTGGCCTGGAAAGAGTCCCTGACCTACGACGGCCCGTCGAACCGCGCGACGGTCGTCGGCGACATTGTCGTGACCTCGCAAGGCGCGGACGGCACGGTCAATCACGCCAAGGGTGGGTCGCTGGAGATCACGTTCGTTGACGCGCCGGATAAACCCGCCGCCGCGTCGCCGACGTCGCAGCCGGCGGGCTTCGGCGCAGTCGGCGGGCCGGCCAAACAGGTGAAGTCGCTGACCCTCAGTGGCCGTGCTGGCGATATGGCCGAAATCAGCTCTCACCTGTACCCGGCCGGCCAGACCGGCAACTGGCTGCGGCGGACATTCGTTTACGCCCCGGCGCTGACGATTTATTCCAATCCCGACGGCTCGCCCGGCGCGATCGACGTTCCCAGTGGGGGTCGACTTCTGTACGAAGAGGCTGCTCCCGCCGCGCAGCCGGCGACGCCCAAGCCTGCGACGCGTCCCGCCTCACTCGGACGCGGCACCGTCGCCCTGCAATGGACGCGCCGCATGACCTACGACCCGGCGAAAAAGCAGGCGATTCTGGACGGCGATGTCGTCGTCGTCCACCGCGCCCCCGGCGCGGACCCGGTGAAGATGGAGGCCCCGCGCCTGATCGCCGACGTGAGCAGCGCCGACGGCCCGCAGGGTGCCGAACTGACGCGCATGACCGCCGACCAGGGGGCGACGCTTTACGGCCGCAACATGCGCATCGACGCCGCCCGCGCGATGTATGAACCCGCCACCGACCGCATCATCGCGACCGGCACGCCGCGTCAGCCGGTTGAGTGGTATGACGAAAAAGGTTTGTCCCGCGGGTCGTTCGCCGAGATGTGGTGGAACGTGAAAACCAACCAGCCGGAGCGCGTGCGGGACGTGTCGGTCGAGATGAACCGGTAGGCCAAAGTAACGTGCTTGCTTCCCTAGCGGCGTCTGGTCCCCTCTCCCGGTATGGCCGGGAGAGGGTTAGGGTGAGGGCCGACGACAGACGACTTCATCGAAGCAAACACCAACCGACGGGCGAGCCCGTCTTGTCGGCTCCCTCTCCCGGCCATACCGGGAGAGGGAGCCGAATTTACGCCAAGATCGTTTCGATCTGCTTCAACTCATCGTCTGAAAACGCCGTGTTATCCCGGTACTTCACGTTCTCGACGATCTGGCTCGGCCGCGACGCGCCGATGAGGGCGCTGGTGATGCCCGCCAGTCCTTGCGGCCGCAGCGTCCAAGCCAGCGCCATCTGCGCCAACGACTGCCCGCGGATCTTGGCCATGGCGGCCAGCTTGTGGATGCGGGCCATCACGGTTTCGCTGATGGCTTCTTCTTTCAGGAAACCCGACGGCTGCTTCGCCCGGCTGTCGGCGGGCACGCCGCCCAAATATTTGTCCGTCAGCAGGCCCTGCGCTAAGGGCGTAAAGGCGATCGTCCCCATTCCGGCCCGGTCCGTGTTCGGCAGCAGTTCTTTTTCCACCCACCGGCTGAACATGCTGTAACGCGGCTGGTGAATGATCGGCTTGGCCCAGCCGTGCAGATCGCACAGGCGGGCGACGTCGCTGGTGGTCGCCCCGCTGTAATTGCTCAGGCCCGCGTAGAGCGCCTTGCCCTGCCGCACGATGGTGTCGAGGGCGAACAGCGTTTCCTCCAACGGCGTCTTCGGGTCGGGCCGGTGGCTGTAGAAAATGTCGAAGTATTCGAGGCCCATGCGATTGAGCGACTGATCGCATGACGCGATCAGGTACTTGCGGCTGCCCCAGTCGCCGTACGGGCCGGCCCACATGCCGTAGCCGGCCTTGCTGCTGATGATCAGCTCGTCGCGATGGGCGGCCAAATCTTCCTTCAGGATGCGGCCGACCCGGCTCTCGGCCGAACCGGGCGGCGGGCCGTAATTGTTCGCCAGATCGAAGTGTGTGATGCCGTGGTCGAACGCCGTGAAGAGCATCTGCCGGCAGTTCTCGTGGAAATCCGCCTCGTTCGTATGCCGGCCCGAGTCGGTGCCGACGCCGCCGAAGTTGTGCCAGCACCCCAGGCTGATCGCCGGCAACAGCAGCCCGCTGGCCCCGCAGCGGCGGAACCAGTCGGCGGGAACGTCGTAACGCTTGTCAGCGGCGGTGTAGGGCATGGGAGTTGGGTTGATCCGTTGATGGGTTGATGGGTTGATGGGTTGATCCGTGGCCACTTTACGCTCAACCGACGCCTATGTGCCACTGATCAACCCATCAACTGTTCAACCGGTCGACCGCGGCCGAAACAGACTCAAAAAAGTTGGCGTCCGCCGCCCGGCCGCGCCGATAACTTTATTGGTCAAACCTATGCCGTGCACAGACCCACATTGCCCGTTCCTGAACCGCGAAGACGACCGCTGCGCCGACCATTTCCAGGTCACGCACCTTCAACACGCGTTCCGGTATTGTTTCGATCAGTACAAGGCATGCCCGACGTATCTCGAGCTGCTCGTCGAACGCCGCGTGCGGCAGATTCAGGCCCAGCATGCCCCGGTTATCCCAATCACGGTCGGCGGCCAAGCCTACGCCGGCTGAAGTCCGTCCGCTGCTGGTCTACCTGCAGACCGAACGGGGCCTGGCGCGCAACAGCATTGACGCCTACCGCCGCGATTTGGCCGACCTGGGCGATCACTTAAGCAAGCAGGCCAAGAGCTTAGCGGACGCGAACGCGGACGATTTCCGGCTCTACCTGCAGGCCCAGAGCAAAGCGGGCCAATCGACCAAAACAGTCGCCCGTCGCCTGGCCGCCATTCGCACGTACCTCAAATACTGCGAAGTGATCGGCCACGACCGCAAGGCCGTTCTCGACCAATTGGAACGGCCCAAGCCCGAGCACGATTTGCCGCACGTGCTGAGCGAAAGTGTGGTCGCCAGCCTTATCGCCGCCCCGGACCCGGAGCACCGTTTGTTCACGCGCGACGTGGCGATCCTGGAACTGCTCTACGCCAGCGGCCTGCGGGCCACCGAACTGTGCACGCTAACGGTGCGGGACACGAACCTGAGCGTCGGCGCGGTGCGCGTGTTCGGCAAGGGGTCGAAAGAGCGCGTCATCCCCATGGGCCGGGCGGCCGTCGATGCCATTGCGCGCTACCTGCAGGAAACCCGCCCGCTGCTGCTCCGCGGCCACAGCGATCTGCTGTTCCTCTCCCGCGCCGGAAAGCCGCTCGAACGCATCGGCCTGTGGTACCTGGTCAAAAAGTACGCCGCGAAGGCAGGCATCGACAAGTTTGTGACGACGCACGTGCTGCGCCACTGCTTCGCCACGCACCTGATCAGCGGCGGCGCCGATTTGCGCGTCGTCCAGGAACTGCTCGGCCACAGCGACGTGACGACCACGCAAATCTACACCCACGTCGACGGCAAACGCCTGCGCGACGTGCACAAGCGATTCCACCCGCGCGGCTGAAGTGAGCACGGTGAGATTCGTTCCACCCTACGACTACTTATACTTACACTTTCCGGTTGAAGTTCACCTGGAACGGCAGGAAATCGTTGAAGTTAATCTGCTGGTTTCCGTCCGAGTCGAAGGCGCTGTTGTACGCGGCCTTGGCGGGCGTCGTGTTGAACGCCACCTGGAACTTCAGGAAGTCGTCGAATGTCACCCGCGCGTCGCCGGTCACTTCGCCGAACAGCCGGTAGAAGTCGTAGGTGCGGATCGAGCCCGGCGTGCCGGTGCCGGCGGCGTCGACTTTCAGCCCCGTCGAATCCGTCAGCTTGTTGCCGTCGATCGCGAGCGTAAACCGCCCGTTGTTCACAGAGCCGGCCACCACGCCGCTGCCGCTGAAGGTCAGCGACACGGTCGTTTTTCCAGCGGCAAAGTTCACCGACGCCACGTTAACCGTGTACGGCGCGATCGTGCCGCTGGTCTGCGTCAGCGTGAACGCGTCGCTGGCAATGTTGGCCGCCGGGATGTTGCCGTCGAACACCAGCGTCAGGCTTCGCACGCGCGAACGCTGGATCGTTCCGTCGTCGAGCACAATGCTGCTGATCGTCGACAGCGGCGCGAAGTTGCCGAAATCACGGCCGGTGTTCGTCGAACCACGCGTCAGCGTCAGGTCGTAAGCCGACGCCGGGCCGCTCTGCGTCAGGCCGGCCGGCGTCGTCTGGCGCACGCGGTACGTGCCGTAGAACGCGCTCGGGCTGAGGGCATTGAAGCTGTAGTGGCCGGACGAATCGGTCACTCGGGTCGGGTCGGCGTAGCTGAGTTCGAGCGACCAGCTGTTGAGCGTGCCGACGGTGCCGGAGCGGTAATCGCGTGCCTCCATCTGCCAGGTGCCGCCCGCGTTTTCGTTGACCGCGGCCGCCAGCGGCGTGAGCGGGACGTACGTCCCGGTGCGCACGCCGCTCGCCGCGCCGAGCGAGTCGATATAAACCGACGCGGCGTCACTGAGGGTGACATTCAGCCCCGTGCCCGCCGCCCCGACGCCGCCGAGGTTGTCCAGCAGCGGGATACGCGTGCCCGACGGGGCGACCAGCGTGAAACCCAACTGCCCAGTGCGGGCGTGCGAGACGTTGATCGACACCTTCACGCCCGTCACCCGACCGGTGAGGGTGCTGGTGATCGACGACGTCGTGCGCGACGGCGCGTTGTTCGTGGCCGTCGCGTCGGCGATGGCGGTGGCGCTTGTGCTGCTCAGCGTCGTGGTGCCGCTGTCGACCAGGCCGTTGTTATTGCCGTCCAGAAAAACGGTCGTGCCGGCCAGGCCGAAGTCGGAGCCGTCGCGGATGCCGTTGTTGTTGATGTCGCGGAAGCTGGTGCCGCTGATCGTGGAACCGGCGACCGACGCCAGCGCCGCGTCCGCCTGCACCAGGCCGTAGCCGGTGTCGTAGTCGAAGCCACTCGGGCCCATGTCGGCGGCGGTGTTCTGCAGCACCGCATAAACTTGCGTATTAGTCAGTGACGGCTTGGCCTGCAGCAGCAGCGCGGCGACGGCGGCGGCGTGCGGGGCGGCGGCGCTGGTGCCGTAGAAATGGTATTGGCCGTCGCGGACATAATCGATGATGTCCTGCTGGCCGAAGAACGTGGTGGCCCCGCCGTCCGGAGCGACGATCGCCGGCTGATTGCGGTACTGCGGCGTTGCCAAGCGTGTTCCGTTCGGGGCGAACAGAATCGGCACGCCGCCGGCCGACGAAAACGATTCGGCCTCTGCCGGGCTGACTTCGAACGCCGGCGTGGCGTAGTACGGCGCGGCACCCACGCCCAGCCCGCCCGGTGCCACCGCGTGGCCGACCGCGGTGCCGCTGTTGGTGGCGTACTGCACGGTGATGGGCGTGCCGTCGTTGCCGTCGTCGCCGTAGTCGACGAACTTGATGCGTCCCGGCGTCGGCCCGCTGCGAACCTTGGCGACCAGGTATGCCGTGACGGCCGTGGTGCCGCTGTTTTCGTACGACAGAATCTGGACCGCGTCCTGCCCGACCTGACTTTCGGACGAATGCTCAAGCACGCCGGTTTTCGCAGAGTTCAGCAGGTAAACGCCGACGCTGCTGGCGCTGCCGGCGGACCTGCCGGCGGCGGTGCTGGCGGACAGGAACGGCTGGTCCCACTGGAACGAGATATCGAATGACGCCCCAGCCGGGATTGTGACTCGCTGGTAAATGTTTGACGTGGCGCTCGGATCAAAATCTTGGAATGTGCCTGTGGTAGAGCGATCGGCACTAGGGAAGTCCTCGGCGTCTATCGTGCTGATGGCATTGGCAGTCGCGTTTACGCCGCTGAAGTTGGCTTCGTAGGAGTTGCGCCCGCTGTTACCGGCCGCGGAGAAGTAGCTGGTGCCGTAGGTGTTCGCCGCGGTCGTGACCGCCTGGGCGACGATGCCGTCCTGGAAGAACGGTTCGTCGAGGTAGCCGATGTCGTCGACGACGACTTGCGCCCCGGCCCCGCCGTTGGCGACGGGCTTGGCGAGCGTGAGGATCGACTCGGCAAACGCCGGCTCGCCCAGGAAAGCGCTGGCGAATGCGATGCCCGCCCCGGGCGCGACGTCGTGAACCAGTTCGGCCATGCCCCGGCCTTCATCGCTGCCGGTGCCTTGACCGTCGCTGGCGCGAAGGTCGCGCACGACGTTGACGTTCGATGGCAGATCGCCGCTGGCGACGCCGGCCGCGGCGCCGCTAAGGTTGTTGTAGCTGTCGGACAGGATGCCGACGGTCACGCCGGTGCCGTCGACCGCGAACTGCTTGGACCCCTCCGCCGCGTTCATCGCCTGCACGGCATAGTTTTCCGTTTTGCCGGCCTTGGTGAACGGCCGGTACGACGGGTCGGCGAAGCTCAGGTACGACAGCGAATCGATTTTCGTGAGCGCCGACACCGGCACCGACGCCGTCACCACCCGGCCGAACCGCGCCTGCACCGTGCCGCCGACGGACGTCAGCTGTTCGGCCAAGCCCGAGGTGCCGCCCACCTTCGACACGGCCTTGACCAGCACGCTGTCGCCGTGGGTTCGGATCAGCCCCTTATCCGGCTGCCCGGCCGCCAGCGTGTACGGCTGGTTGCGGTAAACGGCCCGCGACTGGTGCGCGATCGGCCGGGTGGAGAAATCGCTGGCCAAAAAGCTGAGCGCGTCGCCGAGTTTCGGCGTCGCCACCGACATCAGCCGGCGCGTTTCAAGGGGCTCCACAGTGGAAATATTCTGGGCGCAGCCAGTCAACAACAAGCGGCCCCGCCGCGGCAAACGTTCCGGCATTTAAATCGAGTCCCTTCAAGAGATTAAAGGCAGGCGGGCGGTTCAAGCCCGGGCCGCGCAGCGGCGGGCAGAATATAGCGGTTTGCGACACCACAAGACAAGTATTTTCTTCTGCGTTTCGCCGGTCTTCGGCCGCTACGCACGCGAGCGGGGTTGATCGTTCGGCCGGCTTTCGCTACATTGCGTGGCTCGCAATTTCGCAAGAGGTGTTTGATGTCGATGGATCCGAGCCTGAAGAGCGCCAGTTCGCTGGTACGTCACCGCAACGTGTTGACCCGTGGCGAGCGCCTCGAGCGCCTCGGCACCCAGGGCAAGTGGGACGAAAGCAAGAACGTGTTCGGCCTGCCCAAGGTCGGCAACCGCAAGCTGGTCGTCGGCGGTAAGCCCAAGAAGGAAGAAGGCGACGCCGCCGCCGCCCCCGCCGGCAAGGCCGCGGGTGGCAAAGCTGCGGGTGGCAAAGCCGCCGGTGGCAAGGCCGCCGCAGGCAAAGCCGCTCCGGCCGCCAAAGCCGCCGCCGGCAAGGCCGCCCCGGGTGCCAAGGGCGCTGCGAAGAAGTAATCGATCGGTTCGTCGAATACGATTCACGGCAGGGCCGCCTCAGCGGCCCTGTTTTTTCACGCCCTCACCGAGCCACCGCCATGCCCACCCGCCCCTTCATCGCCGACCGTGCCCACAGCGTCGACGCCAGCGGCATCCGCCGGGTCTTCGACCTGGCCGCTAAAATGGCCGACCCGATCAACCTGTCGATCGGTCTGCCCGACTTCGACGTCCCCGACGTCATCAAAGCCGCCGCCCACAAAGCCATCGACGACGGCCACAACCGCTACACGCCCACGCAGGGCATCGCCCCGCTCCGCGAGCGCCTGCGTGCGGACTTGACCCAGGAATACGGCCGCGACGTCGGCGACGTGCTGATCACCAGCGGCGTCAGCGGCGCGCTGCTGCTGGCCATCCTGGCGACGGTGAACCCGGGCGACGAAGTCATCTTCCTTGACCCGTACTTCGTCATGTACAAGCACCTGCTGGCCATGGTCGGCGGCGTGGCGGTCGTGGTCGACAGCCACCCCGACTTCCGCTTCCCGGCCGACAAAGTCGACGCCGCCGTGACGGCCAAGACGAAAATGCTGATCCTCAACAGCCCGAGCAACCCGACCGGCGTCGTGATGAGCCCGGACGAAATTCGCGCCGCCGTCGACGTCGCGAAAAAGCACGGCCTGCTGATCCTCAGCGACGAGATTTACGAGCCGTTCCTGTACGACGCCAGCCGCCAGCCGCCAGCCGCCGGCCGCCCGCTGTATTCGCCGTTGTCGCTCTACGAGAACACCGTCGTGCTGCGCGGCTTTTCCAAAAGCCACGCGATGACCGGCTGGCGCGTCGGCTACGTGTACGGGCAACCCGAGGTCGTCGCGCAGATGACCAAGCTGCAGCAGTACACGTTCGTCTGCGCCCCTAGCCCGTTCCAGGACGCCGCCCTGGTCGCCATGGACGTCGACATGACCGCCCACGTCCGCGCCTACGCCGCCAAACGCGACTTGGTGTACGGCCGGCTGAAAGAGAAGTTCGAAATCGTCCGCCCCGGTGGCGCGTTCTACGTCTACCCCAAAGCCCCCGCCGGCCTGACGGCCACGCAGTTCGTCGAAAAGGCGGTCGCCCACAACGTGCTGATCATCCCCGGCAACGTCTTTTCCAAGCGCGACACGCACTTCCGCATCAGCTACGCCACGACGGACGAAAAGCTGGCCAAAGGCTGCGACGTGCTGCTGTCGCTGGCGTGAAGTTTGATGAACTGCATAGTGAGCCGCCGGAACGCTTTGTTGGTGTTCAATGGGTGCCGTAGGGCGGGCACTGCCCGCCGTCGGGCGGGAAACGGCGGGCAGTGCCCGCCCAACGGCACCCATTGAACACCAACAAAGCGTTCCGGCGGCTCACTAT
>DASVSC010000133.1:0-13081 GCA_036388295.1 Tepidisphaeraceae bacterium | reverse complement strand
CGGAACTGCAGCGGGCCCGGCAATCGCTGTTCGCGACGGCCGTCGAAGTGCGGTCGGCGGCGCGGCGCGCCCGCAACCGTCTGCTCGCCGCGCGGGCGGCCGCGGATTACTACCGCCGGGTCATCCTGCCGCTGCGGCACGAAATTACGCAGCAGTCTCAGCTGCACTACAACGGCATGTTCATCGGCGCGCCGCAGTTGCTCCAAGCGAAACAGGCCGAGGTCGAAGCGGGCATCGCGTCGATCGACGCATTGCGCGACTACTGGCTGGCGCGCACGCAGTTCGACCACGTCCTCAACGGCGGCAACGGCGGCGACAGTGACGCACCGGCCGCCGCGCAGAATACGAGTCGCCGCCCCGGGTCTGCCGGCGGCACACGCGAAACCATCCACTGACCTTTCTCGAACGGATAATCCATCATGAGCCACGACTTATTCAACGAAAAACTCACCCGCCGCCGTGCGATGCTCGCCGGTGCCGCAACCTTAGCCAGCGGCGGCCTGCTGACCGCCCGCGCCGACGCCGCACCAGGCGAAGGGCCGGCCGCCGGCAACGGCGCTACCTCGCCGCCCCGCAGCGACGTGCCGACCGCTCAAGGTTACACGCCCGTCGTCACGCCGAACGGTGTCACGCTCGACTACCAGATGGTTGACGGCTGGAAGGTCATGCACCTCGTCGCCGAGGAGTTCGAACACGAGTTCGCCCCCGGCCTGCGCGCCATCTGCTGGGGCTACAACGGCCGCACGCCCGGCCCGACCATTGAAGCCGTTGAGGGCGACCGCCTGCGCATCTACGTGACCAATCGCATTCCCGCACCGACCACGGTCCACTGGCACGGCATCCTGCTGCCGAACGGGATGGACGGCGTGACCGGCCTGAACCAGAAGCCCATCCCGCCGGGCCAGACCTTTAAGTATGAATTCACGCTCCGCCAGCACGGCACGTACGCCTACCACAGTCATTTCGACGAGATGACCCAGCAGGCCATGGGCATGATGGGCATGTTCGTCGTCCATCCCCGCCAGCCCATCGGCCCGAAGGTCGACCGCGACTTCGCCATCATGCTCAGCCAATGGCGCATCGACCCCGGCACCCGCCGGCCGAACACGATGGAGATGAGCGACTTCAACGTCCTGACCATGAACTCCAAGGCCTACCCCGGCACCGAGCCGCTGGTGGCCAAGCTCGGCGAGCGCGTGCGCATCCGCTTTGCCAACTTCGGCGCGATGGACCACCACCCGATTCATCTGCACGGCTACACGTTCCGCATCACCGAAACCGACGGCGGCCGCGTCGAAGATTCGGCCCAGCAGCCGGGCAATACCGTGCTGGTGACGGTCGGCGCGACCCGGGCCGTTGAGTTCGTCGCCGACGCACCGGGCGACTGGGCCATGCACTGCCACATGACCCACCACGCCATGAACCAGATGGGCCACGGCACGCCGAACCTGATCGGCGTCGATAAGACCGGCTTCGACCAGCGCGTGCGGCCGATGCTGCCCGGCTACATGACAATGGGTGAAACCGGCATGGGCGGCATGGGCGATATGGGGATGACCGTTCCGAGCAACAGCATCCCAATGGTCGGCGCGCACGGGCCGTTCGACTACATCGACATGGGCGGGATGTTCACGATCCTGAAGGTGCGCGACGGCCTGACGACGTACGCCGACCCCGGCTGGTACGCCCACCCGCCCGGCACGGTCGCCGACCTCGCGACGGCAGACGAACTCCGCCGCGACGGCGTCGACGTAAACCGCACCCCCACGCCGGCCCTACCGCCAACGGCACCGGCCGGTGGTCAACCCGCGCCCGAACCGACGCCGACCCCCGCGCCCGGCGTTCGCTACACCTGTCCGATGGACCCGGAAATCATCTCCGACAAGCCCGGCCGTTGTCCGAAATGCGGGATGAAACTTGTCGCGAAACAGGCGTAAGCGTGCCATCAGGTCGGGACGCGAAAGAACGGCCCGCCTGCTTACGGAGCAGACGAGACGCAATAGAACTTTTATTCGACACGTACGCAGGCAAATCGCGCTGTGTTCCAGTTGGATAGCGACCGCCTGACCGGATGATGGACCGGGCAACTCTGCGATTCAGACCAGGAGTTCGATGCTATCGAACGTGTCATCGAGATCGCCCGAGCCGGTATCGCGGCCGGCGAAGCCGTGGACGCGGTCGGCGCCGGGGCCGGCGTTAAGCAGATCGTTGCCGCCGTGGCCATTGAGCAGGTCGTTGCCCGCACCGCCGGAGAGGGTGTCGTTGCCCAGGCCGCCGGAGAGGGTGTCGTTGTTCGAGCCGCCGGTGATGCGGTCATTGCCCGCGCCGCCGTAGACATAAATGGGCACGTCGACGGCTGCGACGACCACGTCATCGCCGTTGCCGGCGTCGATTCTCACGCCGGTGACCATCAAGTCGCTGTAGTTGAAGTTACGAACGCCGCCCGCCAAGCGGACACGGATCGTGCCGGCGCGGCCGGTGGGCGTCCAGACGTGCACGTCGTCGGCACTGGCGGTGCCCTGGACGTGGACAATGCCGTCGAAGTCGATCCACGCGTCCGGCGGCGTGGCGACGGCTGCGACCGCGCCGATGTCGGTCGCGCCCGAATGCACGTAGCCACGCCCGTCGTAAGCGGCGGCCGTCGTGCCCGCGCCGATGGCCGGGCTGCCGGGCAGCAGGGCCAAAGTCTGCGTCACGCCGCCGTTGCTGGCGAGCGTGCCGAGCTTCGGGTCGACGCCGGTGATGTTGCCGTCGACGCCATTGTGCAGCGACAGGAACGTGGCGATGACGTCCGTGCCGGTCAGGTTGTTGTGCGCCGACCAGTTCTGGGGCCCTTCGGCACTGAAGTCGGGCTGGCCCATGGCGGAATTGCGCACGATCAAGTTGTTGTTGACGAGGTAATCGCCGGCGTTTTGGGTCTTCCAGATTCGCAGGCCACCAGTGTCGCTGTAGGACGTGGCTGAGGCGACGTTGTCGACGATCGTGTTGTTCTGGAGTGACAGCAGATTGCGTTCGGCATAGATATCGATGCCGCCGGCAGCCGCCTGGCCCGCACTCGAAGGCTGATTAACGTCGGTCGCTATCGCCGTGTTGTTGGCAATCGTGCAGGCGGTGATGGAGATGCCGTAGGTCGTGCTGTGCGCGGTGCCGTTCAGGATGTAAATGGCCCCGCCGAACGCATCCAGACCCCTGTCCATGAAGCCGGCGGTCGCGCTGGTGCTGGTGGCGGCGTTTCCGATAAAGCTGCTGCGGGTCGCGCGAAAGCCGGCGAAGCTGAGGTCGATGCCGCCGCCGCGGGCCCGTTCACCGTACGCGTTGCTGCTGGTCATCGTCGACCCGGTGGTGGCGGCCGTATTGTTGGACACCAGGCAGTCGGTCATCGTCAGTTGGGCGAAGCTCAGTTCGATTGCCCCGCCGGCGACGGTGGCGCGGTTGTTGGTCAGGATCATGCGATCGAGCGTGAGCGAGCCGAAGTGGACGTTGTCCCCCGTCATGCGGATCGCGCCGCCGGATTCGCCGGGCGTGCCGGCGTCGGCGATCTTGAAGCCGGACATCGCCACGTTCACGCCGGTATTGATTGTGATGGCCCGCGTCGCGTGGCCGTTGCCGCTGAGCGTCAACCGCCCCGCGCCAGGGCCGACCAGAGCGATGTCCTTATCTAGCGTGAGCTGGCTGTTCAGCACGATCGCACCGGTGACGTGCCGCAGGTCGACAACATCGCCCGCCGCCGCCGCCAGGACGGCCGCACGCAAACTGCCGACGCCGCTATCGGCGGTGTTGGCCACCGTCAGGGTGGTGCTCATCAACGAACGGGGTTCGAGCGCTTCGATCAGGGAGCGGACACGCGATGCGAACAGGACACGGCTCATGCCGCCGTCATCGACCCGCCCACGGCCAGACATGACCGTTTAACCGATGTCGCCGCCCGGAGCCGTTATCGGACGACACAATTTTTCTTCGATACGAAAGGCAGAAAACCGAAGGCAGTACTTTCCATCAGGGGAAAATAGAAAAGCCCGAGGCTTGGCATTCTGATGGAGCAAGTGTCGCTTAAAGTTGTCGTGCGCTGCATCGCCTGTGGAGTCCCGCAGCGCCTAAACCAGCCGGCGGTAGCAGGCAGTCAGAGTTATGCTTGCAACCAATTCGGCCGCCTGTCCAGATCAGCGGTCCCTTGGCCGAAGAACGCAATCCTCTACACGATGTGTTCGAACTCGACGTTGAATGACACAAGTCGTTCCTCAGCAACAGGAAAGCCCCTTAACGCGATCGTCAAAGGGCTTAAAATTACAGAAAGCGAAGACCGCGGGACAGCGTTCGAGTGCGGAAGCACTTCTCATGGCCCTCGAATCGTTCTTCAAAGACAACCCGTCCTGGGAGTATTTGGGTATCCCTACCCCCATCCCCTCGTGGGGACACCCCGTGGTTTGTAAACACGTTGCCTGTGCTTAGGTTTACGCGTCTTTGCTGTCTCTTTGCCTGCCCACACAGCCGCCCCTTTTCTCTTCGGCCCTTCATAGGGTCACGCTCGCAGAGGCTCGCCCTTCGAGCAAGGGGGCGGCGGCTCGGCCCTCTGGGGCCTCGACGGGTTCACGTGGGGGGAATGCGGTAACCCATTGAAGCTCGAGCAGAGACACAGTTAAGGAAGAAAAGGAAGAGCGGACGCTCACGCCGTAAGGAGACCCCGTACAGGCGTAAAGGACATAGCTCGCATCGCTGTCCTTTATGAATCTCATGCGAAGGAGAGCCCACGGCTCGCAGCCTGGTCTGCCTGCATTCAGATACATTAGAAGAAACTGCCAACTGGCAACCGCTTCACAGGTGTATCTTCACTTGTGCGGTTGATATCTGTGTTCAGTTCCGTCATGGCCGCGGCAATGATGGAACTAGTGTCCCACAGGTTCTGCGCCAGGACTCGTGTCGACACCATCAGAACCCTGCCGCACGGACATCCATCACCTGCCGGTTCTCGTTGCAGAAGCACTCCTATGCGGCCCCGTCGCTGCTTTGACTGAAAGCAGCCGCCCACGTGCCGGAGAACGCGTCGGCCGACGAGACGGCGGTGGTGGATGGCAAGGTTTGGACTAGAGCCTGTATGGCTAGGGCATGCGTCACGGAGATCAGCAGCAATGGCGGGCACCATCGACCTACGACGCTACCGCGCAGTCTCACACGATGGGGACGTACGACGCTAACCTTGCAATCGGTCGTGTATCTTCCAGCCGCTCTTAGAAGGTGCGTGGGCCGTCCGCGACACCGTGCGGGCCGGAGTTCGTGTGGATGAGCGTCTTTATCCGTGTCCTTCCTCGGGTAAGGTCACAACGGTGAACCAGAACTTTTCGATCGAATGAATGACTGTCGCGAAGGCGCCGAAGTCGACTGGCTTCGTGATGTAGGAGTTGGCATGCAAGCCGTAGGCCTTGAGCACATCTTCCTCGGCTTTGGACGTCGTCAACACCACAATCGGGATGCTCTTGAGCGCGGGGTCGGCCTTGATTTCGGCGAGCACCTCTTGGCCGCTCTTTCGGGGCAAGTTCAGATCGAGGAGGATCAAGTGCGGACGGATGGCCTGGGCGTGTTTGCCTTTTCGTCTCAGGAAGGCAACGGCTTCGACGCCGTCATTGACGACGTGAAGGTTGTTCAGCACTTTCGCGCTAAGCAAGGCCTCGCGGGTCATCAGAACGTCACTGGGACTGTCCTCGACGAGGAGAATTTCGGCCGGCGTCAAGTTCGAAATCATTCGGGCTCCTGATCGGAAATTGAGAATCGGAAATCTGTCCCGGAGTCACTCGGCTCGATCCAGATCCGCCCGTCGTGGCGTTCGACGATCTTTTTGCAGATCGCCAGGCCGATGCCGGTTCCGGCGTACGCGTGGCGACTGTGCAAGCGCTGGAAAAGGCCGAATACGCGATCACGATATTCGGCTTCAATGCCGATCCCGTTGTCGCGTACGCTGAACAGTGTCTCGCCTTGCCCGACTTGGGCGCTGATGCGGATTTCGATTCGCTGTTCGCTTCGGAACTTGATGGCATTGCCGATCAGGTTCTGGAAAAGCTGGGTCATCTGGACCCGGTCGGCCCAGATTTCGGGCAGGGCGTCCGAGCCGATCACCGCGCCGGATTCCTCGATCGCGGCGCGCAATTGTTTCGTTGCGTTGAGTACACAAGTATGGGAGCAGATTCGCTGCTTGTTGACGCCTTTGCTGCCGACGCGGGAAAAGGCGAGCAAGTCGCTGATCAGCGCTTGCATTCGCTTGGCCCCCTCGATGGCGTGGTCCATCAATTCCTGAGATTTTTCGTCCAGCCGCCCCGCCTGGCGGTCGCCGAGCATTTGCACGCACCCCGCGACCGCGCGGAGCGGCTCCTGAAGGTCGTGCGAGGCGACGTACGCGAACTGCTGCAACTCGTTATTCGAGCGCTCGAGTTCGCGGGCGTATTCCTGCATCTTTTTATCTCTTACTTGCTGAATCGTAATGTCGCGCGCGACGGCATAAATCATGCCGGTGGCGGGGTCGAGGATGGACTGCCATTCCAGCGACCGGTACGTGCCGTCGGCGCAGCGGTAGCGGTTGCGGAATAGTCGCTCGGGGTCCGTCTGGCCGACGACAATCGCTTGTGCTTCGGCGCGAGTCATTGCGAGGTCGTCAGGATGAATGAAATCACGGAAGCTTTTGCCGAGGATGTACGATTCGGGGTAACCCAGGATCCGGGTGAATGCAGGATTGATGCGACGAAATACGGCGTCGGCGTCGGTCACGCAGATCAAATCGACTGAGAAGTTGAAGACACGGTCCCGGTCGTCAAGCATGGCCTTCCACGCCGTGAGATCGCGGACGAGTCGCTTGAGCCGCGTCTCGCCGGGGGTCGCGCCTTCAATGGGGACCGTAATCTCGTTTGCCCAAAAGGGTTCCCCGCACTTTTTGATCACCCAGACAAAGCGTTCCATGCGTTCGAAACGGATCGGCCCGTCATCGGAGCCGTCGGCGTCGGAACGGGTTTCGTGTAGCAGTGACGCCTGCCGGCCGATCATTTCTTCGGCCGAATAGCCGAACAACCGCCTTGCACTTTCCGGCCATTGCAAAACGCAACCGGTGGGATCGACCTCAAATGACGCAAAGTCCGGTAGAGAGGCGAAAAGGCGTTCCAAGCTCATAAAACCGTCCCCTGAAGCCAAGTCGGTTAAGCCACAAGCCCACCCGGCCGATTAAATATAACAGTTGACCGATTTTAATCGACCATAGGGGCGGGCGGATGCGGACACGCGTTTTAGTCATTGATGACAGCCGGGCGGACTTCCTGCTCGTCGAGAAATCAATCGGCGTCGACTTCGAACTTTGTCATGCGCCAACCCTGTCCGAAGGGCTGGCAGTGGGAGCTGGTGCGTTCGCCCTATTGATCCTCGACCTGAATGTCGGCGACAGCTACGGTTACCCAACATTCGAGAAAGCACGGGCGGCCCTGCCCCGTCTGCCGATTATCGTGCTTAGTGGGACGGACGACGACGAACTGGCGTTACGGGCGGTCGCGGGCGGTGCGCAGGACTACGTCCGCAAGTCCAGCCTGCCCGATTGTCCGTTAGACCGTATCGCCCGCTACGCGATCGAACGGCATTGCGCCGAAGTCCGCTCCCGAACCGCAGACGCCCGGTATCGAAGCCTGTTCGACAATCTGCCCACGGCCGCCTTCACATGCGACACGCAAGGCGTCATCACCTACTTCAACCGGCGGGCCCCTGAATTATGGGGCCACGCGCCAAGACTGAACGATCCGGCATTTCGATTCTGCGGGGCGCAAAAGCTGTTTGCCGCAGACGGAACCCACCTTCCGCACGACCAAAGCTGGGTCGCAAGGGCCATGCGCGAGCGCAGACGATTTCATGACTGTGAGTACTCCATCGAGACGCCCGGGGGCGGCCTGCGTCATTTGCTGATTAACGCCACGCCTGACTTGAACGACCAAGGGGAACTGATCGGGTGCATCGCCATTCTCGTCGACGTCACGGAGCAGCGCAAGCTCGAACAGCAACTTCGCGAGAACGAGCGTTTCGCACGCTCGACCGTCGACTCCCTGGCCGCCCATATCGCGATCATCGATGCGACGGGAACGATTCTTGCCGTGAATGATGCCTGGCGGAACTTCGCCACGGCCAATGGCGGGTTCGGGTCCGATTACGGCGTGGGAATGAGTTATCTGGACGTTTGTGACCGGGCGTCTGCCGCCGGGGATTCCATTGCCGCCGAGACTGCGGCGGGCATCCGTTCGGTCCTGCGGCGCAAGCGCGACGCATTCGAGTTGGAGTACCCGTGCCATTCCCCGCAGGAGGAGCGATGGTTCATGATGCGAACGACTGTGTTCGAAGGCGAAGGTCCGACGCGGGCCGTCGTGTCGCACGAGAATGTCACCGCCCGCATGGTCGCCGAACGCCTCGCCCGCGAGCAGTCCGGCCTTCGTGAAGCGATCACCGGCATGGAACAGGTTCTCGGCGTGGTCGGCCACGAGCTGCGCACGCCGCTGGCCGTGCTCCGGGCCATTGCGGAGTTCCTTACGATGGACGGCGCGAACGAGACGCCCGAGGCCGAGCGTTTCCTGCATGACATCATGCACGAAGTGGACCGGATGTCGGACACCGTCAACAACATCCTTGAAGCCGCCCGCCTGAGCAGCGGTAAGACGCGATGGAACTGGTCGACGTTCGATCTGGCCGAGGTCGTTCGGGACGCGGTCGGCTCGATTCAAATGATCGTCAACGAGTCTTGCGTGGCGTTAGTGGTCGGCCCGGTCGAGGGCCCGACGCACATGGCGGGCGATGCCGAAGCCCTTCGCCGCCTGATGATCAATCTGTTGAGCAACGCCAAGAAGCACACCTCCAGCGGCCGGATCGAAGTGGCCATTCGTTCTTACCGTGATGCCCAGGACGCCTCGTGGGCCGACTTGTCCGTGCGGGATACCGGCTGCGGCATCCCGCCAGAAATCGTTGCCCGCCTCGGCGAAGCGTTCGCGCTTAACTCCGGCGTCGTCGGGGCTAACCATGTCAGCGGCACCGGGCTGGGCCTGTCAATTTGCAAGGCAGTCGCCGCCGCCCACGGCGGGAACTTGCTGATCGAGTCGATACCGGGCGAGGGCACCACGGTCCACGCACGATTCCGCCTCGACCTCGTGACCGCCTGCACGGGTGAAACCGTGTCCGCGTCTGCCTTGGAGGGCCAACTCACATGAAGACCATACTTGTCGTTGACGACATGGCCATCTTCCGCGACCCGATCGCCGCCAGTCTGCGTCTGGCCGGCTATCAGACGATCACCGCGGCCGACGGGGAAGAAGCCCTGCGCATCACCCGATCGCAACGCCCCGATCTGGTGCTGCTCGACGCATCGATGCCGAAGATGGACGGCTTGACGTTTCTGAGGCATCTGCGGGCTGACCCGTCCGTCGCTGCGACCCGCGTGATTCTTCTGACGGCCCTGAGCGAGTCGAAGTACGTACTGGCCGCTGCCAGCTTCGGCGTGCGAGATTACCTTCTGAAATCGCGGTTCCGGCTCGCGGACCTGATGGACCGGATCGAAAAAATGCCCCCCACCGCCGTGGCCGGTGCCGCTGAAAAAGGGGCGGCACCGAACGTGGCCGATGCCACGCATGGGACGCCGGTAATCGCTACAGGGCCGACCCCGGCCGTTGCACCCGCGGGCACACACGCCGCTCAGGCGGGCCCGCCGACCACGCCCAAGCTCCCCAACGCGCCCGCCGATGGATCTGGGACTTTGCTGACCCGCGAAGCCTTCTTGCGCCGCGTCGGCGAGGCATTTCACGCCAAAACGCTTTCCGGCGTGGTCGCCCAGGTGATCGCGATGGCCAGTTCGCCGCTCGGCGACATGTCCCAACTCGCCGCCCTGATCGCACGCGACGCCATGCTTTCCGTCCGGGTGATCCAGGCGGCCAATAGCGCGGCCTACGGTTCGCGCGGCCCGGCGGTCACGAACATCCCCGACGCGATTCGAAAGCTGGGCTTCGCCACCATCCGCAATATCGCGGCCTCCCTTGGCGTCTTTGACTGCATGCCCGAGGTCGGCTCGGACGGGTTTGACCCGATCCGCTACTGGCAACACTCTTTCGCCGTCGCCCACTTGTGCGAAAGTTTGGCCATGAAATCCCCGGCCCAGGCGGGGCTGGCCTACGTCATCGGATTGTGCCATGACTTGGGCGAAATCTTAGTCCGCACGATTTTCACCAAGGAGTACGAACAAGTGCTCGACGCCGCGGAGCGGACCGGTCGACCGCTCGAACAGTTGCACCGTGAAATGCTGGGCATGAGTTACCAGGAGATGGTGCGCGAATTGCTCGGCCGTATGGGCCTGCCGTTGGAAATCCGTGAACCCATCCTGCAGTTCCACGCCGCTGACCCCGTTCGGTCTGACAATAAGCTAACTCAACTTCTTTGGCTGGCCGACAACTACGCGAATGCGGCAATGCTTGCCTCAAGCACCACTGCAGAGATCGCGCCCGTCAGTACGGCGTTCTATCAAAGCGTTGTCGGGACTGCGGAGCTCAACATGCCTGATCCGCAGGCCCTGCGGACGCAGATCCTGTCGCTCACCGTGACATTGGCCGGACTGTCTAAGGCCGACGCAATGAAGTTAATGGTTCCCATGTTCGATGCCGGCCAAGCCCGCTTGTGGGTCGTACGGCCCCCGACCGTCGCGAAGTTCGACCCGATCACGCTCGCGCTGGAAGCGCTCGCGTCGGTCACGGTCAGTGCGGCCTTCCCGAAGCCGGACGAGTTGGAAAAAGTAGACGGCCTCGTTTTGCTTATCGCCACCAGCCACTCTGCCGCACCGCTTACGAAACAAGCTCAGGCGGCCTTGGAAGCCCGGCAGAACGTGCCCGCCAAGGCCCTTTCCCTTCTTCAGATCTCGTGCCAGGCTCAGGATCAACGGCGGGAGGATCCGCTGCCGGATTGGAAGCCGTCCGTCACGCTGGCGGAACTGGCAAAGATCGCCGACGTCAAGAACGTCAACCCGGAACAACGCGCCGCTGCTTGAAGAAGAGGGTGACGTGGGTTGGCAAAGTGCTGCGTTCGCAGCAAAGCGATGCCCCTGTAGGCACCATCCCCGGTGACCTAAATCCACGCGGTGCTTTAGACAGGCTAACTCGTCCGAGAACATCCGACGTGGCCAGCGTCAGAAGGTCAAGACTGGCATCTGGCTGAATATGACGCTGTTAGGGTATTTGAACGACCGCGAGGCTTGCTTCATTGTGCCTGATCCTGTGCGGGCTCCGCTCGTCCGGAAAGCATTTGAAATTTATGCCACAGGCAATTACACGCTCGACCAATTGACGACGTTCATGAGCGAGGCGGGACTCACGAATCGAGGCACGAAGAACCACTTGCCGACAGCTCTCTCCCGTGCCCAATAGCACCGTCTGCTCCGTAACTCGATCTTCACTGGAACGTTTCGGTTCAGCGGTGAGATGTATGAAGGCAAGCACGAACCAACTGTTACGAGCGGTATGCACTCGCTTGCTGACAATCGTCGTGGCAAGCTCATCGATCGCCACAATAGACGACGCGGTGGAATGATCTTCCCAGTGCAGCGGCACTTTCGACTCGACTTGTTCCACAACCGCTGGAGGTAATCTTAGCCTCCGGACGATTCCCGGTGGAATCAGGTGATGGGTCTATCTGGATGAGTCTTGGCGGAAGGTGCAGCCGCACCTGCAGAACCTGATCGACCGCAGCAAGATCAAAGTGGCCGCGGCCGTGGTTGCCGACAAGACGCAGGACGCACGAGCATGGATCGACCGCCAGCGGATCTCGCCGACCAAGCCGATCACGGTGCGGATGGAACTGGCCAAGCGTGCCCTTGGGGAGCAGGTGACGAACGTCCGGTCCAAGCCGGACGGCCTCAAGCAGTACAGGGCCGTGCGGATCACGCTCGCCACGGTGAACGCCAGGAAGATGCCGATCCAAGCTGCAGTCGCCACCTTAGCCCCGCTCCGCAAGCTGGCCACGTCCGCTGTGAAGGTGGCGCTGTCCGTCAGCCACGTCGGCGTTGCCCTTGGCGTCCAGAAGGCCAAGGCACTGCTGGGCGGGCTGGTGAACTACGGCAAGTCCGCGGCCTTGTCATTGGCCGGCGGGTTGGCCTCCGTTGCATCCGGCGTCCTCGGCATCGGGGCGATGGTCGGAGGTGCAGCGGTCACTGGTGTCGGTGGCTTGGCAACGTACGCCATCAAGCTCGCCGCGGACGCCGAGCAGGCCCGCGTCAGCTTCACCACCATGCTGGGTGATGCCGGCAAGGCCAAGGCTCTGGTGCCCGCGACCGTAGCCTGCCCGTGCGTTAGCACCGCAACCTTTCCTTTCGGGGCCACTAACGCCTTACTGGGTGTTCTTGGCACGCTCATGGAACTTTGCCGCAATAGAGACCACGCCTGTGATGTACGTTTGGTACAGCACGAAGGCGGTTCCGAGTAGACTTTCTATCACTTCAAGCTCGGTGGCGGCGACATCTTCAGCGTACATGCCCTCGCCGGTCTGGTTGGCACGTTCAACATCGGCATGACATCTCGCGATACAGCGTCCGAGTTCTTCGGCCACTCGGTCAAATGGCTCAGCGTTATGATCTTCTTTGAGGTGCTGGAACCAGAACGATATGACACCCATCCAACGGCAATTCCACTTTCAGATCTACGACTCCCTAACGACCGCCCAAACGGCCCTTTAAATCGGCCCTTTTAATATTTCAGGGCATCAAAAAACGCCCGAAAGTCGGGCCTTTTCAACGGAGAACTCGGGACAGCGTTCGAGTGCGGAAGCACTCCTCATGGACCTAAAAACGTTCTTCAAAGACAGCCCGTCCTGGGAATGAGGGGTATCCCTGCCCCCATCCCCTCGTGGGGATACTCAATGGTTTGTATACACGTTGTCTGTGCTTGGGTTTATGCGTCTTCTCGACCTCTTTGCCTGCCCAGACAGCCGCCCCCTTTCTCTTCGGCCCTTCACAGGGTCACGCTCGCAGAGGCTCGCCCTTCGAGTAAGGGGGCGGCGGCTCGGCCCTCTGGGGCCTCGACGGGTTCACGTGGGGGGAATGCGG
>DASVSC010000132.1:0-25208 GCA_036388295.1 Tepidisphaeraceae bacterium | reverse complement strand
CGCACGCCGGCACGAAGTACGGCATTCCGTTCCCGGTCTACTGCCGGGCGAGCTTCGGCACCTGGGGGGCGAACCTGCCGGCGATGATCCGTGCATTGGTCGGCTGCGGCTGGTTCGGCATCCAGTGCTGGGTCGGCGGCCAAGCGCTCCTGGCTATTGCGGTCATCTTCAAGCCCGAATGGGGCGGCGACGGCTGGAACCACTTGTTCTACGACTACGGCGTCAACGGCGTCCGCGGGCCGACGTTGCCACAGCTTTACGCTTACGGCGTATTCTGGCTGCTCAATCTCATCGTCATCTTCGCGGGCATCAACACCATTCGGTGGCTGCTCAACATCAAAGCCCCACTGTTGATCCTGCTCGGCCTCGCGCTGCTCGTCTGGGCGTACGTTAAGGCGGATGGGTTCGGCGACCTGCTGCACTCGCAATCCGCCTTCGGGCCGAATTGGGCGAGCAACAGCAACTTCTGGACGACCTTCGGCCTCGGCCTGTCGGGCATGGTCGGCTTCTGGGCTACGCTCTCGCTGAACATCCCCGACTTCTCACGGTACGCGCGAAGCCAGCGCGACCAGGTGATCGGCCAAGCGCTCGGGCTTCCGACGACGATGGCCCTGTTCGCATTCATCAGCGTTGCGGTGACGAGCGCGACCGTCGTCATCTTCAACGGTAACATGATCGACGACCCGGTGAAGCTCGTGGAAACGTTCAAGAGCCCCTGGGCCCTCGGCCTGTCGATGGCGGCTATCGCGCTGGCCACGCTCGCGACGAACATCGCCGCGAATGTCGTCAGCCCGGCCAATGACTTTGCTCACCTTGCCCCTCGGTTCATTGGCTTCCGCCTCGGCGGGCTGATCACCGGCATCGTCGGGACGCTGATGATGCCGTGGTATCTGCTCGCCAACGCTGACGTGTATATCAATACCTGGCTTGTTGGCATCAGCGCGTTGCTCGGTGCGGTCGGCGGCATTCTGGTGTGCGACTACTGGCTTGTCCGCCGGGCTAAGCTGTCGTTGACGGATTTGTACCGCCGCGACGGCCGGTATTCGTATGACCGCGGGATCAACTGGTCCGCCCTGCTCGCCGGCGCGATCGCGATTGCCGCATGCGTGCCGGGGTTCGCCGACCAGGCCAGCGGCGGCCGCGTGTTAGCCGTCGAATACACCGCCGGCTTCGTCTTCAAGCAGCTTTACAACTACGGCGTATTCACCACGTTCGGCCTGGCGTTCGCCGCCTACGCCATTTTCATGGGCGGCCACCCGAACGTGCGCCAGCCGGTCGAACTGACGATGCAGGAGTTCACCGCCGAGACCTCCACCGACATCAACGCCTCACCGCGCGTCCTTCCCCACGCCGTTTAGAAGAACACCCATGCCCACACTCGCTCTCACCGTCGATGGCATTCGCATGCCCAACCCGTTCGTGATCGGCAGCGGCCCGCCCGGCACGAATGCCAACGTGGTCGGCAAAGCACTCGACGAAGGCTGGGGGGCGGTGATCATCAAGACGATCAGCCTCGAAAGCAGCAAGGTCACGAACGTAGCCCCGCGCTACGCGCGCCTTCGAACGGCCAGTAACGAAATCATCGGCTGGCAGAACATCGAACTGATCAGCGACCGCCCTTTCGAAACCTGGCTGGACGAGCTGAAGCTGCTGAAGGACAAGTACCCGGACGGCGTGGTCATCGCGTCGATCATGGAGGAGTACCACAAGGACCGCTGGGTGGAGATCGTGGAGCGCGTGCAGGCGACGGGCGTGGCGGGCTTTGAGCTGAACTTCAGCTGCCCGCACGGCCTGCCGGAACGCAAAATGGGCGCGGCCATGGGGCAGAGCAACGAAATCATGCACGAAGTCTGCGGCTGGGTGATGGGGGCGGCAAAGATTCCGGTGTGGGCTAAACTCACGCCGAATGTGACCAGCATCGCCGCCGGCGCAGACGCCGCGCTATCAGCTGGCTGTCAGGGCGTGGCGGCGATCAACACCATCCTGAGCGTCATGGGCGTCGACCTGGAAACGCTTCGGCCCGAGCCGACGGTGGAAGGTTACACCGTTCCCGGCGGCTACTCGTGCACGGCCGTGAAGCCGATCGCGCTGCGCATGGTGAAAGAGTGTGCCGAAGTCATCCGCGACAAGTTCCCCGGCCGCAGCCTGAGCGCCATCGGCGGCATTGAAAGCGGCGCGGACGCGGCCCAGTTCATCCTGCTCGGCGGCGACACCGTGCAAGTCTGCACCGGCGTCATGAAGTTCGGCTACGACTGCGTCAAAGGCATGAAAGACGATCTGCTCGCGTTCATGGCCAAGCACAAGTTTGAAACCATCGCCGACTTCAAAGGCCACAGCCTCCAGTATTTCACGACACACGCCGATCTGGTGCGCCGCCAGGCTGAGGCTAAGGCGACGAAAGCCGCCGCAGTGAAGGCGAAGAAAGCGGTCGTAAAAGACGGCGAATGGAAAGGCGACGAGTTCGTGCAGCAATCGGACGCGCTCGCGCGCGGTTAGTTAATTGTGGTATCGTCGCTTCCAAAAGGGGAGGCTTGATGAAGCGCACGATCCGCTGGGCGAGCTTGGGATTGGTGATACTTTCGGTCGGTCTGGCCACGGCCCTCACCCGGGCGGCCGACGGACTGACACCCCAGCCGGGCGAGGTGCCGGTGAGAATTACCGGCGGCCACGACACGGCCGCGGTTGACCGCGGCCGGCCAGTGATACTGATCGCCGCGGCGCTGAACGTGCCGGCCGAAAAATTTCGCGAAGCCTTCACGCACGTCCGCCCCGCGCACGGCCGCGGCCCCACAGACGCCGAAGCCCGACAGAACAAGCGCGAGTTGCTGGATCGCCTGGCCAAGTACGGGGTGACGAACGAACGGCTGGATGAGGTCTCCAACTTCTACCGCTACCGTCCGGAAACCGGCGAACTGTGGAAGCATAAGGAAGCGGTCGTGTTCGCGACGGTGAAGGACGGGAAAGTCACGCGGTTTCGTGTGGCCGAACCGGGATACGGATATTCGTCGATGCCGACGATTGCGGTCGATGGCGTGCCCGGCCTGCGGACGACGGCGCGGCTGGTGTACGGACAGGATCTGACGGCCAACGGGGCAATTCGAGACGTTCAAGTCATCGGCGTGACCACGCAGCCGTAAGTCCTTTCGTCCGGCGGCGGCTTGGGTACACTTGACACGATGCAGACCGTCATCACCGGCCGGGCGTACGTGCTCGGCGACAACATCGACACCGACCAGATCATCCCGGCCGAGTTCCTGAAGTACGACCCGACGAATCCCGAAGAGCGCAAATACTTCGGCATGTACGCCAACATCGGCGTGCCCGAAGGCCAGCAAGGGCTGCCCTACGGCGACGTGAAGTTCGTCGAAGAAGGCCGCTTCAAGAGCGAGTTTCAGATCGTGCTCGGCGGCAAGAACTTTGGCTGCGGCAGCTCGCGTGAACACGCCCCGCTGGCCCTGGCCGAGGCGGGGATCGGCTGCGTGATCGCCGAGTTCTACGCGCGTATCTTCTTCCGCAACAGCGTCAACGGCGGTTATCTGCTGCCGCTGGAATCGGTCGGCCGACTGGTCGAAAAAACCAACACCGGCGACGAATTGGAAGTGCACGTGCTGGACGGCTACGTGCTGAACAAGACCAAGGGGACGCGTCACGAGATCAAACCGCTCGGCGACGTGCTGCCGATCATCGAGGCCGGCGGCGTGTTCGAATACGCCAAGACGGCCGGGATGATGGCCAAGTGAGCAACGCGCGGGTCAAACGGCTGGCGTCACCCGTCGGCGAATTGCTGGTGGCGGCAGACGCCAGCGGCGTGCTGCTGTGCGAGTTCGCCGACGGCCGGAACATCGACCGCGGCATCGCGAAGCTGCCGGCCACGCCGTCAGACGACGCGATAATCGATCGTTTGCGCGACGAACTCGCCGCCTACTTTGCCGGCGACCTTCGGCAGTTCACCGTGCCGCTGCCGTCACTCGGCACGGCGTTTCAGCAGGCGGCGTGGCAGCAGTTGGCCGCGATCCCTTACGGCGAAACACGCAGCTACGGCCGGCAGGCGCAGGCGGTCGGGAACCCGAAGGCCGTGCGGGCCGTCGCGCGGGCGAACGGGAGCAATTTCCGCTGCATCATCCTGCCCTGCCACCGCGTCATTGGTTCTGACGGCACGCTCACCGGCTTCGGCGGCGGGCTGCCGCGCAAGCAGTGGTTGCTGGATCACGAGCGAAACGTGGCAACGTGCCATCTTGCGTCCGGCGAAGCGTCACGGTTAGTCTAAAGTGGAACATGGCCGATCGCCGCAACGTCACCGTCGTCGACCACCCGATTATCCGCACCAAGCTGTCGCTGCTTCGCGCGACGACCACCACGCACCGCCAGTTCCGCGATCTGCTCGACGAGATCGCGATGCTGATGACGTACGAAGTCACTCGCGATTTTCCGACACACGAGCGTACCGTTCACACGCCGCTGGAGCCGACGGCCGGCTATGAACTGGCTCGGCACGTGACGCTGGTGCCGGTGCTGCGCGCCGGACTGGGCATGGCGGACGGCGTGCTGTCGATCCTGCCCGAAGCCCGTGTCGGCCATCTGGGCGTGTACCGTGACGAAGGCACCTTGGAACCGGTCGCTTATTACCAGAAACTCCCGCCGGACATTCGCGAGACCGAAGTGCTGGTTATCGACCCGATGCTGGCCACCGGCGGCAGCGCGATCGCGGCGATCAGCTTCTTGAAAAACGCCGGCGTCACGAACCTGCGGTTCATGTGTCTTGTGGCGGCGCCCGAAGGCGTCGTCGCTCTCAGCGATACTCATCCGGACGTCCCGATCTACTGCGCCGCCGTCGACCGCCAGTTGAACGAAAAAGGGTACATCCTGCCGGGCCTTGGCGACGCGGGCGACCGCATTTTCGGGACCTAGACGCCGACTGTCCGAAGACGCGCGATGCCGATACGATGCCGCCCATGTCTGTCGCTACCGCTCAAGCCGCGCACGTCCGTAAGCCCGATGCGGGCGTGAAGGAAACGATCGAATCGATCCTGATCGCGTTCATCCTGGCTTTCATTTTTCGCTGCTTCGTCGTCGAAGCATTTGTCATCCCGACCGGCTCCATGGCCCCGACACTGATGGGCGCGCACCTTCAGTTCCGCTGCCCCGATTGCGGCTACCGCTTTGCCGCGGGCTATCCCGACCAGGACGATAATTTTTCGGTTCCAGAGCGGGCCAACAAAACCTACGGTGTGTTTTGTCCCAATTGCGGGCTGCGTGTCTCACGCCGGCTCCCGGATGACGCCGAGAACGATGCCGAAACGCCGATCATCCGCTACGGCGACCGCATCCTGGTGATGAAGTACCTGTACCTGCTTCACCCGGCCCAGCGGTGGGACGTAGTCGTTTTCAAAACGCCGGACAATCGCGGGTCGCCGGGCGACTTTTCCGTGAACTACATCAAGCGCCTGATCGGCCGACCGGGCGAACGCCTGTTCGTTGCCGAGGGCGATGTGTTTGTCTCGCCCGACACAGGGCAAGCCCCGAAAGAGACCGACTTCATCGTTCAGACCAAGCCCCGGCCGGCGCAGGACGCGCTCTGGCGCATTGTCTACGACGCCGACTACGTTCCCGTCGGCCTGCCGAGAACGTACCAGGCATCCAGCGGTGCCGATTTCGCAGACCCGGTCTGGAAGCAGCCGTGGCAAGCCCCGGCGGGCTCGGGCTGGATCAACAACGACCAGTCCAAAGGCGTATCAGCCCGTTCGTTTGTCTTCGACAACCGCGCCGGGAACGGCGCGCTGACGTTCAATCGCGATGCGATCCCCAATACCGCGCCGCTGACCGATTGGCTGGCGTATGACCAGACGAGCGAGCAGCGGATCACCGAACATGATTCGCTCGACCGGCCCAGCTACGCTACGCAGCGCGGCATTGTGAAGAATGTCGCCGACCTGAAACTGAGCGCCACTGTCGACCGCTTTGCTGGCGAAGGGCACCTCAGCCTCGTGGTCGGCAAGACTGACGATGCCGAGTTTGCGGCGGAAGTGACGGAGACGACCGTGCGCCTGATCAAGCGCCTGCCGAGCAGCAGCCGGACGATCGGCGAAATCGCCCGGCCGTCAGGGCGCTTTACATTAGCCATTCAGAATGTGGATTATCGCGTAGTCCTCAGCATCGACGGCCACGAGCGTCTGGCAACCACCACGGCTGATTACAGTCCGGACGTTACCGCCATCGTACGGCGGGCCCGCGAACGCACCGGCGGGCCGGCGGGCTATTGTCGCATCGAAGCCGATCACTGCACGACGGCCCTGTCGCATCTGCAGTTGTGGCGCGACGTCTACTACCGCGACAGCGACCGTGACGTCATCCGCGGCATCGCGCACGACTTCCCGGAAAAGATCGTGACACTCGGCGCGGACGAATACTTCACGATGGGCGACAACTCGTACCAGAGTTCCGACGGACGTTACTGGACAAGCGTAGTAGATTTGCCGGACGAAGGGCTCAAGGCGGAAGCCGGTATCGTGCCGGGCCGCTTTATGCTCGGCAAGGCCTTCTTCGTCTATTGGCCTGCCGGCTTCCGCGCGTATTCCGGAACGCCGCCGCTCGTGCCGAACTTCGGCGAGATGCGGTTTATCCGGTAGGACACCTGCCGCCTACTTCTTTTTACAACTGCCCTTCGCGCCCGGCTTCTTACCCGGCACCGGCTCAAAGCCGGCCCAGCAGCGGCTGGTCTTTTTCTTTTTCGCGCCGCTCGACGGTTTTCGTCCCTTGGTTGGCATCGGTTGCTCCTGTCTAAAAGGTAAGGCATTTCGTTCGGTTTAATCATCGCGGCGGCGTGGCCGCCGGACTGGAGCCGCCCGGCCGGGTTTCAGTGTTCGTGCCGCCGTGAGACATCGTCGGATCGCCGCTCGGAAAGCGCGGCACGGCCGTCGGCGACGGCCCCGGCGGCGGCGGCGGCGGGTTCTTGGAGCAGCCGGCCGATACGAGCAATCCCGCAGTCAAAAGCATCCCGCTCAGCGTCAAACTCTTCATGCGTTCCTCCAGCTAAACGAACCACATCGCATTGGCCGTTGGATGTTCGTCGGCCAATGCGTCGGTTTGAAGGATGCTAGAACCGTCGCATTGCCGGCAAGCGAATAAAATCGAAATCGCTGCCGCTTTTGTTACTCGGGGCGTCGGGTCAGCGTGTTCGGCCAACATCACTTTCAGCAACGCGACCACGCGCCGCACCCGCATCAGGCCCGACCGGCCCGACAGGATGCGACGCGTGGAATAATGGCGAGTGGGACGCGGCGTTAGGCGGCGCGGCGGTAGAACGATGTTCCGCCCGACCGGCAACTGCCCGAGATGCCGCGCATTGACGACACACTGTTATGCGACGCCATGCGGCTGATTCGATACGCGGCCGCCAGGTCGACGGTCTGCGCGGTGCTGCTGCCGTCGACGGTCGCCCGGCAACTGGCCGTGCCACCGCCGCTATGCGACGTGTCACTCGAGGCGATGCGGAGCGTAAACGATTGTTGATTCTGTTGGCTCATGCTTTCCTTTGCTGTGACCTGCCGGTCCGATGCCCGACATTGCATGGATGTGCAATTAGAGGCTGATCTGAGCAAGTATTTTTCTTACGCGCATCGCGGCGGGACGCGTAATGCGAACGTCCGATAGGCGTGCTCACGATGCTGGAGGCCGAGCAGATTCGGCTTCTTGCAAACTAACGTGGCTGAGTCGACGCCATCACCGGCTCCGCAGGAGCCAAGCCGCTGACGGACAACGGCGGAACATTGCGATTCGTCCACCGCTTGAACAATTGCCGCAACAAGCGCATCGACGGCCTTTCGATGGCAAACGTCACAGCCGTCGCCAAGCCCAATGAGGTCACCAGGGCGGCCGCGATAGCGCCTTCAGTGGAAAGGCCCCAGTGCAGTGCGGCACGAATAACGACATAGCCAATGTTCTGGTGCAGCAGATACAGCGGGTACGAAATCACCCCGAGCCAGACCAGCGGCCGCCAGCGGAGGAAGGGCAGCACGTCATAGATGGCCCCGAGGAAGGCTGCCGTGCAGATCAGCATGGTGACCGTCAGTGCCACGCCGCCCGAAGCAATCGACAGGAAGGAGAAGCACGCCAGCAGCGCAGGGCCAAGGCGCTCGTGACGATGCTGGAATGCAAAAGCCGCGATGCCCAGTCCGAAGTACGGCCAGTATTCAAGAAAGAAGGCCCACTGCACCACGGACGGCAGCGTCGCCCCCACCGCGCGCACCAGTATCAGATCGACCAAACGCAAAAGTACGAAGCCCAACGCCACCCAAACGATGTGACGCATTTGTCGCGTCAGCAACAGGACGAACACAATGGCGTAAAAGAACAGTTCGATCTCCAGCGACCAGTACGACCCATCCACATAAGGCATTGCTTCGTTTTGATGGGTGAGCCGCCGAATCGTCTTAGTGAGCATTGTCGCGTTCACGGCCACGCTCAGCGGCGTCGGCACCGGCAGCGGGAATTGCGCGGCCGCGACGATTGCCGTCGTCAGTGCAAGGCAGAACCAGAAAGTCGGATAGAGCCGTGAGAACCGCAGAAACAGAAAGTCACGTGCCCGGTGCACGCGCTCGGTCGAGAGCGTGATCACGTAACCACTGATCATGAAAAACAGAAGGACGCCGAACTGCCCGTCGTAGGAGATCCAGGGGTGCCAGGTGTCATCGAAGCGCTCGCCGAATCGGCGGGAAAAGTGATACAGCAGCACGATCATGGCCGCGACGCCGCGTAGCGCGTCGAGGCTTTTAAGCCGGGCTGTGGGTGATAGCGCGGCGTCCGTTCCGTTCATGGCAGGCATGCTAGAACGGACGTGTGCACGCAACAACAGGCGACCCATCAGCCGTGCCGCGGTAGACAGGCCGAGAGGATCAGCAGGCCCATCGCCACTATCGCCGCCGCCGTACGCACGTGGTTACCCAACGTCCAGGCGCGCACGTACGTCGACCACGCGTCGGCCGTCTGTGGCGTTAGTGGATCGAGCAGGGCCAGCGCGTCATTTCGTGGCACATGGAAGACGATGGTCACCCCAATGGTCCCGACGAGGTAACAAAGGCACCCCGCGATTGCCCACCCGGCTCCCGGCCGTCCGAATCCAATGACGGACGCCGCCGCCAGCACCACGCACAGGCCCGCCGTACCGAACAGCAGCCCCATGAATGAGACGTTGATCACGGCGACGTTGATCGATTGCATCGCCGCAACGCCCTGCGCCGGCGCGAGGCGAGTCAGCGCCGCCATCACAAACGAGGAGAACGCGAAGAACACGCCCGCTACCAGCCCGCAGCCGACGACTGCCAACCACGTGAGCGTCGATACGATGATCGGCATCATGAACGCATTATGCGCGTCATGACAGCAGTAGCCTACGGCTTACCGGTACATGTCCGGGTCACGGCGTCGATTGCGGACGGAGTCACTGTTGTTCTGCTGGCCGTCGCGAATGCCGTCGCGGTTGCGGTCTTCGAGACCGTCACGAATGCCATCCCGGTCACGGTCGCGGTAGTCAGCCGGATCACGCCGTGAAGAGGTGTTCGTCCGGCCGCGGTCTTTGTCGTCGCTGTCCGACGAACAGCCGACGACGGTGAGTACGGTGATGGCGAACGCCGTGGCCCGTAGGCCAGTGCTGAAGTAGTTCATGTCGCTCCTTTTCCTGTGCAATGCTAGGAGCCGCAACGACAAGCGGCACATAAATCCTAGACTTGATAAGACAACGACTCGCACGGCCGCCGCAGCGTAAACAGCAAAACCAGATGGCCTTCACAAGGCGACGCGGCAAAGACGGCATATCCGCCACAATTACAAACCGGCTACGGCCTAAGCTTCATGCCGATTTCTTCGACCGTCGCCGGTGCGAATTGTATGTTGCTTACGGCGAGCAGTGATCCGAACACGCCTCGCGGAAGATGATGACGTTCGAAGGTGGCGATATGCGAACATTCGTGCAGAAGTGGCCGAACAGGTACGGCGTCGTAACGGCCATAATTGTGACCGGCGTCATTGCCGGTTGTCGGAGCGTCGACCCGGCCGTTAAACGCTCGGAACAAACGACAGACGTCCTTGTCGACACGCGGCAGTCGCTCGTGATCGGCGAACAGTCGGTCGCACGATCCCAGGACACACTGAAAACCCTGCGCGAATCCAAGGGCGATCTGCGACCAGCCTTCGCCCTTTACATGGCCGAGCTGGACGCCATTCGCAAAGAAGCCGACCGGCTGAAGCGCGAAAGCGAAGTCGTCCGTGGCCAGGCGACGCTGTACTGCACCGCGCGCAAGCATGACATCAGCACGATCAGCAACGACGACATGCGCCGCGTCGCCGAGCAGCGCACGCAGCGTGTACGCGAGCAGTGCGACGACATCAACGAACGCTACGCCCGCGTCAACAACGCCTTCGGCACCTACATTCGTAACCTTAGCGATCTCCAAACCTATCTGGCCAATGAGCTGAATTATGGCGCGCTCGACTCCGGCCAACGCTGGTTCGACGAAGCCCTTACCGCGGGCGAAATGCTGCGGACGCACATTCGCGGACTGGCGCTGCAGGTCGAACTGACCAGCAACATTCTTTCGCCGGTGCCGGTCGCGACGACCCATTGGCCGAACGCGGTTCAGCCGCCGGATGCGGTGGCCGAGCGGCCTTAACACCAGATGCCGCAACGTCCACGACCGACCGATTGATCGACGGTCGCGGACGTTGCGGTGACACAACCGTTGATTACGGCTGAACCGTTCCCGGCCGCAGGGCAGGCGTGGCGGCGGTCGAAATCGTCTGGCTCAGGGCTTGGGCGGCCTGCAAGTGGTCGCGCATCATCGGGCCGTGCTTGGCGATGAACGCCTGCAGATCCGGGTCGACCGCCGTGCGGGCGTTCTGCTCGAACATGGCCACCGTCTTCGAATGGTCGGCCACCTGCGCGTTCATGTACGCGGTGTCGAACTCAGCGCCGCTCATCTGCGCCATCATCGCCGCCTCTTCGTTGTGCTGCTCGTCCGGCGTCTTCGGGATCGTAATGTCCTTGTCGTCCGCCAGCTTGAGCATGTCGTGGTTCATGTGCATGTGCTCATCGACCATGCGCTGGGCGAACGCTTTGACCTGCGGGTTCGTTGCCTTCTTCACGGCCATCTTGCCGGCGACGACTTCCGCATTGGAGTTCTCCGCGGCCGACATCATGAACTTCTGCTCCGCGGCCGTCAGCGGGCTGGTTCGGTCTTTGATGCTGGGCGTAGCACAACCGGCCACCAGGACACACAACGACACGCCGGCAAGCCGACGACCGAATAAACGTGTGGACATACGATTCCTTTGGTTAAGCATCCCAGACCGTACGGGGCGAACACTTCCTGAAGCGAATGCGCTTTTCCGGACGCAGGCACCACTTATTCCTTAGCAATCACGACTCGCTGCGGGTGTCATGCCTAGAAGCGGGAAGCCGTAACGCCTCTTCCGGTTAAGTAGCCCGCGTGTCGCGTCGATGCACCGAACGGCGGGTGCGCTTGGGGCGGCCGCCGGTACAGGAAGGCTCCATGCGTCATCTCGGCTTCGGCCCGCTCGCTCTGCTGATTACGTCCACCGCACTCGCCGGCGGGCACGCCGGTCCGTCGACCGGCCCCACCGCCGACCAGGCCTACCGGTTGCTAATCGACGGCCACACACGCTACGCCACCAACACCCGCACGCTGCCGCACCAGGACGAGCCCCGCCGCTGCGAAACCACCACCGGCGGCCAGCATCCGATCGCGGCCGTCCTGTCGTGTGCCGACTCCCGCGTGCCGCCGGAAATGCTGTTCGACCAAGGCATCGGCGATTTATTCGTCATCCGCGTCGCGGGCAACGTGGCCGCCGCGGACGAACTCGGAACGATCGAGTACGGCGTCGAACACCTGCAGATCCCGCTGATCGTCGTCCTCGGCCACACCCGCTGCGGCGCGGTGACGGCGGTCGTCGATGGGGTCCATGCCGAAGGCAATCTCGCGCAGTTGCTCAAGCCGATCGTCCCCGCCGCCGGCCGCGCCCGCCACGACCACCCGACCCTGCGCGGCCCGATGCTGGTCAGCAAAGCGATCCAGGAAAACGTCCGCCAAGCCATGCGCGATCTCACGGCCCGAAGCCCCGTCCTCGCAAAGGCCGTCGAGACCAACCGGGTAAAAATCGTCGGCGGCGTCTACGACATTCACAGCGGCCGAATCGACTGGCTGGGCGACACCGCCGCCGCAACCGTCGCTAGCGCCGCGCCCGCAGCAACGCACGCACTGCCTGAGCCGGACCACGTGGCCCACTCTCCCGCGGCCCCTGCCCACCCGCACGCCGCCCCGCCGGCCGCGGACGACCACGCCACGCCGCACGCCGCGCCGACGCACGCCGCTCATCCCCAACCGAAGGCAAAGCCTGCCGAGCCGCACGCTTCCGCGGCAAAATCGATGACGACCAACTGGCCGCTCCTGGGCGGTCTGGTCGCCGCCTCCACGCTGATCGGCGCCGGCATCACCCACGTCGCCGCCCGCAGCAAAGCCTGAACGGTGAATGCCGCGGGCCGGTTCGTCCGAACATTTTCTGGCCATCGCGTTGCCGTCGTGCAAATCGATCGCGCATGGCATCCGAATGGATGCCGCCCGTTCGGCCTAAGTCGATTTTTCGACGCGATTTTTGTTCCTGCCAATTCACTAGAACGTGCAATCCACAATCCTTAGCAGGGCCACGCTTTAGGCCGGGCCGGACGTGTGCGCCAGTGCGCCCGGGCTTGCCCAGACCGCCATGATACTTACGCCTTTTCACGTCTTCCTTCGCGACGATTGATCGGCCAGCGGCGGCGGACACAGCCCGATCCTACCGCCCTGCTTCCGACCTGTCGGCCCAAAAATCAGCCGATTTCGACTCGTTCTCCCGCGGCCGCGCATCGATCAATTCTGCACCACGCCTCGCCGCGCCGTCCCCATAAACCGCAGCACCCGACTAACCGCGCCTCAGCCGCGCGTGTCCAATGGAGTGACATTTCTATCCAGGAGGAGCCGATGCACCGTGTTCTGTTATTCGTCGTAATCATGTTGACTACAATTGCAGGGAAAGCCAATGCTGCGCTCGTGATCGAGTCCGCCACCCGGCCCGACTTCGCCATGCACCTGTGGCAGGTCCGCTCCTACGACCGCTTCAACAATCGCCCCAGCGAAGTGGGCGGCAACTCCGGCGACATGACGTCGTTCACCGCACTCGATTGGGATCTGAATTACAGCTACAACTACACGCAGGTCGTCAATGACCCGTGCGATACAAACGGCGATCGCTGCCATAAATCGCATCGATGCGGCTCGCGCAGCGCGAGCGTCACCGTACACACCTTCAAAATCAACGGCCGACAGAAGACAACGGTTTTCCTCCCGAACGACGCGCCGCAGCTTCTAAAAGACCATGAGCAGGCCCACTGGCGGCTGAACTGCTACGCCTACGATCAGGCGTTCTACAAATCACGTGTCTACGCCCGCCGCATGCTCCGCCGGAGTTTCACGGCCGAGACCCCGGAGCAGGCCCACGCGGCGATCCGCGACGCGTTCAACCATGAATACCGCGAGCCGTACGCCCGCTGGCGCGACGACCTGCACAAGGCCCTGAACGACCTAGACGGCAACGGCCGCGGCCCCGGGCATGGCACCGTACAAAGCCTACCTCCGCGTCATCAAGCAACGCGGGTAAAACCGCTGAGTGCCAACGGTTAGTATTTCTAACCCTTGCGGCGGCAACGCAGCGTCATCTACGCTCGCCAAGGGTTAGAGTACTAATCCTTGCCACCCGCCGAAAAATTTTTGTCCGCTTCGAAGTTGTGCGGTCATCTAGGGTGTGACAATGACCGATGTCGCTGACGCTGACTTGTTGCGTAACTACTTGAGTGGGGACGCGCAGGCGTTTTCCGTGCTGGTTTCGCGACACGACAGTTGGATCTTCGAGGCGGCTAGACGACGGCTTCGGGATGATCATCTGGCCGATGACGCGCGGCAGGCGGTATTCCTATTGCTGACCGATAAGGCCACGCGACTCGTTCAGGCCGGCGTGCCGTCTATCGCGGCTTGGCTGTTCCACGCCCTGCACTTCACATGCTCGAACATCACGCGGACACGGACACGGCAGTCCCGGCATGACGCACTTGCGGGCACGTTCTTTCGTGGTCAGAAAACGTCGGCTGATGACACGCTCATCACGATGCTCGAAGACACGATTGCACAACTGCCGCCACGCGACCGGGAAGCCGTCGTCCGCCGTTATTACCAGTGCGAGAGTTTTGCTGACGTCGGCCGCGCTCTGGATATCACAGCCGAGGCCGCACGCAAGCGCGTCGGTCGCGTCATTGCACAAATCCGCGCCTCAATGGCGGCGGAGGGCGTCCAAACCAAACCCGAAGCCCTGATGGGCACAACAGGTCCTTCGAGCGAACGCCCGCCGCGGTCATTCGCAAGCGATCCCGGGAACATTCGATCGATCGTGAAAGGAACAGCAGCGATGATACAGCAAATGGAAGCGATTCAGTTTGCGGTGATGACCGCAGAGTTTTACGTCCGCAGTATCGACGACCATCTCGACTTCTTTGAAAAGCTAGGCTTTCGCCGCCACTTCGTCGAAGAGCCGGATGCGAACGGAATCATACAACGCGCCGCAATGCGCGGTGGCCATGCACGAATCTGGATGCGACGTGCTACGCCGGACCACCCGCCCGCACCGGGTGTATCGGTGTACGTGTGGCTCGATGGCGGGGAAGAATCCGTCGTAGGCCATCGAGAAGCAGTCATCGCTCAAGGCATCGTGCCGAATCAACTCTTTTACGACGGTGCGTTAATGAACTTCACCGTGACAACTCCCGATGGTTACGTCATCGGTTTTTTCTCAACCTACAAGCCGCACACCTTTGACTTGAAAACGGACGGATGAACGACGCGTGTTCTTGCGTCGAAAATGAAACGGCCCCGGAGTGTTAAACTCCGGGGCCGTCTCGTGTTGATGTTCAATGAAATGACCTAGAACCCCATTCCGCCCATCCCGCCCATGCCGCCGCCCATGCCGCCCATGCCGCCGCCGCCGGCGGGCATTTCGGGTTTGTCTTCCTTGATCTCGCTGATGACCGCTTCGGTCGTCAGGAGCAGGCCGGCGATGCTGCTGGCGTTTTCCAGGGCCGAGCGTTCGACCTTCGTGGGGACGATGACGCCGGCGGCGACGAGGTCGCCGTATTGGTGGGTCAGCGCGTCGTAGCCGAAGCTGGCGTCGTCGAGCTTTTCCTTGATCTTCTGGGCCACGACCGAGCCGTCGACGCCGGCGTTTTCGGCGATCTGCTTGATCGGGGCTTCGACCGCGCGGCGGACGATTTCGATGCCGAGCTTCTGGTCTTCATTCGTGGTCTTGATGCCGTTGAGCACCTTGGCCGCGGCGCGGATCGGGGCGACGCCGCCGCCGGGGAGAATGCCTTCTTCGACGGCCGCCCGGCAAGCGTGCAGGGCGTCCTCGACGCGGGCCTTCTTCTCTTTCATGGCGACTTCGGTGGCCGCGCCGACGTTGATCTGGGCAACGCCGCCGGCGAGCTTGGCGAGACGCTCCTGAAGCTTCTCGATGTCGTAGTCGCTGGTGGTGTTGGTGATCTCGTTCTTGATCTGCTCGATGCGGGCCTTGATGGCCTTTTCATCGCCGGCGCCTTCGATGATCGTGCAGTTGTCCTTGTCGATGCGGACCTTCTTGGCCCGGCCGAGGTGGGTGAGTTCGACGTTCTCGAGCTTGATGCCGAGTTCTTCGAAAATGGCCTGGCCGCCGGTGACGATGGCGATGTCTTCCAGCATGGCCTTGCGGCGGTCGCCGAAGCCGGGGGCTTTGACGGCGGCGACCTTGATGGTGCCGCGCAGCTTGTTGACGACGAGCGTAGCCAGGGCTTCGCCGTCGACGTCTTCGCTGATAATCAGCATCGGCTTGCCGGCCTCGGCGGCCTTGGACAGGGCCGGGACCAGGTCGCGGGCGCTGCTGATTTTCTTTTCGTGGATCAGAATGTACACGTCATCCAGCACGGCTTCGGCGGTGGCCGGGTCGGTGACGAAATGGGGGCTGATGTAGCCCTTGTCGAACTGCATGCCTTCGACGAGTTCGATCGTGGTGTCGAGGCTTTTGCCTTCTTCGACAGTGATAACGCCGTCTTTGCCGACCTTGTCCATGGCGTCGGCGATCATCTGGCCGATCTGGGCGTCGTGGTTGGCGCTGGCGGTGCCGACCTGGGCGATTTCTTTCGAAGACGAGACCTTCTTCGACATGTTCTTGAGTTCGGCGACGATGGCCTCGACGGCCATGCTGATGCCGCGCTGGACCTGGGTGCTGTTCGCGCCCGAGCCGACGGATTTCAGGCCTTCGCTGAAGATGGCTTCGGCGTAGACGGTGGCGGTGGTGGTGCCGTCGCCGGCGACCTTGCTCGTCTTGTCGGCCACTTCCTTGACCATCTGCGCGCCCATGTTTTCGTAGGCGTCTTCCAGCTCAATTTCCTTGGCCACGGTCACGCCGTCCTTGGTGACGGTGGGCGAGCCGAAGGATTTTTCGAGCACCACGTTGCGGCCGCTGGGGCCGAGGGTGACTTTAACGGCGCGGGCGAGCTTGGCGACGCCGCGGCGGATGGCTTCGCGGGCTTCTTGGTCGAACTTGATTTGTTTAGCAGCCATGGAATGCTCCAGTGGGAAGTTGATAGTGGGAAGTGGGAAGTTGAAGAAAGGCAGGACCGCGGGTCTTACTTCCCACTTCCCACGATCAACTTCCCACTGTTGATTTATTCGACGACGGCGAGAACGTCGTCCTCGCTCATGATCAACACTTCTTCGCCGTCGATTTTCAATTCGGTTCCGGCGTAGCTGGTGAACAGGACTTGGTCGCCGGTCTTGACGGTGAACTTCTGGAGTTCGCCGTTGTCGAGGCGTTTGCCGTCGCCGATGGCGAGGATGGTGCCGCGTTTGGGCTTTTCCTTGGCCGAGTCGGGAAGGACGATGCCGCTTTTGGTTTTGGTTTCGGCTTCCACGCGTTTGACGAGGATGTTGCCGCCGAGAGGACGAAGCTTCGTTGCCATAATCTGTTCTCCAACGCTTTCGAGTCGAACGTCCGTCCTTCGTCATTCGAACTAAAGAGCCCAAGGCACCCGCGAAGGACGGGAAGAGTGCCGGGGGCGGTTATTTGGTTACGCCGGCCAGCGGTCCTTGTAGCGCCGCTTCACCAGCCGGGCGAGGCTGTCGAGCAGCAGGTTGAAATCGACCGGCTTGCTGAGCACGGAAAAGACTTTTAATTGCAGCGCCTCGTGCATCAGCTGGTCGGTCAAATGGTCGGCCAACAGAATTGAGGGCGGCGAGCGGTCGGTCTGCCCGAACAGCTTCACCACCTGCATCCCGCCCAGCTGCGGCATGGCGGCGTCCAGCACGGCGGCATGAATCTCGTCATGCTGCACCGCGTCGAGCGCCTCACGGCCGCTCCGGACCGACACCGTGCGCACGCCCTGCGGCTCAAGCAGACCGCGCACCGTGCGGTGCCAGTCTTCTTGCTCGTTGGCGAGGAGGACAGTGAGTCGGGTGGTGGCCATGACGAAAATCCCGCGGGCCGACACGAAACGCCGTGGCGGCGGCTGACGGATAACAACAGCCGTGCCAGAATCGGGGGCGCGGGTAATCCGGTTCAAGTGGTTGTCATTATTAGCCTTACGGAGCGTTTTCGTCGGCCGCAGCCTTGGGGGTTGCTGCCATTCCTGTCGCGACGGTTTGAATCGTCTGTCAGAGTGACAGCAATGATCGGCGAACGGCGAGCAGGCCAATCGCGTCAAACCGAACCGCCCACGGCCATGGGGTACCGGATAGTCAGAAAGGAAGGGAATGCCCCATCAGGTGAAATCGCAGCAGGGTCAGGGCCATTTTGGCGCTGCGGTCGCGGACCATGTCGCGGTCGCCGAACATGCCGAGGGTGCGGGTGAGCGTGCCGCCGATGTGAGCCAGGCCGAAGCAGACGGTGCCGACGGGCTTGTCGCTTGTGCCGCCGTCGGGGCCGGCGATGCCGCTGACGCTGAGGGCGATGTCGGTGCCCGCCCGCTGGCGTGCGCCTTCGGCCATTTCGGCGACGGTCGGCTCGCTGACCGCGCCGTGGGCCGCAAGGGTAAGCGGCTTTACGCCGAGTTGGGCGGTTTTGCTCTCGTTGGTGTAGGTCACCCAGCCTTGGTGGAAGTAACGGCTGCTGCCGGGCAGGTCGGTAAGCATTTTCGCCAGCCAGCCGCCGGTGCAGCTTTCGGCGGTGGCAACGGTGATCGGCCGTTCGCCTGATGCGAGCAGGCTCATGACGACGCCTTCGAGCGTGTCGTCGCCCTGCCCGAAAATCATCGGCCCGAGGGCGGCCCGGCAGGCGGCTATTGTTTCATCGAGTTGCCGCTGGCCTTCTTCGAGTGACGGGAAACGCGCGTTGACGCGCAGCGACACCAGGCCGTTAGCGACGGTGGTGCCGACGCTGGGGTTGCGGCCGCGGTCCATCAGACCGCCGAGGCGTTCGCCGATCGCGCTTTCGCCGAGGCCGAACGTGTGCAGCTTCGCCTGCAGGATGACCGCCCCGCCACTGCGCTCGCGCACCCACGGCAGCACGTCACGCGTGAACATGGCCTTCATCTCACGCGGCACGCCGGGGACGGAAAAAAGGGTGGAGGCGTGAGGCGTAAGGCGTGAGGAAGAGACAGCATTGACCGCGACTTTCGCTTCTTCCTTACGCCTTACGCCTTGCCCCTCGCCCCTTACTTCCGCCCGAATCCCCGCGGCGGTGCCGGCGGTGTTCCAGAGCATCGTCGCGCCGCGCGGGATCATCGCCTGGACCACGTTCCGCTCCGGCATCTCCCGGCCGCGGCTTGTGAAGTGCGTTTTCATGTGCGCGAGCCAGGACTCATCGAGCACGAGTTCGCTACCGAGCACGCTGGCAATCGCCTGGCGGGTCAGGTCGTCTTCGGTCGGACCGATGCCGCCGCTGACGATGAGAACGTCGGCCTGCGCGGCCCAGGTTCGAATAGAGGCTTCAATCATCGATTGCCGGTCGGCCACCGTCTGGTGGCCCAGGACGTCGCAACCGACGGCGGCGAGTTGCTGGCTGATCCAGGCGCTGTTGGTGTCAACCGTCTGCCCGAGGGCCAGTTCGTCGCCGATGCTGAGGATGAACGCTTGCATGAAAGGACAATAGAGGCGTAAGGGGAGAGGCGTAAGGCGTAAGGAAAGAATTGAAAAACTTGTCTTCCTTACGCCTTACGCCTCTCCCCTTACGCCTGCATTTAATCCGCCGGTCCCAGCAGAAGGTCAATCCGCTCGACACTTCGCGCCAGGCGTTTCTGCTGGGCCGGCTGGAGTTCGGCTTCGCCGTAGCGGACGCGGTAGAAGACGCGCGTCAGTCGCTGGACTAGGTCGTACGCTTCGGCCGGCAGGAAGCCGACGCTCGCGCCGAACTCGCGCGGGGTCAGGTGGCTGGCCCGTTGGATCTTGCGGCGTTCGAGGGTTTGCAGCATCTGGTCGTAGAACGCCAACTGTCGGGCGAGCCGACGCTGGTCGTTGTTCGACAGCGCCTCCAGGCCGATGCGGCGGGCCCGGCGGTAGAGCCGCAGGCGAAGCAGCAGGACGACGATCGTGCCCACCACCAACGCCACGATGGCCACGCTGATCAGTAAGACCAGTACCGCGTAGAAGTTCGCTTGATTGGCCCAGTCGGCATACTTCTGCAGTTTCGCACCGATGAAGTCCTTGAGCTGCTGCACCCAGCCTGTGGTGGACATGGCCGTGTTCGAGAGCGAGTTTTCGGTGCGCGACACGATGTTGGCCTGCGACTCGGAGTCGTAATTGACGACCGAGCTGCCCCACTTGTACTCGAGGAAGTTCACGGCCGACCGGACGCGCTGCCACAGCGTAAGCGTGCGCGCGGCAGCACCGGCCTCATTGATGGCGGTCGGGTCGAACCGTTGCCACCCGTTGGCCGTCAGCGCCTCGACCCAGGCGTGGGCGTGGCTTTGGCGGACGACGTAATAGCCGCCCATGGTGTTGAAGTCGTCGCACTTGAAGCCGACGACCACGCGCGCCTTGATGCCGACGCTCTGGCACATCAGCGCCATGGCCCCGGCGAAGTACTCGCAGTGGCCGCGCTGGAAGTCGTACAGGAACTGCACGATCGGGTCTTTCTCGTTCACCACGCGGGCGTCGGTCAGATCCAGCGTGTAGAGAAACTTCGTCCTGAGGTACGTCTCGAAGTTGCGGGCAAGGGCCTCGTCGATTTCGCTGACGCCGGGTCGGTCGAGGCGCTGCGTGGCCAGATTGCCGCCCGCGTCGCTGCCGGCTACTTCGTCGCGCTGGGCGAAAGATTTGACCTCGGGCGGCACCGGGTACATCCGCCCGGCACCGCGGTCTGTCGCCGTCATCGTCATCGGCTGGCGGGCCAATTCGGGCGCGGGAATCGCGTTGGCATTGGTGGAAACGGCGGTGTAAACGCGCTCGCTACGGCCTTCTTCGGACGTCGTCAGCACGTCGTCCTCGCCGCGGTTGATCTTCAAGTCGCGATTGGTCTTGAAGCTCTGCAATCCGGGCAGGGCGAACAGCGTCTTCGTGCCGGTCGGCAAGAGCCGGATGTCCTGCTCGTACAGGTCGGCTCCGTTCGGGCTGACGGCCGCCTGCATGCTCATGCTGATCATCTCGGTCGAGCGCAACCATCTCCAACGGTTGACGTTGGTCACGTCGCTGACGTAGGTGTCGCAGACATTGCCGCGAAGGTAGATGACTTCGCCCGCGCCCCAAGGCTGGCGATTTTTGCGCACCGTAACCCAGGCAATCTGTGCGTCGTTCTGCTGGATGCGCGCGACGTCCTGGAAGTCGATCTGGTCGCTGAAGCCGGTCATCGTCTGGGACGGCTGGAACGCCATGTTGCCGATCATTCCCGCCCCGCTGCCGCGCGGGAACAGCAGGAACACGGCCACCGCGGTGATGACGGCGAAGGCGCTGACGACGGCGGCGAGCCGGCGCATGGAGCGCGACAGGAACCGCTGGTCCTGGCGGAGCGTCATCTCGTTGATCTTGTCGTCGCGAATGCCGCTGACCAGCCGCGCGTGATCGCTCTCGGCCTTCAGGTGGAACAGCAGACAGCAGTAGAGTGACAGGAACAGGTAGACCACGAACACTATGCCGAACAGCAGGCTGGCCGTGCTGATGGCGGCGGCGATCATCAGCAGCAGGCTGAGCACCAGCAGCTGCGCGATGTCACGATTGCCGCGCTGTTCGTACAGTTTGACCAACTGCAGAAACGTGAGGAACTCGCCGATCGCGAAGATCGGCGGGCCGGGGAACATCCGGACACGCGCGACCATCCAGCCGGCGAACAGCAGGGTAATAATGTTGGCCGCGAGGCGCGGGATGGGCCGGAACGTCTGACGGCGGACCAGGTAGCCATTGAGCAGCGTCCCGCCGACCGCCAGCAGCCACAGGCCCGGCGTTTCGGCGGCGAGCGCGTAGCCGCAGAACCCCAGCAGGAGCAGGGTATACAGCATCGGCCGGAATTGACGGATGTCGTACATGCGGGTTTACGGTCCTCTCCACACGCTCAGGCCGGGCCGGTGTAGCCGCGGGCGAAATCGATCTCGGGCGGGAACTCAAAATGCTTATCGCCGACGGCCGACAGCACGATCAGGCCGCCCCGCGGCCCGTCGCGCGCTTCGACCCCGGTATTGTACGGCGTCAGCAGCACGGCGGTCGTGTCGCTGCGCATTAAATCGCGCGAATGCTCCACCAGATCGGCCGCCTCCATCGACTCATTCGGCGGCAGCTTGGCGAGCACGCCCAGCAGGTCCAGACGGTGCCGCTTGCCGTGCTCCGGCGTCATCCGCACCCAGCCGTCCGACCAGACGCCCAGCCCGACCGGCAGGCCCAGGTCCATGGCCGCGTCGATCAGGGTGGCGGCCATGGCGATCGTCCGCTCGACGGCCGCGTACGGGCCGGGGCCGACGCCGCGGCGGCGGGTGTCGAGCAGAACGATGACCTTCGGCGGCGACACGCGCGTCATTTCCCGCACCACCATCGGCCCCGCGCCGGCGGACCGTTTCCAGTAGATGCGCCGCGGGTTCTCGCCGGGGCGGTATTCGCGCACGCCGTAGAACTCGTCATCGCCGCCGCTGCTGGGGCGGACGTTGATGCCGCTGGAATGGGCGGACCGGAAGCGGCGCATCAGCTCGCGGTGCATCGACCCGATCGCCGGCAGCACCAGCAGCGCGTCCGCCTGCCGGCGTTCGGTCGCGCGCTTGATGAAGCCGAACGGAAAGCTGGTCGACAGCTGGTAGCGGTCCAGCGCAATCACGCCCCGCCGTTGCGGCAGCACGTCGGTGGAGACGGTCGCCGCCATCTTGTTGGCCGCGTGCAGCATGTACGCCGTCGGCTGGCGGGTGAAGAAGTCGACCGCGTCGAGTTCCGAGACGGTCACCGACAGGCTGGGCCAAAACCGCTTTTTGTTGGCCAGTTCGTACTGCAGCGTGCCGGGGCGGCCGACGATCAGGTGGTCGGGCAGCACGCGGGTCACGCGCACGCGCTTCAGCACCAAGCCGCTGATGGAAAAGCTGGTCAGAAGGATGCCGATCATCAGGCCGAACACGCCGAACAGCAGGTTGGCCTGCGTGTTGATGGCGGCCAGGCCGATGAACATCATCATCGCGCTGAAGATCAGGCCGGTGATGGAAAAATCGAGCGCCGGCTTGCGGCGGCCGGCGGGCAGCTTGCGCGGGCTGGGCGGCTTATTGGCCATCAAAGACGCCTTATTTGGGGGCCGCAGTCCGGTCCAGCAGCGACTGCAGCACGCGCGTCGTAGAAGCCGCATCGCCGTTGCTCAGATACGTTTTGCCAATTACGCGGTGCGAGCAGCAGGCGATGAACAGTTCCTTGACGTCGTCCGGCAGCACGTAATCGCGCCCGCGCAGCACCGACAAAGCCTGCACCGCGCTCGTCAGCGCCAGCGCGCCACGGGTGCTGATGCCCAGGTGCAGCTGCTCATGGGCCCGCGTGGCGGCGACGAGGTCGAGAATGTACTCGACGATCGCCGGGTCCATCTTCGTGGTCGGCACCAGGTCCTGCAGTTGCACCACTTCGTCCGCCGACATCACCGGCCGCAGCGCGTCGAGCGCGGAGCGGCCGGGCTGGGTTGTCAGAATCTTGTACTCGCTCGTACGGCTGGGATAGCCGACGGAGATGCGCAGCACGAAGCGGTCCAGCTGGTTTTCCGGCAGGTGGTAGGTGCCCTCGAACTCAAACGGGTTCTGTGTCGCCACGACCATGAACGGCCGCTTGAGCGGGTACGTGTGGGCCTCGATCGAGACCTGCTCTTCGCTCATCGCTTCCAGAAGCGCCGACTGCGTTCGTGGCGTGGTGCGGTTGATTTCGTCGGCCAGCAGAATGTTGGCGAAAATGGGGCCGGGCTTGAACTCGAACGCGTTGGAGTCGCGGTTGTAGACCGACACGCCCAGCACGTCGCCGGGCAGCAGATCGGGCGTGAGCTGCACGCGATTGAAGTCACACGCGATCGACCTGGCCAGCGCTTTGGCCAGCACCGTTTTGCCGACGCCCGGCACGTCTTCGATCAACACGTGCCCGCGGGCGAGCAGGCCGACCAGCAGCAAATCGACGGTGGCGGGGTTCCCCAGAAAAACGGATTGAATGTTCGTGCGTAAACGATCGATCGCGGCAGTCGACATTAACACCTGCTTCCTTCGCCAACCGCCCCGCCAACCGGCAAAGCGTTACAGAGGCGTCGATTGTATCACGCCGCCGGGCGTCGGGCACGACCAAGTCAGAGCATCGACACCGGGTCGACGTCGACGGCCACTTTCTCGTTGGACACCAGGCCCTCCTTTTTCCGAAGAACGGCCAGTACCCGCTGCAGCGGCCGCGGGTCGGGGCAGGTGAGAACGATCTGGGCCCGGTGATGGCCGGCGATGCGTTCGATCGGGCAGGGCATCGGGCCGCGCAGGTCAATGTCCAGAACGCCGGTGGCGATGGCTTCGCTCAGCAGGCCCTGCAGCTTGTCGCCGCGTTTGTGCAGGGCGTCGAGCGATTCGTCGCGCAGCACGATCCGCACCATCCGCGTGTCCGGCGGCAGGCGCGCCTGGCGGCGGTGGGCCAGTTCATGTTCGGCGAACCCTTCGAAATCCTGCCGCACCGCCGCCTGGAGTGACATGTCTTCGGGCAGGAACGTCTGCAGCACCACCCGGCCCGGCTTGTCGCCCCGCCCGGCCCGGCCGGCGACCTGCGTGATCAGCTGAAACGTCCGCTCCGCCGACCGAAAATCCGGCAACGACAAGGCCGTGTCGCCGCTGATGACGCCGACGAGCGTGACGTTCGGGTAATCCAGCCCTTTGGCGATCATCTGCGTGCCGAGCATCAGCTTAATCTCGCCGCGCCCGAACCGGCCGAGCAGGGCTTCGTAGTCGGTCTTGCTGCGCATCGTGTCGCTGTCGACCCGCGCGTACGGCAGGTCGGGGAACTTCCGCTGCAGTTCCTCCTCGACGCGCTGCGTGCCGAGCCCGAACAGGGCCAGCTTCTTCCCGCACGCCGGGCAAGTGGCCGGCAGCGGATTGACGGCCAGGCAGTAGTGACAGTGCATCTGCCCGGTGTGCAGGCCGGCGTCGGTGCGCGCGGTCATCGGGTTCAGCGACGTGGCGCGATGGTACGTCATCGTCGTGTCGCAGTATTTGCACTGAATCGCTTCGTTGCAGTGGCTGCAGAAGATGCAGTTGGCGTAGCCACGACGGTTCAGCAGCAGAATCGCCTGTTCGCCGGCGGCGAAGGTTTGGTGCATCAATGCTTCGAGCCGGGCGCTGATCAGGTGAACGCCTTTACGCAGCTTGTTGACCACCCGCATGTCCAAGACTTCGACCTTGGGAAGCGACAAACCCCGCACGCGGGCGGGAAGGCGCAGAAGGAACTGCGACTGCGACGGGACAGACGTTGCGGAAGCCGTGGCGTCTGCGTCTGCGTCCTGCGCATGGCGTTCCGCTTCACTGACACGTTTCCACGTTTCCAGGCTGGGTGTCGCGCTGCCGAGGATGACGGGCACGTCTTCCAGTTGCCCGCGTTTGATGGCCACGTCACGCGCGTTGTAGCGCGGCACGGTGTCCTGCTTGTAGCTGCTTTCGTGTTCCTCATCGACCACGATCAGGCCGAGGT
>DASVSC010000131.1:0-2487 GCA_036388295.1 Tepidisphaeraceae bacterium | reverse complement strand
CAGAAAGACCGTGAATTGCCGCACCCGAGTCAGCTCAAACCCCCCGCCACTGGCGGTCTGCGGCGGGAGCACCTGTTCCATTCCGGCATCATAACGGCAACGGCGGCACAATCCCATTCAAATCGGACAGTTAGAACGCGGGCGGTGCGCGGCACCTGTGTTGGCGGCGACGCGATGCGTGGCGCGGACGTGCAGGGCACGCGTGGACACACGACACGTACTGTTGCAGCGAGCGGATTTGTTGATGATCGGATGCATCAGGCAATTGTTGCCGCTTGTGCGAGGAAAGAGACACAGCCCTCGGCCGCTCTACGTCGCGAAGCAAAAACCGGACCCGCTGCGGGTGGCAGCGGGTCCGGTGGATGGTGATCGGTTCACATTCGGCGGGGTGGGCCGGGAGAAAACCGGGTCATTAGGCTCAGCCGCCGGCGGTCGGCAGCATGATCGAGTCGGTGTTGTCGTAGGGCGTCATCGACGACGCATTCGTGGTCGAAGTCAACTGGCCAAGGCTAGCCGTCGCGTAGGTAGCCGGGCTATTAGCGCCGGCGGCAAAAGCGCCGCGCGAGGTGTAGATGTTGTCTTGCTGGGCACCGGCCCAGACGCTGGTCGACCAGTCGACGTGGCCGTCGGCGTAAAGGACGTTCTGGCCGTCTTTCTGGTGGTTACCCGAGTTCGCACCACGCTGGTCGGAGGCCGGACCACCGAACGCAACGTTTATCGGGTTGGTCTGAAAGCCGCCATCTTGGATCGGGCCGGGGTTGATGTCGGCCATGATGGCGAAATCGCCGTTCATCGAATCGCTGAACTGGAAGCCCCGAGTAGTCGCGGCGGTGGTGGCGTACGGGTTTTGGTAGCTGTACGACAGACTCTTGGTGATGGTGTTCTTGTCGCCACCGATGGTCCAGTTGGTGTAATACTGGATGGTCGCGCCGCCGCTGATGGCGAAGCGTTCGGTGGCGGCACTCGACGGGCACAGGAACACGTCGGGCGTGATTTCCTGCGTGCGGAGCACGAGGAACAGGGCTGCCGAGATGTCGTTGTCAACAACACCGCCGTCGGCGGCATTGGTGTTGAACGGGCTAGCCGTGCTGGTGCCGGCGCCAGAATTCGAGGTGGTGCCGGTGGTGTACGGCGAGCCCCAAGTGGCGTTTATTGCTGGCGCAGGGTTGTATTTAGCCTTCGGGTAGGCGGCGGTACGGCTTTCGCTGTTGGCGTACATCTTCATCGCCAGGCCGATCTGGCGAAGGTTGCTCGAGCACTTGATGCGGTTGGCCGCTTCGCGGGCACGGTTGAGCGACGGCAGCAGGATCGAGATCAGCAGCGCGATGATGCCGATGACGACCAGAAGTTCGACAAGGGTAAAGCCCTTGCGGATTGAGCGCTTCATATGAAGCTCCTTATTCAGACATTGGGTCCTGATGAGGTTCAGGCCCCTAAAACCGCCGCCGTAGCCAATGTCCACGAATCGATCTTCAGCCGCACCGGTTTGACAATGAGAAGAAATGATGGCTGTCTTGAGTCCCTGAACGGGAGCTCGGTCACCGGTTTACTGCCTTGGACGATTCCGACACCTGCCTGAGCGACCCCAATCACAGCCGACGACATTCGCCGGCGTTTGGTTTTATGTGGAGACAAACAGATCAGATGGAAACGGCCCGACGCGTTGAGATTGCTTCGTTCCGCCTCCGCCTCACCTACGCGATCGGTTCCTCCGGACAACCGCCGACCGCATTCTCAAGCGTATCAGGTGTGGCAATCTGCCGTCAAGTACGAAATGGCCCGATATGATAGGTAAATCATTCCTAATCCGCCCGATAACGCGACTTTAACCGCTTACGTCGCCGGCGTGTCCGGTCCGGTCGGGCGGTGCAGGTCGCCCCGCCGGGCTTTGTGGGCCAGGGCGGTGATGACGTTCGGGGGCAGCAGCGGCTTGAGTTTCTTCAAATCGCCCCCCATCTGCACCACCTGGCGGATCAGGCTGCTGCTGGTCAGGGCGTACTGGTCGGCCGTCATCACGAACACCGTTTCCACCCCGCCGACGGAGCGGTTGACCATCGCGATGTTGAACTCGTACCGCAAATCCGTCGCGTCCCGAATGCCACGCAGGATCGTCGTGGCGTGCACGCTTTCGACGAAATCCATGGTCAACCCCGTGTAGCTCTGCACCTTCGCTGCCGGCTCGTCCTTTAACAGTTCGCCGATCAGGCCGACACGTTCTTGTAGCGTGAACAGCTCCTTCTTGTCCGGGTTCACGCCCACCGCCACGATCAGTTCGTCGAACAGCTTCAGGCCGCGGCGGATCACGTCGATGTGCCCGTTCGTGATCGGGTCGAACTGGCCGGGAAAGACCGCGCGGCGGACGGGACGGGACGGCATACCGCCTGTGATAACGCGCGGCCGGCGGTTTTGCGATGCGAAGGGCGCAGGCCCCGGCCGTGCGTGACCCGGTGGCCGCGGGTGTGAACCCGCGCGAAACCGTCGAACGCT
>DASVSC010000130.1:0-20202 GCA_036388295.1 Tepidisphaeraceae bacterium | reverse complement strand
GCCGGTGCCGCAAAAGCAGTCATAAACGACTGCTTCCGGGATCAGCGGGGCCAGCACGTCGAACAGGCTTTGCTTGGCGCGGTCTGTGATGGGGCGGGTGGTATCGAACTTCGGCTCGACCAATCTGCGTCCGCGAAACTCGCCGGCGATAATGCGCATCAGGTATTGCCCATGTCGGCAGGGCCCGAAAGTTTAACAGCCCGGCGGCCCGGCCGGTACAATCCCGCTGCAATTTCCTAGCCGTAAAGCGAGCAGACCATGGCCGAAGAAAACCTGTGCGAGAGTTGTGCGGCCTTGTGCTGCCGGTATATCGCGCTCCCGATCGACAACCCAGAAACCCCGCGTGAGTACGACAACATCCGCTGGTACCTGATGCACGAGAATATCGTGATCTTCGTGGAAGAAGAGCAGTGGTACATCGGCATGTTCTCGCGCTGCAAGCACCTGCAGCCGGACAACCGTTGCGGCGTCTACCTCACACGGCCGCGCATCTGCCGAGGGTACAACACGGATCGCTGCGATTACCACGGCGGCGACTACAACTACACCGAACTGTTCACCAGCGCCGACCAGTTCCGCGAATACGCCGAAAAGCAGCTCGGCCGGCCGCTGCCGCTGCGCATTCGCACGAAGCCGACCAAGGCCAAGCGCATCAACGGCAAGATGCACCTGCAGCTCCCGATCGTCTGATTCCTTTTCGGCAGGCCCCGCTTCCGCGGGCCTGTGCGAAGTGACGTTCCACCATGGCCGACCGCACCGTTCATTACGAAGCCGCCTTCGAAGCGTTTTTACGTGAACGCAAGACGCCGTACGTCGCGGTCGACGAAGCCAAGAAAGCCCTGTTCGCCAACGCGAAGCTCAAGAGCTTCGACTTCGTCGTGTACAGCCAGGCGGGGCCGAATCTGCTGGTGGACGTCAAAGGACGAATGGCCCGGCAGACGGCGGGAGGGCGAAGCTACCAGACGTGGGCCACGGAGCGGGACGTCGAAGACCTGCTGCAGTGGCAACAAGTTTTCGGCGAAGGCTTCAAAGCCGTGCTGGCGTTCCTGTACTGGATCGACCCGCCGCTATTGCCCGAGCCGGGCGCATTCGAGTTTCGCGACCGCTGGTACCTGCTGATGGGCGTCGATCTGGCCGAGTACCGCGACCACATGCGGCGGCGCAGCGCGAAGTGGGAAACCGTCTCATTGGCGACGGCGGACTTCCGTCAGCTTGCCCGGCCGCTCGAAAGCTGGTTATGATGATCCGTATGCGAACGACGCTGCTCAAGTTCGTGCTGCCGTGCCTCTTAACCGCGGCCGCACTCCCCGCGTCGGCGGCGAATGGCGTCGCCGACGAGGAAGAACTGAACGACGGCCGGCTTCATGGTTACACGGCTACGGGTGGCGCCGTCGGTGTCTTGAAGATCACCCCGCCCGCAGGGACGGCCGGAACGACGTTCCTGACGGTCGGCCTCGGCATTCTGTGCATCGGCGTGATGTGCAAAAACGGCAAACGAACGCACCTCGACTGATGTCTATGATCCCGTAGCCTTGGTTCCGAGTCGTCCGCTCGCCTTGACGGAGGAAACGCACATGAAATCGACTGCCCTTTGGGCCCTGATCCTTCTGAACCTCGTCCTGCTGGGCGCGCTCGCCGGCCGGAGCATGAAGCCGAACGCCGCCGTTGCCCAGGCAGTGGCGGGGCGGCCCGGCGACTACACGGTCATCCCGGTCGACTTCACCGGCGCGGCCACCGGGTCCGTTGTCATCCTGGACAACGTCACCGGCCAGATGTCGGCGATCATGACCAACGAAACCACCGGCCGAATGGAAGCGCTCCCCCGCGTGAACATCGCCGAACTGTTCGACGCCGCCGCCGGCCGTCCCCCGCGCACCCCACGCCGCTAACACCGAGGAACGTCATGGATAAGAAAACTTACACGATCGGCGTGCTCTCGATCATTTCCGCCGTGTTGCTCGCTGCCAATCTCATGCCGACGCCCGTCGCCGAGGCGGACACAGTCATCAAGGACCGCGACTACACCCTCGCCACCACGCGTGGCCAGAAGGGCGGCGAGACGCTGTACGTGATCGACAACCGCACTGGCCAGATCGGCACGATCGCCATTAACAACCGTCAGCTGCGCATGGTCGCCGCCGACACGCTGACGAACATGTCCAAGTAAGCCGTAAACGACATGCACGACGACCTCCGCCACGACTGGACTGCCGCACAGATTCGCGAGATCTATCAGACGCCCCTGATGGACCTCGTCTTCCGCGCCGCCGAAACACACCGCCGCCACCACGACCCGGCCGAGGTGCAGGTGTGCAAGCTCGTCAGCGTCAAAACCGGCGGCTGCCCGGAAGACTGCAAGTATTGTTCGCAGTCCGTGCGCTACTCCACAGACGTAGACGCCACGCCGTTGATGGACGTGAACGACGTCGTCGAAACCGCCCGGCGGGCGAAAGAAAACGGCGTCACCCGCGTCTGCCTTGGCGCCGCATGGCGGCAGGTGAAAGACAACGGCCAGTTCGACCAGGTGCTGGACATGGTGCGCGACGTGACGGACCTGGGCGTTGAGGTCTGCTGCACGCTCGGCATGCTGACGCCGGAGCAGGCAGGGCGGCTGGAGAACGCCGGCCTTTATGCCTACAACCACAATGTCGACACCAGTAACGAATACTACGACCAAGTCATCACCACGCGCACCTACGCCGACCGTTTAAAGACGATCGCCAACGTGCGTAAAACGAACGTCACCGTCTGCACCGGCGGCATCATCGGCCTCGGCGAAACGGAAGACGATCGTGTGTCGATGCTGCAGACGCTCGCGACGCTGATGCCGCACCCGGAAAGCGTGCCGATCAACGTGCTGAGCAAAGTCCCCGGCACGCCGCTGGCGGCCGCGGCCGACGTGAGTGTGTTTGATACCGTGCGTATGATCGCGACGACCCGCATCGTGATGCCGAAATCCGTCGTCCGCCTGTCGGCGGGCCGCGCGAAAATGAGCGACAGCGACCAAGCCCTCTGCTTCATGGCCGGCGCGAACAGCATTTTCTCCAGCGAAGCCAAGATCATGCTGACCAAGGCCGTGCCCAGCCAATCTTACGATGAAGACAAGGCGCTTCTTGGCAAGCTCGGTTTGAAGATTCGCCCGCCATTCAAAGATGCCGCCGCGCCCGCCGAAACCACGCCGGCCGCCGGCTGATCCGCCGCGATGAGCGTTCCCGTCTTCATCACCGGCACCGGCCTGGTCACGGCCCAGGGCGTCGGCGTCGAAGCGAACTGGACGAACCTGCTGGCGGGGCGGGTCCTGCACGAAACCGGCATCGTCCCGCTCGACCGCGACCCCGCCCTGCCACGCGTTTCGCAACTGGCGATCCACGCCGCCCGGCAGGCCCACGATACGGTCGGCCGGCCCGCTTTGAACCACCCGCGCACAGCGCTCGTAATCGGCACAAGCAAAGGCCCGATCGAAGATTGGATCGACCAGCTCAACGGCCAGCGCCCGCCGGACATCACACTCGGCATCGGCCGCGTCGCCGTCGACATTGCTCATGCGCTTGGCCAGGCATACGGCCCGCGGCTGACGCTGGCCGGCGCCTGTGCGTCCGGTTTACACGCCCTGATCCGTGCGAGTGATTTGATTCGGCAGGGCACGTGCGACCATGCCCTCGTTGTTGCCGCCGAGGCCTCTACGCACGCCCTTTTCCAAGCCAATTTTGCGCGCCTCGGCGTCTTGGCCAATCCAGCCGTCGGCTGTCGTCCGTTCGACGCCGACCGCCACGGCTTTCTCCTCGCCGAAGCCGCCGCCGCCGTGTGGCTGACGCATCAGCCCACGCCCGGCTGCATTCAGATCGAGCACGGCTTAGCCTTGGCGGATTCAACACACCTGACAGGCGTCGACCAGACCGGCCGAACGCTCCGGCACCTGCTGGCAACGTTGGGCGTGCCGCGCGTCGACCACGTTCACGCCCACGGCACCGGCACCGTGTTAAACGACGCCGTCGAACTCGCGGCCATCGAAGCCGCGCTGGGCCAGTACCACCCGACCGTCTATTCCCACAAACACGCAATCGGCCATACCCAAGGTGCGGCCGGATTGATCAGTGTGGTGCTCGACGCCGAGATGCACCGCCGAGGGACGGTGCTCGGCAACGCGAACACGCTACGAACTTTGTCCGCGAGGCCCGAGAAGGACCGGATCGACATCCGCCGTGAGCCCGGCGTGTACCGCCTGACGCGGAGCGTCGAAATCGCCGCCGGTTTCGGCGGCACGGTCGCTGGCGTCCGGCTAGCAAGTAAGCCAGTGCCGCTTGAATAACGGCTAGCGATCTTCGAACGGCGTCCAAAGCAATACAAGATGCTCTCTGATGACCTATATGGGCATTCAATTTAACATAACATACATTATCGGACGTTGGTGGGGCGATCGGATGTACGTGAGGAAGTCTTCATTTGCGGCTCATCAACACTGCCGGCGCTGCTCTCCGCGAATCAGTCCCCCTTAAACCCGGGCGTACAGCGTTGTCAGTTCGCTCAGACGTTCCAAACCGGACGCGATGCCTGCTTCGTCATTGGCCCGCCAGCGCCAGTTGCCATGGCCGACGCCGGGCAGGTTCATTCGGGCCGTCGTTGGCAGGCTTAGCACGTCCTGCAACGGCGTGATCGCCAACGCCGCGACGGATGCCCACGCCAGGCGGATCAACGCCCATGCCGGTTCCCGCGCCGCTGCGTCGTCGCCGATATAGGCCGTGAACCGGCGGCGTTCCGGTTTCGTCAGCGTTTTGAACCAGCCGACGGTGGTGTCGTTGTCGTGCGTGCCGGGATAGGTCGCAGTATCGGCCGTGTACCGGTGTGGCAGGTGAATGGAATCGGTCAGCCCGCCGAAGCCGAACTGGACGACACGCATGCCGGGCAGCTTCAAGCCTTCGCGTAACGCATTGACGCGATCGGTGATGACCCCCAAATCCTCGGCAATGAGCGGCAGATGGCCGAACTCGGCTTTGACGGCTTCGAACAAGGCCGCACCCGGCCCGTCTACCCACCGGCCGGTTTGAGCGGTTGGCGCGCTGGCGGGGATGCGCCAGTACGCGTCGAAGCCGCGGAAATGGTCGAGGCGCACGGCGTCCGTCTGCGCGAAGGTCGCGCGGAACCGTTCGATCCACCAAGCGTAGCCGTCGGCCGCCATGGCGGACCAATCGTACAGTGGGTTGTTCCAACGCTGGCCGGTAGCGGAAAAGGCGTCGGGCGGGACGCCGGCGACGGCGCGCGGCTGCAGGTTTCGGTCCAGCTGGAACAACTGCGGGTTCGCCCAGACGTCGGCGGAGTCGCCGGAGATGAAGATAGGCAAGTCGCCGATCAGACCGACGCCACGGGTGTAGGCGTGCCGCCGCAGCGAGCGTAATTGGCGGTCGAACAGGAACTGCACGAACCGGACGTAGTCGATTTCGTCAGCGAGTTCCGCCTGGGCCGCGGCCAGCGCCGCCGGCTCACGGCGCTTCAACGGCGTCGGCCATTCGTTCCAAATGCGGCCGCCGTGGGCGTCACGAAGGGCGGTAAACAGGGCATAATCGTCCAGCCACGGCGTGCTTGCGACGAAGGCGTCGAAGGCCGTTCGCAGTGCGGCGCTGCCGCCCCGCCGGTGGTTCGACCAGGCGAGCCGCAGCAGTTTTGTCTTCGCCTGCTCGGCAACTTGGTAGTTAACGCGGTCCTGCCGGCCCTTGATCGGCCGCACGTCCGACGGCTGAAGTAAACCATCGTTGACGAGCGCGTCCGGGCTGATCAGCAGCGGATTGCCGGCGAACGCGGAGAAGCACTGGTACGGCGAGTTCCCGGCCGCCGGCGGGCCGAGCGGGAGCAACTGCCACCACGATTGATGAGCGGCGGCCAGTTGATCCACCCACGCGTGCGCGGCCGGCCCGAGGTCGCCGACGCCGTACGGCCCGGGCAGCGACGTAACGTGCAGCAGGACGCCGCTCGACCGCCCGTCCGGGTGGACGAACGGCAACGGCTTCGCCGGAGGGGCGAGGTTCACTGCGGCAGGTGATGCGGCGTTTTGCGGTCGGCTGCGCGGCGTAGATGCCATCGTTCCTCGTTCGGTGAATCGCCCCGCCGCATCATAGACGGCTTTGGACGTACTGGCCGACCTGGGTGATGTTCACTTTTTCCTGAGCGAGCGTGTCGCGATCCCGGATCGTGACGACGTCGCTGGTCATCGTGTCCCCGTCGATCGTGCAGCAGAACGGTGTGCCGATTTCGTCCATGCGGGCGTACCGCTTGCCAATGCTCTGCTTCACGTCGAATTCGCAGGCGAACCGGCCACGGAGTTCCATGTACAGGTTGCGGGCCTTTTCGGGCATGCCGTCTTTGGCTACCAGCGGGAAAATGCCGAGCTTGATCGGCGCGAACTTCGGCTTGAACTTCAGGTACATGCCGCTGGGCCGATTGGCGTCGAGTGTGAAGGCTTCACACAGCAGCACCAAGACCGCCCGCGTCAGGCCGCTGGCGGGTTCGATGACGTTGGGAATGTACCGGCTGCGCTGCTTGATTTCCTCGGCACTAACGCCCTGCTCTTTGAGTCGCAGTTGCAGTTCCTGGTCGAAGTAATCCAGCTTCTGGCCGGAATGCGTCTGGTGCTGCGTCAGGTCGAAGCTGCCGCGGTGGGCGATGCCTTCGAGTTCGCCGTAGTCCGGGTCGGTGAAGGGGTATTTGTACTCAATGTCTACGGTGGCCTTGCTGTAATGGCTCAGCTCATCGGCGTCATGGTCGCGGAATCGCAGACGCGACGGCTCCACGCCCAGGCTGAGCCACCATTTCATCCGCTCTTCCTTCCAGAACGCGTACCATTTCAGCGCGTCGTCCGGCGGGCAGAAGAACTCCATCTCCATCTGCTCGAACTCACGGCTGCGGAAGATGAAGTTGCGCGGCGTCAGTTCATTGCGGAAACTTTTCCCAATTTGGGCGACGCCGAACGGCACCTTCACGCGGCTGGTGTCGACGATGTTCTTGAAGTTGAGGAAGATGCCTTGGGCCGTCTCGGGACGGAGGTAGACCAAGTTCTCGGCCGTTTGTTGGGTGCCGGCGTAGGACACCATCATGAGGTTGAACTGCTCAGGCGGGCCCAGCGGAGCGCCACAAAGGATGCAAGGCTCCTGACCGTCGGCCAGTGCGTGAACGAGCGATTGCACGTCCACGGCAGTCGGCGCCGCGATCGCGGTTTTTGTCACGGCCGCCAAGTTAGGGGCCGATTTCTTGGCCTTGTTCTTCGCCCAGCGAATCAGCGTCTCCGGATCCGTTTTGACAAAATTCTCCGTCGCTTCAATCAATTCGGCGAACCACTTGGACTGTGTGGCGAGAATATCCCAGTAATGATCGGCCCGCACGATATGACCGCACTTCGTGCAACGACGCATCGGGTCCGCAAATGTCGCCGTGTGGCCGCTGGCTTCCCACGTCTTCGGGTGTTGAATGATCGCGCTATCCAGCCCCACCATCTCCACAATCTCACCGTCCGGCCCGATCGGCGGGCACTCGACCATCCAGTTCCACCAGTGGTCGCGGATGTTGTTTTTCAGGAGCACGCCGAGCGGGCCGTAGTCCCAGAAGCCGCGGATGCCACCGTAGATGTCGCTGGCGGGGTAGATGAAGCCGCGCCGCTTGGCGAGGGCGACGATCTGTTCCATGACGGGCGGCGTGGTGTCGGCCATGATTCGGCTGCTTTCTGGTCCCCTCTCCCGGTATGGCCGGGAGGTGTCGAGGACACGCGGTTAGGGTGAGGGCCGGTGACGAGGGTCGTGCCGAAGCCGGCCGGCGATCGAAACTAAATGATTTGCGGGCAAGGACTCGCGGCCTGGCAAACGCTCGAAGCCGATCGCGGCCCTCACCCTTCCCTCTCCCGGCCATACCGGGAGAGGGAACAAGACAGACAAAACGAAAACGTGAAGGCGCGACCTTGGTCACGTCTTCACGTCTGGACTGCGACCCGTTGTGGCCCGGCCGCTCAGGCCGCGGTACCGGCCTTGGCCTTGAGCGCGTTGAGGCGCTTGGTCAGGCGGCTGCGACGGCGGGCGGCCGTGTTCTTGTGGATCGTCGGCTTGGTCTTAAGCCGGTCGAGCGTGCTAACCAGCTCGTTCAGCGCCTTGCCGGCGGTGATCACATCGCCCGCGGTCAGAGCGACCGTGAACGCCTTGGTGTCGTTCTTGATCAGCGTCTTACGGGCCTTATTGCGGGCGGCACGCTTTTCGGTTTGGCGGACGCGCTTCTGGGCGGAGAGTGAATGAGCCATGGCAACCTTCTTGAGTCGAAAACAAACTTACTAAAAGTCGGGCAATTCTACAGACCGCCCCGCCGTTGTCAAAGGATGATGCGCACGGCCAAGCGGCTTTGCGCGTCCAGCTCGTCCAAAGCCGGCAGCACGTAAATGTTCCCGTCGGTGTCTTTGATGCTGAATCGGCCGTCGTTCAGGAACCGCACGTCCTCACGCTCCTGCACCTTGAATTGGATAGGCCCGCGGTCGGTTTCGACGGACCAAAGCTGATAGCCGAAGTCATTGTTGACGTGGCTGACCTTCCGGATCAGCGGAATGAACGCGTTGGCGTCCATCCACACCTCGATCCGCTGCCGCAGGTCGGGCGGAAGGGTTGCGAGTTCTTCGATCAGGATCAGTTCCTTGCCCGCGCTGCTGCGGACCGAAACCATCCGGCCCGGCCGGGTCCAGGGGAACGCTTGGCGCGGGCGGACGTCAACGACGTCGTCCTCGCCGGGCCGTTTGAGGATGAGTTGGCCGAACTCGTCGGCGACGAGGTCGAATGGGGGCTGCATCGTCGGGATCATACGCACCTCAATGTGATCCGCGATCCGCCAGTTCCATCGCCTCGCGTTCTTCCTGTGCGTCCGCCACCTCGGGCTGCTGGAACGCCTGGGCGGCCGGTTCGTAGTAGAGCGTCACGCTGACGGGAAAGTGGTCGCTGCCGACATGGTCCAGCACCCGCATTCGCACCAGGCGAAACTCCGGCGAGATGAAAATATGGTCCAGCGGAAACCGCATGATGCGGCTGTTCGCACTAAACGTATTGTAAAACCCGCGGCCCTTGCGGAGGTCGAGCAGCCGGGCAAGCTTGCAGAACAAATCGGTCGTGCGGCTCCAGGCGACGTCATTCAAGTCGCCGAAGACGAGCGTGGGCACATTATCCCGGTCGCGGTTATCACCCACCCGCCGGCCGACCAGAACCAGTTCTGTATCCCGTGGCTTGCTCGAAGTTTCCTCATTCGGCACGGGCGGCCGCGGGTGAAGGCAGTGGATGTTGACGAGCGTACCGTCCCGTAGCTCCAGCCGGCCGTGGATGCTCGGGATGTCATCCTGAACAATGAACTCGACCCGCCCTTCCCGCAGCGGCAGACGACTCCACAACGCCATGCCGTAAAGATTGTCGAGCGGGCATTTGACGGCGTGCGGGTGAGACTTGCCGAAGAAGCCGTCGATGCGCCGTGTCCATTCCGCGTCGACCTCGGCCGCCGCAATAACGTCCGGGTCTTCACGGGCGACGACGTCGCACCAGCGGTCGTAGTCGCGGTTGGTCTGCAGGACGTTGCTGATGACCAGGCGGACGACGCGCGTGTCATCGGCATTAGCATGGGCCCGTTTCACCTGCCGTCGCCCGAGCGGCGTGTACGGGTGGATCCGCCAGAGCTGCCACGCGCACGACGCCAACAGCAACCCCACGGCCGTCCATTCCGCCGTGCCGTACCCGCCGCTCCTGGCGGTGACGGCGAACACGCCCGCGCAAAGCAGCGTAGCGACGGCGACCTGAAGGCGCGGAAAATCCCAGCAGCGGGCCCACCACGCCTGGATGGACGTCAGGCTCAGCAGCGTGCCGCCAATAAATAACGCGCCGACGAGGCCTGCCGCCCATTGAAGGGTCAGCACGAGCCAGCCGGGCAACCCGAATACGTCAGCAAGGAGCAGTGCGGGCAAGGTGCGGCCCTCTCTCGCGCGGTCGCGAGTCGTTACGGCTTCACTTCCCCCTGCTACACGTCGCTGCCCCGTGTACGGTTCGGCCGCCTCAGGCCTTCGGCGGCTCTTTCGCGTTGAGCCACGTCATCATCTTGCGCAGCTTACGGCCGGTCACTTCGACCGGGTGGTTATTGTCGGCTTCGTAAAGGCGGTTGAAGTTCTTCATGCCGCCTTCGTATTCGGCGCGGAAGTTCTTGGCGAACGTGCCGTCCTGAATCTCGGTCAGGATGCGCTTCATTTCCTTCTTCGTTTCTTCGGTGATGATGCGCGGGCCGGTGACCAGGTCGCCCCACTCGGCGGTGTTGCTGATGCTGTAGCGCATGTAATCGAGGCCGCCGACGTAGATCAGGTCGACGATCAGCTTCACTTCGTGCACGGTCTCGAAGTACGCCATTTCGGGCGGGTAGCCGGCTTCGGTGAGGGTTTCGAAGCCCGCCTTGATGAGGGCGCTGAGGCCGCCGCAGAGAACGGCCTGCTCACCGAACAGATCGGTTTCGCACTCGTCTTTGAAGGTGGTTTCGATGATGCCGCTGCGGGCACCGCCGACGCCGTTGGCCCAGGCCAAGGCGATTGCGCGGGCGTTGCCGGTCGGGTCTTGGTGTACGCACGCCAGGCACGGCACGCCGCCGCCTTTGACGAACTCGCTGCGGACGAGGTGGCCGGGCCCTTTCGGGGCGACCAGAATCACGTCCACGTCGGCCGGTGGCACGATCGTCTTGAAGTGCACGTTGAACCCGTGCGTCACGCCCAGCGTTTTGCCGGCCTTCAAGTGCGGGGCGATCGACTTGTGATAAACCTCGGGCTGCACTTCGTCGGGCAGCGTGACGATGATCAAGTCCGCCTGCTTCACGGCCTCTTCGACGCTCAGCGGCTCGAAGCCGTGTTCGATCGCGAGCCTGCCGTTGGCCGAATCTTTTCGGTTGGCGACGATGACCTTCACGCCGCTTTCGCGGAGGTTCTGCGCGTGGGCATGGCCCTGGCTGCCGTAGCCGAGAATGGCGACGGTTTTGCCGTTGAGCGGGGTGATCGGTGCGTCGTTGCCGTAGATCATTTTGAGCGGTTCAGCCATGACGAAAGTGCCTTTGCAAAGTCGAGCCGCGTAATCTAGGGCTCACCCCCGCCGCTGTCAAAACGCATACGGCCCGCACTATCATGGCCGCATGCTCTGGGCGGCTTCCATCGGACTGTGCGTCGCTTACCTCCTGCTGCCGATTGCCGCGCTCGTTATCGCAGGGAAGTCTGGCCCGCGGGGACGACGATTCGCCACTGGCGGTTGGCTCAGCGGCATGTTTCTCGGCGTCACGCTGCTGGCCGTGTACGCAATCGGCCTCGGCGGACGAGTGCCGCCGTTCCAGGCGGTTCTGACGATCTATTGCGGCGTCGGCTTGGTCCTGTTCCTGCGCAGCATCGACGCGGGCCTTTCTTACCTGCTTCGTCGCGGCCTGCTGCGCCGTTCGCGGGGCGGCGGCGGCGTGTGGATCGCGGGCCTGGCGCGGGTTGCGCTGCTGGCGGCGTTCGCGCTGCCTTGGGTGATGGCGGCGGCAATGGTCTATCGCCCGAAGATAGTTACTGACGCCCCGGTCCTCTTGCCGCACGTCGCCGTCGAACGCGTCTCAATGCTCGCCGCCGACGGCACGCGCATCAGCGGCTGGTTCTACCGCGGCACCACCGCCACGCGCACCACCGCCCTGCTCTGTCACGGCTTGGGCGGCGACCCGCAGGGCTTCTCGCGCCTGATCGACCGGCTGCTGCAGGAAGAAATCAGCGTGCTGGCCATCGACCTTCGCGCCCACGGCGAAAGCGGCGGCCAGTTCTGCACCTTCGGCTGGCGTGAAAAGCAGGACGTCACTGGGGCCGTGACGTGGCTGAAACAGAATTACGCGGCATCGGCCGAGAAGATCGTCGGCGTCGGCGCTAGCCTCGGCGCCGCAGCCGTACTCGGCGCGGCGGTGGGTGACGAACGGCTGGACGGCGTCGTCGTTTTGTCGACCTACTCGACACTCGATGAAGAGGCCGACTACGTTTCCCGCCACCAGCTGGTCCCCCCGATCGGGTGGCTGGTCCGCCACTTCGGATTAGCCGTCGCCAGCCTGCACGCCGGCGTGAACCTGCACGCCGTCCGCCCGATTGACGACATCGCCCGCCTTTGGCCCCGACCCGTTCTGGTCGTTCACGGGACGGACGACGAAATCATTCCGTTCGAGCAGGGCCGTCGCCTGTACGAGGCCGCGCCGGTCGGGCGGGTGTCGATGTGGGTGCAGCACGGAACCCACAACGGCATTCTTGAGGACGCCGCGGTCGTGGACCGCGTGGTGAACTTCATTCTGTCGGCGGAACCGCTGCCGATCGTGTAAGCGTCCGTGCGAGCAACACACCGCCGACCAGGACGCCGACGCCGGCGATCGCCCAGGCCATGCGGCCTTCCAGAAAGGCCAGCCAGTAGAACGGCGTGGCCAGCGCTGAAATCGTCAGCCAGGCAGCCGTCGCCACGCCACGCCGCCCGATTGCGAGCAGCACGTAGGCCGGGAAGAGCAGGCCGTAGAAGCTCATGAAGGTGCGGTAGCCCAGTTCGCCGAGCGAGCGGCCTTGATACGCGAAACCGTTTTCCAGCCCGAACACCGCCGCCAGCCCCACGACCAGTCCCACCGCCAGCCACGCGCCCAGGCCCGCTCGCATGACGCCGCTGTCGTCGCGGGTCGTCGCCTGCCGAAGCAGTTCTGCCGCATGTACGTGCACCGTGTAGGTCATCTGCAGGAGCAAATGCGCCGCCAGCAGCCACGCCGCCACGCCACCGAGGCCGAAGAGGTTTGTTGCGTAGAAGAACGTCAGCACGATCATCGACGCGAACAGGCCACAAAAGCCGAATCCGAAGGCGAATTTGGCGTCCGCGTCGCTGGTGCTCTGCCGCGCCCGGTGAAACGTCAGGTCAAGGTACGGGCAGGCGATGAAGCCGGCCAAGCAGACCAGCAGCAGCCCGCTCGCGTTTCCGAAGCCGATACCAACGTACGCCGGCCAAGTCAGCGTGCCGCTCAACGCGAGAGCGATCGCAAACACGTACGACAGGCCGAGCGCGACCACCCCACCCGCCCGCAACCAGCCCTGCCTGATGACTGGCGTGAAAGCTGATTGCACCAGCACGATTGCGCCGACATAACCCGCCGGGCCGACCAGCCGTGGCAGCATCCAGACCGCGAAAAAGAGCTGGAACGCGATCGTCACGAACGAAAACAATCGGCAGGCCAACGCGTGGCGGACGGTGTAGTCGCGGCTCATTTCGCGCGTACGCATCACCCAACCCATCGCCGCCGCGCCAACGGCGTTCGGCACGGCGAAGATCACCCACGCCCACGGCCCGTAGTCGCGGATCAGCAGCACCGGCAGGAACATGCCGATGCACCACGTCCACGACGCACCCAGATACGCCGCCCACGACCAGCGGTTGCCTTCGGTTGTTGTGTCGGTCATGCCACCTCCACGGCCCGGCCGGTCGCGACGGATTTGTAGATCGCCTCCGCCAGTGTCATCAGCGCCACGCCCTCAGCCGGCCCCGGCGCGGGCGGCGTTTCGCCCAGAATGGCCGATCGGAAGTGGCGGAGCAATGCCGGATGGCCGACCGTCTTCGGCTGTTTCAGCAGCGTCGCCTTGGCCTGCCCTTTGGCATCGAAGGCGCGGTAAACGATCGGCCCCTGCGGCGTGTAGACGTCCACCGCGCCGTGCTCGCCCGCCAGCCGGCAGATGGTGCCGGCCTGGCTGGGCGGCTGGTTCATCGCCCAGGCGCAACTGATTTCCGCCGAGGCGTTGTTGTCGAACTTGATCAGCAGCGACGCCGACTCCTCGACCGACAGCCCCGTCAGCTTGTAATGCGCGACCGCGAACACCGTTTTCGGAACGGCCGGCGCGATCAGGTACAGCAGCAAATCGATCAGCGGGAGCGCCAAATCAACGACCGCCCCGCCGCCGGTCTTTTGCGGGTCGTGATACCAGCCGGTGCCCTGAGGCACGCCGCGGGTGCGCAGGGCCGTCAGCCGTGCGTGGTACACCGGACCGACGTGGCCTTTTTCGATCGCCTGCCGGGCCGACTGTTCTGCCCCGCCGAACCGGCGCACGGCCGAGTACAGCAACACCCGCCCCGCCTTGTCGGCAGCACGCGCCAAGGCCTTGGCGTCCCGCGCCGTCGGCGTCGGCGGGAGCTCGATCATCACGTGCTTGCCCGCCTTCAGGGCCGCGGTCGCTACCGGCAGGTGCAGGTGCGTCGGCAGACAAATGCACAGGGCGTCGACCGAGGGATCGCTGATGAGCTGCTCGACGTCGTCGGCCGCCAGCGGAACATTCAACGGGCCGGCGACGGTGGCGAGTCGATCGGGAATCGGGTCTGCAACGCCGACCAGTTTGAAGCCGCCGGCCGCCGCGGCCTGGGCGTGGGCCCGGCCGCTCGCGCCGATCCCGGCGACGGCCAGGCGAATGGGTTGTGCCATAGTCTCTCCTTCGCGCGACCGGATTGTGTCGGGCAATCCGCCCGAATCAATGCGGCCAACCGCCGCTGTCGATGGGGCAAAATCTCACCTCGTCAGCGACCGCCGCCGCGTACAATACGGGTAATGGAGGAGAACACGCGAGAGCAGTTCGCACAACGGGTTATAGGGATCGTCCGCCAGCGCTTCCCCCTGGTGCGAATCGCCCGCGCGGACCAGCCCTTCTCCATCCGCCTGAACGGCCGCACGGCGTCCTTAGAGAACTTGTACCGATTGAGCGTGCTGTCGCCGGACGAAGTGCGCCACCACGTGGAACGGTGGGCCGTGGAGCTGCTACGCGATTCGGAAGGAACGCCGGACCGTTTCGCGTCTCTCGACGAGGTCCGCGACAAGCTGATGCCGATGCTGGTGTCGTCGGAGCTGGACGAACTGAAGGCGTCGAAAATCGTGACGCAGCCCGTCGTCGAAGGCTTGGCCGTCACCTACGTTTTGGACGGCGATCGGACCATCGCCTATGTGCCGACGAGTGCGCTGGAACGTTGGGGCATCACGGTCGACGAGTTGCACGATTTGGCGCTGGGCAACCTGATCCGGCAGAGCCAGCAGATCCAGGCGCACGCCGCGCAGGACGAGAACGGGGACGTGAATCTGATCCTGTTCCAGACCATGGACGGCTACGACGCAACGCGCCTGCTTCTGCCCAGTCTGCACGACAAGCTGCGCGAACACCTCGGGTCGCCGTTCGCAGCCGCAATTCCGAATCGAGACATTTTGCTCTGTTTCCGCAACGAAGCGGACAACGTGCAGCGCATCGGCAACCAAGTGGCCGAAGATTATCGCTCGCGGCCGTATCAGGTGACCGAAGGCCTGTTCCTGGTGACGGCGGACGGGGTCGCGCCCAATTCGGTAACGGTCTGACCGGCGCGGGCGGCTACTGTTCGATCAGCGTGTCGTACACCTGATCGACTTCCTGCCGACCGACCACGCCCAGTTCTTCCAGCGCCAGCAGGGCCGCCTTCTGCTCGGCGGTCTTTTTGTTCGGGGCCCACGCGCCGGCATAACGGCGGCCGTTGATGATCACGCACACCTCGAAACACTTGCTGTGGTCCGGCCCTTTTTCGTCCAGTAGTTCGTATAGCGGCGACGCCCCGAGCGTCTTTTGCGCATGCTGCTGGAGCAGGGCCTTGTAATTGTGCTGATGGAGGTTGGCGAAGACGGCCTCCACCTTCGGCGTCATCGTCCGCAGCACGTATTCCTTAACCGCCTCGAACCCGCCGTCGAGGTAGATGGCCGCGACGACGCTTTCGTACACCGCCGCCGCCAGTGACAACGGCATGGCCGCACGGTTGCTGATGCCCTTGCCGATGACCAGCAGCATCGCCAACCCTGTTTCGACGGCCACTTCCGCGCAGATTTTCCGCGACACGACGGCCGACTTTATTTTTGTCAGGTCACCTTCCTGCAGGTTCGGAAAGCGGCGGTAGAGCAGTTCGCAGACGATCAGGTCGAGCACCGCGTCGCCGAGGAACTCCATCCGCTCGTTGCTGTTCAGGCGGTTGTCGGCAATGGACGAGTGCGTGAGCGATTCCTTGAGCAGCTCACTGTCCAAAAATTTGTATCCGAGCACGCTCTCGGCCTGGGACTGTTGTTCCGGGGACACGCGGGGACTTTCTTGTTGGACAAGACACGTTCGGGCGACGCAAAGCGGGCCGACACCGGAAATTAGCGGCCGCAGGGCGATCGGTCAACGAAAATCAACACGCTTCACCTTCCGTTCAGACGGCGGGTCGTATTGACAGCCTGCGCCGATCCGATATAGATAACGACCCGGCCCGACGAGGGCCGTAATTTCGGCAGTAGCTCAATGGTAGAGCAGCCGGCTGTTAACCGGCTGGTTGTAGGTTCGAATCCTACCTGCCGAGTTCAATGGCCTGTCCGACCCGGACCGGCCGTTGTCCTCCCTGAATCATCAAGGCGTCAGTTCCCGGAACGCCACGGCGAACGCGATTCCCCCAAGAAGTAAAGTTGCGAGTCCGACGATGGCCGTGGCAGCCCAGGTGAACCCGGCTAAACCGAATAGCCGTGTGTCAGCCGGCGACCATTGTGTATCCGGCCAATATTCTGTGACGGCGCGGGCGGGAGGCGGCGGCATCGGAACGCCGGCGGCGGACGAAGCGGCCGCACGCGTCGCTGGGCCGAGGACTTCCGCGATAGAGTTCGTGAGGAGCAGCGACGCCAGGAACGTTTGCGTAGCTTTGGGGTCGTTCCGCAGCACGTCCCGCGCGGCCTCGTCCGGCGTGCCGCCGGCGGCCATGTGGCGGAGCAACTGGTGCGACGTCTCGGCGGCCGGATCGCTCCAGACTTTCTCGTCAAACAGCCCGTCTCCCAACCGCTCAGCGAAGCGGGACGGACGGGTTCCGCGGAACTGCCCGTAGATGCGCGCCGGTACGGTCATCGGTAGCTTCGAAACGTAGACTAGATCGATCAACGCCAACTTTCCGACCGGCGGGCTGTTCTTGAACAGGTCGATGAAGGCGTCAAGGGCTCTGGGGTTTCGGGTACGCAGTTGCTCGGCAAACAAGGCTTGGGCACGGGGCGATGCCCAGGCAGCGGTATCGAGATTCAGCAATGCGAAGGCGGCCGTGCGGACTGTGGCCTCCTGGGTGTCGATTTTCGAGAGCATATCGTCGGCCGGCACGGCGCGACGCGTCGCGATTTTGGCCATCATCCGAACGGCCATGTTCCGGACGCTGATGTCACCGTCCTCTAACAGTGTCACCAATGGCTCGCAGTGTTGCCCGGTACTCGCGAGTGTCGCGACCGCCACTTTCTGGACGGCGGCCCACTCATGCTTCGGGCGACCCTTTGTAATCAATTCCCGCAATGGCAGCCGCACTTCGGCCAGCACCGCAAGTACAAGGTTACGATCGGCAGCCTCCGGTAACTCCTCTGTGTTCAGCAAGTCGAGCGCGCGACGTTTGCCTTGCTCATCGGATCGAACCAGAAGGTTCATGCCGGCCCTCTGTAGCTTGACGCGCATCGCATCATCCCGTTCTTGCTCGTTGATGCCATCAAACGGCCGAACCACCAGTTCGACGGCGGCGGCGATGTCGGTCTGGTCGAGGGTGCCCCCTGTCGAACGGCGCTCACCGATCGAGTTGGCGACCAATAGTCGGACACCCGGATCGCGGTCTTTCAGCAACGACCGCGCCGCGTCCTGCCCGACGGGCCCGAGGCGGAACAGGACGGCCATTGCGTTCTCACGGGACGAATTGCGGTTAACGTTACGCAGTTGTTTGCCGGCCCAATCAACGACTCCTCGCGCCGTGGGGTCCAAGGCCAGCACGTAGTTCGCGGCCGCTTCGGAAATGTCGGAATCATTACTAAAACACAGCGTTTCCCAGTACGGCAGCAGCCCAGGCTCGTCGGCGATGAGCCGCATGAGCTGTCGACCGGCTCGCTCCGTGTTGCGGCTCATGAATCGCGGTGCGTAGGACGCGACCGTACTGCGAAAAGTGGGCGAGTTCGCCAGCCGCAATCGGTCCCACCAAAGAATCGCGGACGAGACCATCCGCTCGTTCTCGGCATTGGCGGAGAAGAAATCCATCAATGGCCCGACCGCCGGTTCACCCAGGCGCGCGACATCTGCCACGATGCGGCTGCGCTCGTTATATTTTTGGGGACCTACGACCTTGAGCGCGCTGATTGCCTTCTGCCGTACCGCCTGATCGACGGCCGCCGGCTGGGTGGCGGCGGATGGTACTTGTGCGATTGCGAGCGACGGCAACGCCATGAGGACCAACACCGTCGCCACGGCGGCCGCCTGTCTCAGTTTCAGGCACCACCGCCCCGCCGCGATGATCATAATGGCCAACAGCGCGTGGAACAGGCCGGGCGTCCAGTCCTGTCGCACCCCGGCCGCTACGGCCGAAATAGCGTGAAGAACGGCAATGACGACCATCGCGATTCCCGTTCCTTGCGCCACGCGCCGCCACTGCGACGCCGCCAGCCACTGCGTCGCCAAGGCCCACCGCGGGTAGTCCGCCAGCCCCACGGTCACGCCCTTCGACTGCACGTACTTCCGCGTGGCCGGCGCTTGAATAATGGCCAGCACAACGACAGGGTAAATCGCCTGCACCGCCACCGAAAGGGCCGTCCAAGTCATGCCACCGGACACGCTGAAGTAAACTGCCGAGCGGCTGTCCGAGCCGATCGAAAGTACGAAGAACATGACCAGCGTCACCTCGACCACGATCAGCGCGAGCTTGCACCAAGCCCAGCGGTAATGCAGCACCGCGCCATCGGCACTGTCGGCGAGCATTCGGAAGCCGCCGAACATCAGCAGCAATGCCATAAGAAGCGTGACGCCGCAGTGTGCCGCCTGCGCGAACATCAATGCGGGCGAGCCGGGCAGGCTTGGCCTAAACGGTGGCGGCAGCGGATAAACCGTGCCACGGAGCGGGTCGACGCCCAACCCCACCTGATCGGCAGGAAGCGTTCGGCCATCGCCGAGGACTAGGTGCGTCACGGCGTTGATCTTGATCGATAGCAATTGTTCCGGCGTCAAACTCACCGGCTGCACGCCGGGGTGCGGCATCTGGTACCGCGGTGGCGCTTGCACCGGCACGGTAGCGATCAGGTCCGCAACGGTCGCTAATTGATACGGCGTGAGCGCGGGGTTGCTGACGCGCAGCGCGCCGATCGTCTCGCCAACGGTGAACGCGGAGACGCGCCGGGGCCAAGGCTCGCGGAATGTGCCGGATGATTCGAACACGGTCGTCTCGTAGACGGCCGTCAACTTCGCGGGGCGCACAAAGGCGGCCTCAGTCGTGCTGATCTCGATCGTGCCGGTTGGCACAATGAACGCCTTGCGACGCTCGTCGCTGCTCTGGCCGGGGCTGGCACCGGTCCGGTCGACCTCCGGACGCGGATTGGCGGCGTTGGGTCCAAGGAAAATGTCCTGACCGCACTCGGCCAGCAAGCGGTCCAGCATGGCTACGCGGTCGTCGCGAGTGACGTCGTCCGGCAAGGCAAAACCATCAATCCGTCGCGCCCGCTCGGCACGGTCCAGCCCGCGAGGCCCGACATACTCCGTACCCACCGGCGTTAGCTGAGGAAAGGGGAGAACGTACGGCGTCACGCCCGGCGGAATCGACTGGATGCCGGCGTTAAGCCATATCACGCCGACGAAAAAGTTGGCGAGAACGGACAGCCCGCCGATGAGCAGGCTGATGATGCCGAGCACGATCCAGGACCCTGGCCGCCGGGCCGCGGATTCCAGATGCGCGTAGTTCAACGTCACAGCTAAATCAGCCTGCGACGGACCGGGCGGCTCTTCGACGTGATTCGACATCGGTAAGGCAAGATTACCCTACGGACGAACGCCCTTAAAACTTTTCCGCCGCAGGGATACCCGATGCGGCCGGACGCGGTCAGGTAGCGAGCGACGGCTCGGCTTCGACGAACTTGCCTTTGTCCAGGTGGATCAGCCGTGACGCCGCGGCGGCGCTGTGCGGGTCGTGGGTGACCATGATGACCGTTTTACCGAAATCGCGGTTGAGACGCTGCAGCAGGTCCAGGACGTCGCGGGCGCTGGCGGCGTCGAGGTTACCGGTCGGCTCGTCGGCCACGATGATGTCGGGATCGGTGACGATGGCGCGGGCGATGGCCACGCGCTGTTCCTGGCCGCCGGATAGTTGCTTCGGGAAGTGCGTGAGGCGGTCGGACAGG
>DASVSC010000129.1:0-38205 GCA_036388295.1 Tepidisphaeraceae bacterium | reverse complement strand
CGCGGTGCTGACGCTCGATTCGCGCCGCCTGGTCGAAACCGCGATCGGCCATCAGTCGCCGCTGGTGGTGCCGTGGGGCGTGCTCGCCGGCGGCGTGGCGGCGGTCGTGGCCCTGAGCATCATCGCCGGTTTGCTGCCGGCGTGGCGGCTGTCGCGGGCGGAACCGCTCACCCTGCTGCAGGCGGGTCGATCGGCGACCTGAGCGCCAGAGGCGTCGGTGTCACATCGCACTCACCCGCCGGTCCAGCGTGGCTTGATCGAAGTTCAGAAGCTTGAACGCCTTGTCGCTCTTGTAGTGGCCGCGCAGCAGCACGATGCGGTAAACCGGAATCTGCAGGGCTTGCGACGCCAGTTCCACGACCACGCCGTTCGCCTGACCGTCCTCGACTTCGCAGCGCACGTGGACGATGAGCGTCCGCCCGTCGTGGCCGGCGACGGTGTCGATTTTCGACCGGCCGACGATGCGCACCTCCAGCGTCGCGTCGCCGACGGGCGGCGTGGCCGGCGCGGGTGGATTGCCGCGCGGCGGCGAAACCGCGGGCGGTTCCGCCGGCAGTCGCGTCGGCGAATTAATCGGCCGACCGCCGACGGCCGCATTGGCGATCTCGTTAAGGTCGGGCGCGTCCATCCTGGCGAGTTGTTCGGGATCAAGATCCCCGACCGTTATCAGCCCGGCCCGCCGCGCTAGCGTCTCGGCCTGTTGGGCCCGCAATACGCCGACAGGCGTGACGTCTGCGAAGAAGCCGCGCCAGAAGACGTGATAGAACCGCACCATCGGGTCGTGCCGGCTCCGGCCGGAAGCGAGCTTGGCAATCTGGTAGAACGCGGCCGCCGTCGCGAGAACGACGAGTTCAAGGAACAGCAGCAGTTCCAGCAGGCCGAAGTTGTCGGCGATGAAGTCGGTCACGGTTCTGTTGCCGTTGTTCAATCGGCCGAGCGGTGCGCCTCACGCCACGCGGCAAAGCACGCCTGGATGAGCCGCCGTCCGAGCGCCCAGACGACCACGCCGGCCACGACGTAGTAGACGACGCGGGCGACGCACCACGCCACAAAGACCGTCTGAGCGGCCGCCTTGTCTGCCGGCGGCAGCTTGCCGATCTCGGCGATGATTTTCTGGAACTCGTCGAACATAAATCGGCTGGCAGCTGGCGGCTATCAGCTGGCGGCGAAAACGTCGTACTCGTGTTTAGCTGCCAGCAGTCAGCCGCCGGCCCTTCACTTCCAGTTGTAATTCGGCACGCTCGCCCAGTGCAACTTTTCGCCAAGCGCCTGCCATTCGCGAAGGTTCGGGTTCTCCACCAGCATCAATTTATGGTCGGCCCGACGAACGACCATGCGGTCGCCTTTGTTGAGGTTGCACGAGCTTTGCCCGTCGACGACCAGTTCCGTGCCGCGGTTCACGCGCCGGGCCGTCAGAACCACCGTCTGGTCGGCGTGCAGCACGATCGGGCGGAAACTCAGGCTGTGCGCGCACAGCGGCGTCAGACACATCGCTTCCACCTGCGGGCTCAGGATCGGCCCGCCGGCCGCGATGTTGTATGCAGTCGAACCGCTGGCGGTGCAGACGATCATGCCGTCGCCGAAGTAGCGCACGCCGTCGTCGCCGTCGGTGCCGACGCTCAGTTCGATCATCCGGAATGGGCTGCCCGCGGAGACCACCGCGTCATTGAGCGCGCACGTCGACCAGTGGCGGTATTTCTCGACCGATGCCGGATTCAGCAGGTCGCATTCCTTGGCCGAGGCGGCCACGACCGATGCTTCGATCATCATGCGCGGTTTGACCGGCAGCTTCCCGTCGATCGCCTGCTGAACCGTGTCCGGCAGATGCTCGGGCCCGAAGCTGGCGAGGAAACCGAGCCGCCCGAAGTTGAAACCGATCACCGGCACCTGTCGGCCGCACAGCCGGCGGGCGACGCTCAGCAGCGTGCCGTCTCCGCCCAGGACCAAGATCAGGTCCATCTCAATTTTAGACAGGTCGAAGTCCCGGTCGTCTTCAACGCCCAGGAACGTCACGCGCTCCTTGAGCCACGCCGCAAGCGCGTCGGCGGCCGGCTGAACCTTCGGCTTGGCGAGATTGGCGACGACCAGCACTTTCATCCGCGGCAGTGTCGTCGGCCCGGCGGAAATCGGCAAGGCGGACAAGTGGCGCGTCTCCCCACGGTGTCGACACAAGACGCCGCAATCCGCGGCCGGTATAGTCGTTCGCCTGTCCACGCGCGTCGCCATTCTCGGCTCCACCGGCTCCATCGGCACACAGGCCGTCGAAGTGCTGAAACACCTCGGCGACTCGCACTGCTGCACGGCGCTGTCGGCTCATTCGCGTTGTGACGACCTCCTGCAACAAACCGCCGCTCTGAGACCCCGTGTCGTCGCCGTCACTGGGAAATGCGACGAAGCGGGGATCAAAGAGCGCTTCGCCGGCCAGCCATGCCACGTCACCTTCGGCCACGATGCTCTCGTCGACATTGTTCGGCGTGATGACGTCGACGTCGTGCTCAGTGCCGTCGTCGGCGCGGCCGGCCTGCCGGCGGCGCTGGCGACGGTCGAAGCGGGCAAACCGTTGCTGCTGGCGAACAAGGAATCGCTCGTCGTCGCGGGCAGTCTGCTGATGCCGCTGGCGCGCGAACGGCAAGTCGACATCCTGCCGGTCGACAGCGAACACTCGGCCATCTTTCAGGCAATGCTCGCGGGCCGGCGCGACGAAGTGAAACGCGTGATCCTGACGGCCAGCGGCGGTCCGTTCCGCGACTGGCCGCTGGACAAAATGGAGCAGGCGACGCCGGCCGACGCGTTGAAGCACCCGACCTGGGACATGGGCCGAAAGATCACGATCGATTCGGCCACCATGTTCAACAAGGCGGCGGAGCTGATCGAAGCCGTCTGGCTGTTCGATTTGCAGCCGGAGCAGATCGAAGTGGTCGTTCACCCGGAATCGGTTGTGCATTCGATGGTGGAGTTCGTCGACGGCAGCGTGATCGCGCAGCTGTCGCCGCCGGACATGCGAACGCCGATCCAGTACGCACTGACGTACCCGAAACGCCGGCCGGGCGTGTCGCGGACGATGGATTGGACGAAGGCGTTGTCGCTAAACTTCGCCCCGCCCGATCTAGAAAAGTTTCCCGCGCTGCGGCTAGCCATGCGCGTCGCCCGCGAACGCGGCACACTCGGCGCGGTGATGAACGCGGCGAACGAAATGGCCGTGGAGGCGTTCCTGGCTGAACAGATTCGCTTCGGTGCGATCTGGCGAACCGTAGCGGACGTGATGGATCAACACGCCGTGGTCGCATCGCCGACGCTCGAACAGTTACTGGCGGCGGACCAATGGGCCCGCGCGACGGCCGCCGGCCTGCTGGCCGCGGATAAACTCGGATCAAAAAGACGCACGTCCGATTAAATCGCTCTCCCGGCTTCTCATCAGCGTTTATTCGCGTCCATCTGCGGCAGCCCGGCGTATGACAGACGAACGGCGGTTTATCTCGTACAATCAGGCAGCATGACTTTCAGCTCTGTGCTCAACATTTTGCTCGTCGCGTTCGCCTTCGGCTTCGTAATTTTCTGGCACGAACTGGGCCACTTCCTGGCCGCACGCTGGGCGGGCGTTCGCGTGGAACAGTTCGCCGTCGGCATGGGACAGGCCATCGTCTCCTGGCGCAAAGGCATCGGCTTCCGCCCGGGAAACACACAGGCAGAGTTCGACCGCCGCGTCGACGCCGAAATCGGCCGTCGGGGTGCCGGGCGCTTGCCGACCGAATATTCGCTGCGCGAACGCTACGACATCGGCAAAGATCTCGGCCTCGGCGAAACCGATTACCGCTTCAACTGGATTCCCCTTGGCGGCTACGTGAAACCCACCGGCCAGGACGATTTGCGGCCCGCCGCGCAGGTCGGCCAAGATGACCCACACGCCTTCGGGGCTAAGCCCGTCGGCAAGCGGATGGTCATCATCTGCGCCGGCGTGATCATGAACGTCATTCTGGCGTTCGCCCTTTACATTGCCTTGTTCCTGCACGGCTTCAACGCCCCGCCGGCGGTCGTCGGGCAAGTGCTGCCGGGCTCGCCCGCGCAGGCGGCCGGCCTGAAAGCCGGCGACCGCGTCCTGACCGTCAACGGCCATGCACAGCAGGACTTCACGAAGCTGCGCATGAACATCGCCCTGCTGCGCAGCGATGAATCGGCCACATTCGAAGTCGATCGTCCCGGCGCCGGCCGGCAGACTATTCAACTGACGCCGGCGAAGAACGTGCACGAGTACAACATGCCCGCGATCGGCGTCGCGCCCGCCGGCACACTGTCGGCGGCCACCGGTCCGGACGCGGACATCGGACTGATCAGTCCTGAGTTCGCCGCCATGCCGGCCGGCTCACGCGTCGTGAAAATCGACGGCCGCGATGTGTCCGAGGAGAAATCCGATCGCCTGTTGAACGAAGCTGTCGCCGCGGCCGCGGGCCGAAGCGTGCCGGTGACGATTCGTCTGGCCGACGGCACGGAGAAGCCGTTCGCCGTTCAGCCGACGCTGATGCGGGGCTTTAACGCCTCGGTGAAAGACGACGCCCGCTCCATCGCCGGCCTGCAGCCGCGCGTGCGACTGACGGCCGTCCAGCGCGGCGCGCCCGCCGATAACGCGGGCCTGAAGCCGGGCGACGTGATCGAGCAGGTCGCCGTCGTCGGCACGAACGAAGCCCGCCGGCCGCCGTCGCTGAACGAGTTCATCGACTGGACCAGCCGGGCCGGTCGCGAGGGGAAAAAGATCCGCATCACGGTCGTGCGTGACGGCCAAACGATTGACCCGATCGAGGTCGACCCGAATCTGAAAGTAGACCGCCAGTTCCGCATGGGCGTGGTGCCCGACCTGGACCTGGGCGAGCCGGTCGTCGCCAACGTGCTGGGCAGTGCGGCGAAGCAGGCGGGCATCAAGGCGGGCGACCGCGTCGTGTCCGTCAACGGCAAGCCGACCGCCGCTTGGCCGGACGTGCTGGAAGCCGTCCGATCGGCAGCGAAACCGGCCATCGAGTTGGCTCTGGCGTCCGAGGGCGGAACGCGGACGGTCACCCTGAACCTGAGCGAGGACGAGAAACAGGCCGCCGCGAATATCGCGTTCCAGCCCACGCTGCCGCTCGCGCCGCTGATTACGCCACGGATCACCAAGAACCCGCTGGAGGCAGCGGCCTGGGGTTACGAAGAAACGAAGGCATCCATCTTCCAAGTCTACGTGACGCTGCGCCGCTTGTTCGAGGGCCAGGTCCCGCTGAGTAACCTGAGCGGCCCGGTCGGCATCTTCAGCGCCGGCACCAGCGCCGCCAGCCGCGGCACCGACTGGCTGATCTGGTTCACCGCCTTGATCAGCGCGAACCTGGCCGTCGTGAACTTCCTGCCCATCCCGATCGTCGACGGCGGCCTGTTCACGTTCCTGCTGGCCGAGAAAATCACCGGCCGCCCGCCCAGCCCCCGCGTGCAGACAGCCGCCCAAATCATCGGCATCGTGCTACTGGGCAGCTTGTTTCTGTTCGTGACGTACCACGATATTTTGCGGCAATGGGGATAATTGGCGGTGCTCGATGCGGTATGGTTCCATGATGGCCGAAACCGTTCTTAACGGTCGGAAGCACGTCATCCGGGTGCGCGTTCGAGTTGAGCATCCCGGCACCCGCGCACCGTCTTACGTCCGTGATACCGCTTGCAGAGAAGCCGATTCGCATCTCCGTGCCGGGGCGGTATCAGGCGCGTTCTTTGCGAGAAGCTTCGTGGATCGCGAAGCTTTCGGTATCGAGATACTTGAAATCAGCGGCGATTTTGACCATCCCGAGGCCTCAAATGGCGTCGCGGTCGCAACAGCCGCGGCGACACTGGTCGCGTATGGGGCCGATTGGAACGCACAAGCCTTGGGTGACACGCGTGGATGGTCGATACGCGCCCCGACCTGCTAACGACGTTCTTCAAATGTAGTACATCTCTTGCTGCCCTGACGCCCGGGCATTGACGTCTTCGAGAAGTTCTTCCAGCGTGATGCTGTCGAGGACTTTGTCGGTCGCGTCCGTTAGCCGTTGGTTGATCAGGTGGACGGAGATTTCGCCGGGCGAGCGCTGTTCCTGTGGATTGTCGGCATCGCGGGCGCTGAGGCGGCCTTCCAAGCGGCGGATGACGTCGCCGACGCGGATGTCGCGGGGCGGCTTGGTCAGACGATAGCCGCCGCCGCTGCCGACTTTGCTTTCAAGGAAGCCGCCGCGACGCAGGGCCAGCAGGATCGATTCCAAGAACTTGTTCGGCAGCGCTTCCTGCTTCGACAAGTCGCGCGACTGAACGAACTGCGTGGGCCAGAGCCGGGCCAGTTGCACAATCGCCCGCAGGCCGTATTCCGTCCGTTTCGACAGTCGCACGCAGCACTCCTAGTTCTTCGATCGACTTTACGCAGGACCGGGCGCAGGTCAAGAATAGACCGAGCTTTCGACGCCATGCCAAGTCGGCGGCTGCGACAAATAAAGCCGATTTTAGTCTCCGACTTGGGCCCGAGTGTGTCTTACGATGTGGCCAAACCTACGCCGAGTGGCTGGGCTTGCTTTGGCGATTCGTATGACTGCCGTACCCAGCCTTCTACCCTCTGTCCGTGACCGGCGTCTGGACGTGCTCCGCGGGCTTTGCCTGCTGGACATGGTGTTGGTTCACCTGCTGGAACAGCACGTTAACGCCCCTTGGGCCGTCGGCGAGGTCGCGTTGCACTGGCTTCGCTTCGCGGCCGGCGGCTTCGTGATGACCAGCGGCCTGTGCGTCGGGGCCATCCATTACCAGCGCGCGCTTGACCCGGATCGCAGGGACAGAACGTATCGGTCGCTACTCAAACGGGCCGCGTTCGTGCTCGGCGTTCACTACTTCTCAACGATCTTGGCGCTGATCCTGATCCCGATCCAAGGCCGGCCTGTGATCGGGGTCGGCCAGATGCTGTGGGACGTGCTGACCTTACGTACCGGCTACGATTTGTTGCTGTTCTACGTGTTTATGTTGGCTATCTCGCCGCTGCTGATTACGGCACTGCGCCGCGCGGGCGCGGGTGTGGTGCTTGCCGTCAGCATCGGCATTTTCTTTTGGCGTTACGACCACCCGTACCTGTCACTCTGGGCCATCGAAAATCATTTCCCGCTGATCCGCTGGCAGCTCATTTTTGTCATCGGCTTAGTGCTCGGATCCAAACTCAAAGCCTACGACACGCTGCCGGCCGCCAGAAAATGGCAACTGTTGGCGGCGGCGGCGTTAGTGGCGCTCGGCATCGACACGCTGTCGGCCATGGACCGGGCGGGTTGGCTGGTGCTGCCGTGGTGGCTGGCGGTGACGAAGTTGCCGCTTTCGATCCTGGAAGTCGTGCGCTATCTCTGCATCGCGGTCGCGGCCGGTGTGCTGCTGGACCGCGGCTGGAAGTGGATCGGGCAGTCGACGGCGCAGCGCGTGCTGTCGGCGGTGGGCATGCAGAGCCTGATGCTCTGGGTCGTGCACGTGCCGATCGTCAGCAACGCCGCCCCGCTGCCGTGGCTATTGGCGATCGGCGTCGCCTGGGCCGGCGTTTGGTTTGCTGCGGTGATCGGCACGTGGCTGAGCCGGCAATGGGCCGCATCAATGAACAGCCTGCCACGCTTGTCGTACGTCGTCCCGGCCGTCGGCTCTCTGCTGGTCTGCCTGACGCTGCTCCGCCTGGAGACGCCGACCGTCATCGAGACGCAATTGGCGGCCGGCGATCTGTTCGACGAAAGCGTCTTCTTCGACGGTGATAGCGATGATTCGCCGATCCCGCTGGACGAAGATTCGATCTCCGAAACCGCGTAAGAAGTTGGTTCAACCACGAAGTACGCGAAGGACACGAAGAGATTCTCGACGCGCATTACTCGCTTGGCGATTCAATCTGATCAGTATCAGACTGGAAATGCGAAAAGAATTAGTCCGTCAAAAACCTCTTCGTGCCCTTCGTGTTCTTCGTGGTTCGTTCATCGTTAGAACGCGCCGCTCAGCGCCGCCTGTGCCGCGCCAACGCCTTTGCCGAACTCGACCTGCTGGCCAAGTGCTTTGAGCGTGTGTTCGATCGCGGCGACGACGACCAGGGCGTCGTACACGTCGCTGTAGCCCATGTGGTTGACGCGGAAGATCTGGCCTTCCATCGTACCCTGGCCGCCGGCGATGTGGATGTTGTGCTTGTTCTTCAGGTGGTTACTGAAATCCTTGTGCGTAACGCCGGCCTTGTGCTTGACGGCCGTCACACTGTCGGCGGGCGTCTGGCTGAACAGTTCGAAGCCGAGGGCTTGCACGCCCGCGCGGAAGGCGTTGGCGCTGGCGGTGGTGCGTTTCCAGACGCCTTCGATGGTTTCGCTCTGGATCATCTTCAGGCTGACGAGCTGCGCCTCGATCAGCGTGTTCGCCGGGGTGAATGGCGTGTCGCTGTCGGTGATGCTTTTTTCGTACTTCTTCAGGTCGAAGTAGAAGTTCGGCGTCTTGGCCGCCTTCATCGCGGCCTGTGCTTTCTGGCTCAGGCTGACGTAGCCGAGGCCCGGCGGGAGCATCAGGCTCTTTTGGCTGCCGGTGATGGCGACGTCGACGCCCCAGGCGTCCATGTCGAACGGCAGCGCGCCGATGCTGGTGATGCCGTCGACGATCAGCAGCACGTTGTGCTTGGCCGTCACCTTGGCGATGGCCTGGAGGTCGCACGTGGTGCCGGTGCTGGTTTCGCTGTGGACGATCGTGACGGCCGCGAAGCCGCCGGCCTTCAGTTCATTTTCGACCTGCTCGGCGGTCGTGTGCTGGCCGTACGGCAGCTTAATTTCCTTGACGTCCATGCCGAAGGTTTTGCCGTAGCTGCCCCAGCGCTCGGCGAACTTGCCGTTGCTGACGTTGAGCACCTTCTGGCCGGGGCTCAGCACGCTGGTGTAAGCGCTTTCGAACGCGGCCGTCCCGCTGCCGGTGATGACGTAGACGTTTTCTTTGGTCTTGAAGACGTACTTGAGCAGGTCCTGAAGCTCGCCGAACACCTTCCGGAACTCGGCCGTGCGGTGGTGGTGCACCGGGCGGGCCAGCTGCATCAGGGTTTCTTCGGGAACGCTCGTCGGGCCTGGAGTGAACAGGCGGTATTTCATCAGCATAGTCAGTTTCTCCGATTCAATTTGTTTGAGGTTCGCTATGAAGAAGGCGATCAGGCTTTCGCCCAATTGTCCTGCAGGAACTTCAGCGAACGCGGGCCGTTGGTTTGCAAATCGAAGCCGCGGCATTCAACGGCGATGAGCTTGTCGTACCCGCCGGCCTTGAGGACTTTGAAGAACGACAGGTAATCCGACTTGCCGCTCTCGCCGGGGGCGACGCGCTCTTCCTTGTCGGCCACGTGAACGTGGTAGATGTCCGGCATGGCCGCTTCCAGGTTGCTCAGCGGCTCGTCTTCCAGCCACATGTGGTAGGAATCGACCAGGCACTTCACGTGCGGGTGATTCAAGCGTTTGACGTAAGTCATCGCCTCGGCGACGGAGTTGAGAATGTTACACTCGCCACGGTTCAGCGGCTCGATCACGAGCGTCACGCCGTGCTGCTGGGCAATCGGGCCGGCCATGGCGAGGAAGGCGGTGATCTGGTCGACGGCCTTGTTGCGGTCGAAGCCGTCGGGCACGTTGCGGGCGCCGCCGGAGCCGAAGACGAGTGTGTGCATCTGCACCTGCTGGGCGCGGGTGATGACGTTGGTCATGTACTGCCGCAGGGCGGCTGCGTCGACGTTCGGGCCGACGATCGGCAGTGTCGCGGGCACCAGGCTGTTCGCACTGGGCACGGGCAATGCGACGGCGGGCGGGGCCTGCCAATCGGTCGACTGGCCTTTGAAGAAGCTTTGGACGTTCTCTTCGATGAAGTCCCACCCGCCGGTCTGGGCGACTAAGGCGTTCGAAGATTGAATGCACGCGCCGAACTGCATAGCCGTCTCCCGTCAGGCGAAAAAATCAGGGCGGGCAGTGTACGGCCGGGGGCGGGCGGCGTAAATCGCGCCGTTACTCGGCGGGTGCTTCGTTCACGTCTTCCAGCCGCTTGAGCCACCGCTGCAGATCACGGGGCATTTTCATCTCGAAGTTCATGGGGCCGCCGGTGATCGGGTGCGTCAGGCCGAGGCGATAGGCGTGGAGAACTTGCCGCGGGGCGCCGCTGTTGTCCGGCAGCGTTTCGCCGCCGAGCGGGCGGTTGTACGTGGTCTCGCCGCACAGACGGTGGCCGATTTCGGCGAGGTGGATGCGGATCTGGTGCGTACGGCCGGTTTCCAGCTTGCACTCGATTAGCGTGTAATCCCCTACCCGCCGGACGGGTTTGATGTGCGTGATGGCCGGCTTGGCATCAGGCGCGGTCTGGCCCTGTGGCAGGGAGCCGCGCAGGCCGTCGCCGCGGTCGCGGACGAAGTTCGTCTCGATCGTCCGCGGCTGGTCAATATGCCCGTGCACCACGGCCAAGTACGCCCGCGTGTACAGGTGTTTGCTGAACCCGCGCACCAGTTCCTGTTCCGCGGCCGTGCTGAGGGCGAAGACCATCAGACCCGACGTGTCGCGGTCCAGCCGGTGCACGGCCCGCACCTTGATGCGTGCCCGGCCGCGCTGGACCTGCTTGTTCAACTGCTTGCGATGCTGCTGTTGTCCGCCCGCCCCCGCGCCGCGGCCGGGCATGCGGGCGATGCCGTGGCGGTCGATCAGCTTTTGCAACAGTTCGTCGAGCGTGTTCTGGCGGTTCTTCCGCTTCTCGTCCCAGTCGCGTTCTTCGGCATGACGCAGCGTCGTCACGCCGGCCGGCTTTTCGACGACCAGCAAATGCTCGTCCTGGTAGCGGAGGGTGATCTGCTCCTCGTCCGGCGGCTTGTCGAGCGACGCCTCGGCGATGCGGACGACTTCCCCCGGCTTCAGGCGACGGGTTTCGTCCGTGCAGAGATTGCCGTTGATCTGGATGCGGCGGGACGTGACCAGCCGCTTGACGTCGGTCCAGCTTTTGTCGGCGAAGATGCGCTTGAGCATCGCCGACAGCGGCTGGCCGATGTTGTTTTTGCGAACCTCGTAGGTTTTGAATTCCATCGCTCGCTATCGTGTTTAGCCGGCGGGCGTGCCCGCCGGCTGATCAGGGTTTACTCCACTTCGTGCATGCCGGCCGCTTCGACGTCCATCATCCACGTGAGCGTGCCGAACTCGGGTGCGACGCGTTGGATCGGGTAGCGCTCGTCGTCCCCTTCCAGCACTTCCTGAATCCGCTTGGCCTTGGCGGCACCGGTGGCCAGGATGTAGATTTCGCGGGAACGGTTGATGAACGGGTACGTGAGGGTGATCCGCCAGTTCGTGCCCTGCGGGATGTAATCGTGCGGCACGTAATTAGCCACGCAGCGGTGGTGCGTTTCGTTGAGGGCTTCGGTGCCGGGGAACAGGCTGGCGGTGTGGCCGTCGTCGCCCATGCCCAGGAGCAGCACGTCGGGGCCGGCGTCCATGAACTTTTCCTTCAGCATCTGGCCGTACTCTTTGGCCGCCTGCTGCGGGTCGATTTCGCCCTTCATGCGGTAGACGTTGTCGCGCGGGATGGGCACTTGGCTGATGAGCGAATCGAGGGCCATCTTATAGTTAGAAAGATCGCTGTCGGGCGGGACGCAGCGTTCGTCGCCGAAGAACAGTTCGACGCCGCGCCAGTCGATGCGGGTGCGGTACGCCTCGCTGGCCAAGGCTGTGTGCAGCGCCTTGGGCGTGCTGCCGCCGCTGAGGAACAGGGAGAACATTTCCCCTAGCGCCGCCGCCCGGCCGGCCGCATCGACGATTTTGTCGGCCATCACGGTGACGAGTTCTGCAGGGGTCTGCGAGACGTTGATAATCGGCTTCACCATGATTCTGTCGCATTGTATACATCAGCCGGTTCGTTGGTATGCCATCGGGTGTGGCGATGCGACTCAGGATCGTTTACACCCATAAACATGGAGTCGCTTCGCCTGGAACCGTTGTCCAAACCGTTCGAACGGACGTTCGCCCCGCCGGGGTCTAAGAGCCTGACGAACCGTGCTTTGGTGCTGGCCGCATTGTGTGAAGCGCCCTGTACGCTGACGGGCGCCCTGTTCGCCGACGACACGCGCGTGATGATCGACGGGCTGACGAAATTGGGCTTCGAAGTGACGCCGGACGAGGCGGCGAAGACGATCACGGTCAAAGGCCGCGGCGGCGTCATTCCTGCGGCAACGGCCGACTGCTTCTGCGGCAACAGCGGGACGACCATCCGCTTCCTCGCCGCCCTGTGCACCCTCGGCCGGGGCGTCTACACCGTAGACGGCGTGCCGCGCATGCGCCAGCGCCCGATCGGCCCGCTGGTGACGATGCTGCGCAACCTCGGTGCCCGCATCGAACACACGATGGAAGACGGTTACCCGCCGCTGCGCATCACCGCCGACGAACTGCCCGGCGGCATCGTCCGGTACGGCAGCGAAACCAGCAGCCAGTACCTGTCGGCCCTGCTGCAGGTCGCGTCCTACGCGCACAACGAAACGATCGTCGACCTGATCGGTCGACAAACCAGTTGGCCGTACGTGGCGATGACGATGCAACTGATGGACCGCTTCGGCGTCACGTGCGAACTGGTGCGCGACCCGGTGAGCCAGGAGCCGACGCAGATCATCGTGCCGCGCGACACGTACGTGCTGGAGCAATACGACGTGGAGCCCGACGCCAGCAACGCCACGTACTTCTTGGCCCTGGCCGCCCTGCACCCGGGCAGCAGGATCACCATCGAAGGCCTTGGCAAGCGGTCGCTGCAGGGCGACGTGGGCTTCGCCGACGTGCTGCACCAGATGGGGGCGAACCTGACGTTCGGGCCAGACTTCATCACGATCGGCGGGCCGAAAGCGTTGGCCGGCGTGGACGTCGACCTCAGCAACATGCCCGACACGGCGCAGACGCTGGCGGTGGTCGCACTGTTTGCCGAAGGCCCGACCAGCATTCACGGCTTGCACACGTTGCGGGTGAAAGAAACCGATCGCTTGGCCGCGTTGCAGAACGAGCTGACGAAGCTGGGGGCGGAGGTCGAAATCGAGGGCGACTCGCTGCACATCGAACCGCCGGACAAGCTGAAGGTGGCCGCCATTGATACTTACGACGACCACCGGATGGCGATGAGTTTTGCGCTGGCCGGAACGAAAACCGTCGGCGTGACGATCAACGACCCGAAGTGCGTGAACAAGACATACCCGCATTACTTCGAAGATTTGGAAACGTTCCGAGTCGCATGATTTTGAGCCGCGGGTGTAAACCCGCGCGGTCCCGCTTCGATGCTGAATCTGGTTCCGGTGCGCGCGGGTTTACAGCCGCGGCTCAAAATCATAACCGCCGTCACACCGGGTCGCCGCGGAGGACGTCGCGGATCACTTCAATCGGGTGCTTCGCATGACGACCGGTGCCGTCGTGGATCTGATGACGGCAACTCGTGCCGGGCGCGACGATGATGGCGTCCGGCCCGCTGTCGCGGATCGGCGGAAAAAGGCTCAGTTCGCCGATCTTCATTGAAACGTCGTACCGGTGGGCCGCGTATCCGAAACTGCCGGCCATGCCGCAGCAGCCGCTGGGCAGCACCCGCACACGGTCGCCGAACAGTCGCTTCAGAATGCGGCTGCTGGTTTCGTCGCCCCACAACGCCTTCTGATGACAATGCCCGTGCAGCACGACGGCCGGCCCGTGCCGGCGGGCCAGCGTCGGCGGGTGCGGGTGACTCGCCCAGTCGCGCTCGATGAACTCTTCGACCAGAAACGACTTGGCCGCCAGCTTCTTGCGAAATGCCATGGGCGTCTTGAGTTTCAGCTGCAGCCAATCGTCTTTGAAGCTCGACAGACAGCTCGGCTCGGCGACAACGATGGCCTTCACGGCCGGGTCGTTGATGTACGGCCGCAGTTGCTCCAACGTCGCGTCCGCGGACTTGATCGCGTCCGGCAGCAGGCCCGTCGAAATCATCGCCCGGCCGCAGCAGCCGACCTCCGGCAACAGCACTTCGTAACCGAGCCGTTCCATCACTTCGATCGTCGCGTGGCCAATGTGTGGATCGTTGTAAGCGGTGAAGCAGTCGCCGTAGAGAACGACCTTCGACGCCGCGGCGGGAGCCGTGGATCCGCGGCGCTTGAAATCCTTGAACAGCGATCGCTCGAACCGCGGCAACGTCCGCTGCGACGCCAGGCCCAGCACTTTGTTCGCGATCGCGCGAAACAGCGGCACGTCTGCCAGGAAGTTCGACACGCCCGGCAGCACCGAGCCCCACCGATTCACCGTCCGCACGTTCCCGAAGAAGCAGTCGACCAGGCTCGCGCCGTGCCAGTCGTTCTTCTGCGCGTGGTACTCGGCCTTCAGGCGCGAGATGTCGACATTGCTCGGGCACTCGCTTTTGCAGGCCTTGCAGCTCAGGCAAAGGTCGAGCGTCTCCAGCGTGCCACGGTCGTTGAAATCGGGCCTCCCGCTGTCGTCGCGGCGGAGTTGTCCGCTGATGGCCAGGCGTAGCGCGTTGCCGCGTCCCCGGGTGCTGTGGCGTTCGTCGAGCGTGGCGCGGTAGCTCGGGCACATCACGCCGCCGGCGGTTTTGCGGCAGAAGCCGGCGCCGTTGCACATCTCGACTGCGCCGTCGAATCCTTCCTGGTCGTCGTAATCGAAGTACGTGCTCACCTCCGGCACCGTCCCGGCATCGACACGCAGATTCTCGGCGATCGACCGCACGTTGCCCGGCCGAACGATCATGTCCGGGTTGAGGATGCCGTTCGGGTCGAAGACCGCCTTGATCTGCCGAAAGCACGTCATCAAATCAGGACCAAAGAAACGTTCTAAGAGCGGGCCACGGACACGGCCGTCGCCGTGTTCGCCGCTCATCACGCCGCCGCAGTCGCGGGCCAGGTCGGCCACTTCGGTGGCGATTTTCAGCATTGCCTCGCGGTCGTGCGGGTCCTTCAGGTTGATCATCGGCCGCACGTGCAGCACGCCGACGCCGGCGTGGGCGTAATAGGCGGCTTTCGTACCATGCTTGGTGACAATGGCCCGAAACTCGCGAACGAAACGCGGCAGGTTCGGGATCGGAATGCTGTTGTCTTCGACGAACGTCAACGGCTTACGCGTGGCCGACAGCGAATGCAGGAGCGGCTCGCCGGCCTTGCGGAGCGTCCACGCCTTGGCCTGTGAGACGGCATCGGTGCAATAGCGTCCTGCCGTCGTCGGCAGCAGCTCGCGTAATTTGGCGAAGCCTTCGCCGATAGCGTCGTGGTCGGATTCGTTCTGGTATTCCACGTACAGCACGGCCGCCGGATGCCGGCCGTTAATCGGATCGAAAAGGTCGAGGTTCTTCGCCGTCTCGAAATTATTCGCCGCCGCCGTCAGCACTTCGTCGTCCAACAACTCGACGGCCACGCTGCCGGTGCTGACGATCGCCTGCACCTGGTCGATCGCTTCTTCCACGCTGGCGAAAGAGAGCAGCGCCAGGCCTTTCGCGCGCGGCAGATCGTGCAGCTTCAGTTTCGCCGACGTGACGACGCCGAGCGTTCCTTCGCTGCCGCAGACCAGGCCGATCAGGTCGAGGTCTTCGATCGCCACGCCTGCGTCGAGCTGCGTCAGGACGGTGTCGATCCCGTATCCGGCGTTGCGGCGGTTCAGCTTCGGAAATCGCTCGCGGATCAGCGGCGCGTACTGCTTGGCCACCGCGGCGACGTGGCGGGCGAGACGCTTGGCGACCGCGTCGGTTCGACCCGCGCCGGGGCCCAGCCAGGTCGTCTCGCCCGTCGGCAGCACCAGTTCGACGGCGGCCAGGTTTTCGCTCGTGCGGCCGTAGCGGATGGAGCGGGCGCCGGCGGCGTTGTTCCCGATCGCCCCGCCGATGGCGCAATGGCCGATGGTCGCCGGGTCGGGGGCGAAGAGCTTGCGGAAACCGTTTTCCAGCAGCCAACGATTCGCCTCCTCAATCGACACTCCGGCCTCGACGTGCAGCGTGCCGGTCGGCTGGTCGTAGCCGATGATCCGGCGGCACATCTGCGATAAGTCGCAGACCACCGCGTCGTTCACCCCCTGCCCGGCCAGGCTGGTGCCGCCGCCGCGCGGCAGGACGGGAACGTTGCGCACGTTGCAGTAACGGAGTAGGTTCGCCACGTCCACGCCGTCGGCCGGCGCGACCACGCCGCGCGGCATTACCTGGTAAATCGAGGCGTCGGTGGCGTACAAGCCGCGGACGTGTGTGTCGAAACGAACCTGGCCGCGGAGCAGGCGTCGCAGGTCGGCTTCGATCGAACGGGACGCGAGCGACGATTCCGGCAAGACGGTCAACGACGGCATGGCGGGAGAATAACAAGAACTCCGGCCCGCCGAAGGGCAGCCTGTCGCCTAAAGAAACGCAGTTGGCGTGAAAACAGCGTTCGGCATTGCGGCAACCGCTGTTAAACTCAAGGCATGTTCAGTTCCCGCCGAGTCGTGGCCGCCGCCGTTCTCACGCTGATGGTGGCCGCCGTATCCTGGAACCTGCTGACGCCCAAGGCGAACGCGGCGGAGGACGACGTGGCCTCGCCCGCTATGCCCGGGCAGTGGACGGTCGAACTGGCCCGCGATTCGTCGGCCATCATCCGCTACGACGGCTCCCGTGTGATGAACTTCAACTACATCGCCTGGGGCCCGAACTGGAAATATGCCGACTTCAAGCCGGTGCTCGGCAAAGAGCAGGACGGCCGCTGGCCCTTCAAGGCCGAAATTAAGACGCTTAATTCCACCGTCGCCGGCACCGTCACCTGGAAAGACGACAGCCTGATCTACGAATGGACGTTCGACACCAGCAAGGCCAGCACCGGCAACGTCGGCGGCGCGGTGAACCTGACGTCGCGCCTGTCGGCCGACGTGTTCAACGTCAAAAAAATTGCGTCACCCCGAATCACAGATGACGAGAAAGCGGTCACGTGGACGCCGATTAAAGACCAGACCCTTAGCGTTCGATTCGAAGGCTTGGCCCGCGACGTCAATTTCGAAAAAGGCCGGCCCGAACAAGCGCGCGGCTGGATCATCCCTTCCGATCTGGAGCCGGGCCAGCGCACGGCGCGTATGACGATCAAACTGCCGCCGGGTACCGTGTTCAAAGGCACGCCGTCCTCACGCTACGCCGACGTGGATACCAAAACCTGGCTGCCCAAAACCATCGACTGGGCGGCCGCACCGGTCGACTTGTCTTATCTGAATGACAAACCCGCCGGCCGGCGTGGTTTCGTGAAGGCGGACGGGGAACGCCTCGTCTACGGCGACGGCACCGAAGCCCGGTTCTGGGGCTGCAATGTGCAGGCTTACGCCCTGTTCAACGCCAAGGACGAGGCGATCGAGAATCAGGCCAAACGCATCGCGGCCCTCGGCTTCAATCTCGTCCGCATCCACCACCACGACTCGGCCGACTGGGTCACGGACAACGTCTTCGAGAAAGACTCCAACACTACTCAGAAGCTGGACGCCAAGTCGCTCGACCGCATCGACTACTGGGTCAAATGCCTGAAAGACAACGGCGTCTACGTCTGGATGGACCTGCACGTCGGCCGCCCGTTCCGTGAGGGCGACGACATTCCCGGCTTCGACGAAATGACGCTCAACGCCAAGACCAAAAATCGCCAGGCCAAGGGCTTCAACTACGTGAACCCGCGCGTCACCGAGTTGATGAAGGATTTCGCCAGGGACTACCTGACCCGCAAGAACAAATACACCGGCACGAAGTACACCGAAGAGCCGGCCGTGATGGGCGTGCTGATCACGAACGAGAACGACATCACCGACCACTTCGGCAACACGTTTCTGCCGGACAAGAAGCTGCCGATCAGCCGCGGCATGTATGACAAGATCCGCGACGGCATCGTGCGTGACCTGAAGCTCGATCGCAGCACGGCCGCACAAACGTGGGTGCCCGGCCCTTCAAAAGTCGTACTGAACCAGTTGCAGTACGACTGGTCGAAAGATTTCGTCGACTACCTGCGTGACATCGGCGTGAAGGTGCCGATCGCCACGACCAATACCTGGGGCAGCGACCCGCTGTTTTCCCTCCCGGCCCTGACGGCGGGCGACGTGATTGACGTCCACAGCTACGGGCAGGCCGAATCGCTCGGCAGCAACCCGAAGCACGATTCGAACAGCGCGTTCTGGATGGCCGCCGCCCAAGTGGCCGGGAAGCCGCTGACGATTACGGAATGGAATACGCCCGCGCCGCAGCGCGACCGCTTCACGCAGCCGCTGTACATTGCCGCCCTCTCGGCGTTCCAAGGCTGGGACGCCCCGATGATTTTCGGCTACCAGCAGTCGCCGCTGAACGTGCCGACGCGGATCGCGGAATGGGGCATCTCGAATGACCCCGCCCTGCTGCCGCTGATGCCGGCGGCCGCACTGTTGTATCGCCGCGGCGACGTCAGTCTTGCGAAGGAAACGCTGACGCTCAGCCTGCCGCCGGAACAGTTGCTGTACAAGAAAATCTCGCCCGAAACGTCCCGCGCCCTGCGCACCATTTCGGAACGGCACGGCCTGCGCATCGCCATGCCGGCCACGCCAATGCTGCCCTGGCTGATGCCGACAAAAACGGTCGGCAAGGCCATCACCGATCCCGCCTTCGATGCCCTGCCAGACGGCGCAACCGCCGTCGAGTCTGACACCGGAGAATTGCAGCGCGACTGGGGCGAGGGTGTGTTTACCATCAATACGCCGCGCACGCAGGCGGTCGTCGGTTGGGTCGGCGGCAAAGAAATCACTCTCGGCGACGTCACGTTCAAGATCGACACGCCCAAAGCGGCCGTCGTCGTTTCGTCTTTGGACGGCCAGCCCATCGCGACGTCGAAGAAAATGCTGCTGACGGTGGCGGCGCAAGCGGCCGAGCGCGTGTCCGCGGGCATCATCGCCGAGCCGGTGGCGGGCGACGTGGTTTTTAAATCGCCAGTCGCCGCGAGTGCATTGTCGCCCGCCGGAAAAGTGACGACGGAACTGAACACGAACGACGGCACCGTCGACCTGACCGGCCGCGAACGGACGCACTGGTTTATCGTCACGCGGTAGGCGTGTTTCTCTTTCTCTATAGTCTCAGTGAGGAAGGGAAACAGAGGCCGCCTCGCGTGCGGCGGGTCACAGTCTCCATTAAACTACGATCATGCAACCGCGTCATTTCGGCCACACCGGTGTTCATGTTTCCCCCGTCTCCCTCGGCTGCTGGATTTTCGGCGTCGACTGGTGGGGCCACTACACGCAGGAAGATTGCGACCGCCTGTGCAGCTTCAGCCTCGAACGCGGCGTGACCTACTTCGACAATGGCGACGCCTACGGCAACGGCCGGGCGGAAACGCTGTTCGGCAACTGGGTGAAGTCGGCGAAAGTCGACCGCAGCAAAATCCAGATCGGCGGAAAATTCGGGTACGACTTCTACGCCGACCCCGGCACGCCCGGCAGCCACAGCGAACGGAAGCAAAACTTCTCTCCAGCGTTCGTCCGTCAGGCGCTCGAAGAATCGCTGAAGCGATTGCAGACCGATTACATCGATCTGTACATGGCCCACAACATCAAGCTGCCGCAGTTCCGTGACGACCTCTGGCCGGAACTGGATAAGCTGAAAGCCGAAGGCAAGATCAAGGCATGGGGCGTGTCGCTCGGGCCGGCCATCGGCTGGCGCGAGGAAGGCTTCGAAGCGATGATCAACCACGGCGCGCAGGCGGTGCAGACGGTTTTCAACCTATTTGAACAGCACCCCGGCCGCGAGTTCTGCGAAACGGCCGTCAGCCAAAAGGCCGGCGTCCTGGCCCGCGTGCACGACAACAGCAGCGTCCTGAAGGACATGATCAAGGCCGACACCGTGATCGGCCGCGACGACCACCGGAAGTTTCGCGACCAGAACTGGAAAATCTACGGCGCCAAAAAGGTCGACCTCATCCGCAAGTTCGCCGACAAGCACGGCATGACCATTCATGAACTGGCCTGCAAATGGCTACTGCAACAGCGCGGCCTGACCAGCATCACCGGCACGTTCCTGAACGAGAAAGAAATTCAGGAGGCCTTGAACGCGACGTTCAAGCCGGATCTGTCGCGTGAAGAACTGCTGGAACTGCATCACGAGTACGAACGCGATTGGGGCCTCGGTGCGGACGCCCATGCGTGCAACCTCAAGAGCAGCACCGATGCCAGCGGCGCGGTGCGCAGCCAATACGCCCCGCCGCCGGTGTTGATCGCCTGAGGGAGGGGAAGCAGCGATGGCATGGCAGTCGCCTTACCGCGGGCATCGGGACGCCTGGCTGTCGCCGCGGGCTCGCGAATGGGCTTCACGCGGCACGATGGCGTTGGCGGGGCTGGTGATGCTGTATTTCTCGCTCCGTGGCATCGTCGCTTTCTACGACATCTGGCAGCAAGCCTCCACGCAGCCGGCCATACGCAGCCGGTTCGGCCGTCCACGTACTGGCATACCCGGTTTGCCGCTTATCGGCCTCATCCTGCTCGGTTTGCTGGGCAGCCTGACGCTCATCGCCGCCATTGTGCCGGTCAGTGCTATGCAGCGCTGGTTCGAGCGTCACAATCGCCCACCGGTCACCGGCGACCGGCCGACCGGGTCAAACGGCTTATCAAGATGGTGGTGGCCATGACCGAAGGCCGTCGTTACGTCGTCCTTCACCACACCGGTTACGGCCAACCGCACTTCGACCTGATGCTGGAGACCGACACGATCGGCCCGCTGCTCACTTGGCGCTTATCGGAATGGCCGCCCGCCGACGGCGGCGTAGCGGCCATTCCCCTGCCGCCGCACCGGCGGACGTACCTGACGTTCGAAGGCCCCGTCTCCGGTGGCCGCGGCGACGTCCGCCGGGTCGAATCCGGCACGTACGACACGATTGAAGTGTCCGCATCGGCGGTTCGAATCGTCCTCGGCGACCAATCCTTTACCCTACCTAAGGTCACCAAGGCTTGAATCCTATGGCGTCTTTGTTGTAATAAAGGCACTTTGACCGCAACTGGATCATCCGCGCCGTTTCCTGCAGACGGCGTTCGTCGTTCGTGCCGCGTTCTGCTGGTCGAGGATCACGCCGACACCGCCACCGTCATCACGCTGCTGCTGAAAAAGTTCGGCCATGTCGTCGACTGCGCCGACAGCGTCGCCTCCGGGCTATCGATGTACGAGCCGGACAAACACGACATCGTCCTCAGTGACCTCGGCCTGCCCGACGGCTCGGGAATCGACTTCGTCCAGAAGCTGCGCGAGACGTCGACCGTTCCCGCCGTCGCGCTGACCGGTTACGGCATGGAAGAGGACGTGAAGCGCTGCCTCGATGCCGGCTTCAACGCCCACCTGACCAAGCCGCTGAACTTCGTCGAACTGAATACCCTGATCGGCAAGCTGACCGCGCCGGCCGCCTGAAGGGACCACCCTTCGTCGGCGTTCCGGCGTCAAATTGATTGTTCCCAAGCGCCGTGATAGCGTCGCGGCCTGTCAAAGTCACCATTCCCTCTGAGGAGCTCAACATGCATAAAATGAAATCGGCGGCCCTCGCCGTGCTGCTTGCGTCGTGCGGCCTTGTCCGCGCGGACGTACTGGATAAGCTTCCCGCCGACGCGCTGGTTGCCGGGAAGGTCGCGAACCTGACCGCCACCAGCAATAAGATCGCCAAGTTGGCCAAAGACCTTGGCATCGACGCGTTCGTCGCCCCGCTGCAGAACCCGCTCGCGGCCTTCAAGCAGCAGAGCCGGATGGAAAAGGGCATTAACGACAGCGGCGAAATCGGCTTCGCCTACCTCGACCCGAAGACGTCCCCGGACCTGACGCCGGACGACTCATTCGTCATCGTCATTCCCGTCAGCAGCTACGCCGACTTCCTTTCCAACTTCGGCGACGCCAAGACCGAAGCCGGCGTGAGCGAAGTGACCACGCCGGACGGCGGCGGCAAGCCCATGTTCCTGGCCGACTGGGGCGACGGCTACGCCGCCCTCAGCCCCGCGAAGGCGCTGGTGAACAAGCCGAGCACGCGGCTGAAGGTGACCGACGCCGCCGCGAAAGAAGCCGGCCGCCAGGACTTCCTGGTCGTCGCCAACTTCGAACAGCTCGGCCAGAAGCTCATGCCGGAACTCGACAAGGCCGTCGGTGAAGCGACGAAGGAAATCGACAACCTCGGCTCCGACAAGATCGACCCGAAGTACAAGCCGCTCATGAAAGTCGCGGCCAACCAGCTCTTCGCCGCCGGCAAAACGTTCCTCAACAGCACCAATGCCGCCACCATCGGCCTGAACATCAGCGACGCGGGCATCAACAGCACGGTGTTGAGCAACTTCCGCCCCGACAGCTACCTCGGCCAAACCTCCACGAAGATCAAGGGCACCGATAAGCCGCTCACCATCGGTCTGCCGGCCATGCGTTACCTCGCCTACGGCGGCAGCACGATGGACCCGGCCGTCGCCGGCAAGCTGTTCAGCGACATCGCCGGACCCGTGCTGGCGGAGCTGAACAAGATCGAGGGCATCGAAGGGGCGAAGAAACTCGTCGCCAGCGCGACCGCCACCATCGGCAAAAACACCGGCAGCGTCTTCGCCGCCCCCGCCCCGACCAAGATCGGCCAGGAAGGCATCATCCAGCAGCTCACGCTCTACCGCGGCGGTGCGGCCGAGATGAAAACGCTGTTCACTGACGGCGGCACGTTCGCTAAACAGTTCATAGCCGACATGAAGCTGCCGCCGGACCGGCCCAAGCCGATGCTTGAGATCGTGCAGAACGAAAAGTCCATCGAAGGCGTCAGCTTCGACAGCATCAAGTTCGAGGCCAAGCAAAACCCCGACGCCCCCGGCGCTGCACAACAGGAAGCGATCCAAAACCTGATGTACGGCTCCAGCGGCATGAACTACAGCTACGGCACGATGGGTGACGACTTCCTCCTCGTCAGCGGTGCGACCGACGAAGCCATCAGCGCGTTTATCAAGTCCGTCAAAGCGGGCGAAGACAACGTGTCCAAACTGGAACCCGTCAAGGCCGTCGCGGCCGAGCTGCCTAAGACCCGCGTGCTCGAGTACTACCTGGCGCTCGATGAGCTGGTCAACACCGGCGTTGCCGCGGCCGCCCAGTTCAACCTGCCCGTGCAGGTACAGCTGCCCCCGGAACTGCCGCCGTTCGGCCTGACCTTCGGCGCTGAAGGGGCGAGCATGCGGCTCGACACGCACCTGCCGACGACCACCGTGCAGAGCCTGATCGCTGCCGGCATGCAAGCCTTCATGGGCATGCAGCAAGGCGGCGGGAACCTGTAAGCGGTAGACCGACACTTCTGAACAGCAACCGACGCCCGGCGACTTTTGTCGCCGGGCGTCGTTCTATTGGAACAGCCATTGATGAAGATCGCTTTGACGGCACTCATTTGCCGAAACACGTCTCGAAAAACCGAGGCGGGGCACGGCTCGCTTCAGTGGGCCTGTTTACGCTTCGAATCGTGCTCGCAGACACGCTAAAGCGGGCCATGCCTCAAGCAGTGTATTCCCGACGCGTTATCCACGCAGCTCGCGCAGTGTTTTCTCGCCGACTCGTTGCGAAAGGTATATTCCCGTCCGCCCGCTGCACGCGTACGCCACCCAGCAGGCCACGGCCAAGTACAACACTAATCCCGGCGTCGTCGCCGTTCCGCCGAACAGTTCGATTCCCATGATCGTGCAGGCCAGCGGCGTGTTCGTCGCGCCCGCGAAGACGGCCACGAAACCCAAGGCCGCGAACAGCTCAAATGGCGCGTCGAACAGGCCGGCCAGTGCGTGGCCCAGCGTCGCACCGACGAAAAACAGCGGTGTCACTTCGCCGCCCTTAAACCCGCTGCCGAGCGTGACGGCCGTGAAGACTGTTTTCCAGGCCCAACTCCATGGCGTCGCCCCGCCGGCGTGGAAGCTCGACACAATGCTCACGCCGTCGGCGTGGTGCGGGTCGGGTGTCACACCCAGGCCGAGGTAGTCGCGGGTGCCTACGAGGTAGACGAGCGCAATGACGACGCACCCACCCACGACCGGCCGCAACGGCGGCCATGCAATGAACCGGCGGAACAGGGCCGACACGCCGTGCGTCATCTCCGCAAACAGCAGGCTCGCAAGGCCGAACAGCACCGCCGCGGCGACAACCTTTGCGAGCAGCATCGCCATGATGGTCGGTGTCGCCGTGCCGGTCAGTGCGTCCAGGCGGTAGTTCGTGTGGTGCGCCTGAAAGTGCAGGCCCAACCAGTGCACGTCCCACGCCATGCAAACACGGTCCCCGACGAACGCCGCGAGCAGGCACGGGACGATCGCCCGGTACCGCAGCCGTCCGACCGTCAGCACCTCAATAGCGAACACCGCGCCCGCCCATGGCGTTCCGAAGACCGCGCCAAACCCGGCGGCCACTCCGCTCATCAGCAAAACGCCAGTCACCTCGGGCGACAGCCGCAGGTGGCGGCAGAGCGCCCCGGCAATGCTGCCGCCCATCTGCACGGCCGTCCCTTCCCGCCCCGCCGAGCCGCCGCCCAGATGCGTGAGCAGCGTGCCCAGCAGCACCAGCGGCGTCATGCGGCGTGGAACGCCGCCGCCGGGTTCGTGAATCTGTTCGATGATGAGGTTGTTGCCGCGGTCGGCCGCGCCGCCGATGAAGTGGTAAAGCAGTCCGACCGCCCCACCGACCAGCGGGAGCGTCCAGAGCAGCCATGGGTAGTCAAAACGCAGGCGCGTGACGTGGTCGAGCGACCAGAGAAAGATCGCGACGGCGGTGCCGATAAGAGCCGCAGTGAGCGTGACGAGCATCGCGATCGCGACGATCGAATGCAGTTGCGGTTTGCCGGGCATGATGGCCTTTGGGTGCCACGGGTCGCGGTACCCGATACGTCAACATCCGCCCCGCTCTAGACGCCCCACGCCGCCCGGCCGTCGGTCAGGACGTCGACGCCGGTGTCGGTAACGGCGATCGTGTGTTCGAAGTGGGCGGCGTAGCTGCGGTCGGCGCTGATAATGGTCCAGGCGTCTTCCAGTTGCAGCACCTCGCGCCGGCCGATGACGACCATGGGCTCGACGGCCAGCGTCATGCCGGGCCGCAGTTTGAAGTCGCTGCGCAATTGCTCGGCCGTCACGAAGTTCGGCACCTTCGGGTCTTCGTGCATCTTCTTGCCGACGCCGTGGCCGACGAACTCGCGGACGACGCTGAAGCCGGCTTTCTCGACGTTGTACTGCACCAGCCGGGCGATCTCCGACCACAGCTTGCCCGGCTTGATCAGGCTGATGGATAAATCGAGCACGTCCTTCGTCACGTCCAGCAGCTTCTGCGCCTGGGGATGGATCGGGCCGACGGGCACGGTGATGGCCGTGTCGGCGACGTACCCTTCGAACTGTGGCGTGACGTCGAGGGTGACGACGTCACCTTCCTTTAGCTTTCGCGGGCCGGGAATGCCGTGGACGATTTCCTCGTTCACGCTGATGCACGTTTCGGACGGGTAGCCTTCGCCGGGCTTGTAGGTCGGGTAGTTCTTCGACATGCCGACCGCGCCGAAACGGGCCAGTTCCTCGGCGGCCACGGCATTGATCTCGTCGGTCGTCACGCCAGGCCGCACGGCCTCACGCATCTTCTGCAGCACGGTGTAGCCGATATGCCCGGCCCGCCGCATCTTCTCGATCTCGCTGCGGGATTTGATGAGGATTGGCATGTGGATTAGTGGGCAGGGGACAGTGGGCAGTGGGCAGTGAAGAAAGACGCGGTTCGATGGCCGGTCTTTTTATTCACTGCCCACTGCCCACTGCTCACTGCCCACTCCTACTAATACGACCGGCCCTTGATCTTCTTGCCACCTTCGCCGGCCCCGAGGAAGCCGGCGTAGTTGCGGGTCAGCAGGTTCGTTTCGATGCGCTGCACCATGTCCAGCACCACGCTGACGACGATCAGCAGACCGGTGCCGCCGAGGAACTGGCTGATGGCCGGGTTGATGCCCATCTGCGTGGTCGCCACCGTCGGCACGACGGCGATCAGGCAAAGGAACGCCGCCCCGACGTAAGTCATGCGCATCATGACCTTTTCCAGATAGTCGGCCGTCCGCTTGCCCGGACGCAGGCCGGGGATGAAGCTGCCGTAGTCGCGCAGGTTGTTGGCGATCTCCTTCGGCTTGAACTGCACCGTGGTCCAGAAGAAGGCGAAGAAGTAGATCATCGCCATCTCGGTAATCACGTACAGGAATTGGCCGTGGCCGAACTGGTTGTTCAGGAAGAAGACGATTCGGCCGACGATGCCGCCGCTGTTTTCGCTGCTGACCATGCCGGCCAAGTAGCCGAGCAGGACGCTCGGGAAGAGCATCAGCGAGCTGGCGAAGATGACGGGCATCACGCCGCCGATGTTGACCTTCAGCGGCAGGTACTGCTTCTGCCCGCCGTACACGCGGCGGCCGCGGGTGTGCTTGGCCTGCATGATCGGGATGCGGCGCTGCGCCTGCGTGATCAGGATGGCGGTGGCCACCACGAACACGAACAGGGCCACCAGAACCAGCAGCTTGCCCGGGCCGATGGTGGCGGTCGGGTCGGCGACGCCTTTGAAGTTCAGTTCGGTAAACAGCAGCCGCAGCGCGTCAGGCATACGGCAGACGATGCCGGCCATGATGATGAGCGAGATGCCCTGGCCTAGGCCGTATTCGTCGATCTGCTCGCCGATCCACATCAGGAAGATGCAGCCGGCCGTGAGCGCGATGACGCCGGTCGTCCAGAACATCGGCCCTTGCCATGTACTTTGAATAGAGTCCGCGCCGAGCGATCGCAGCCAGAACATGGCCTGCAGCGCGGCGATGGGAACGGTGGCGTAGCGCGTCCATTCCTGGATCTTGCGCCGACCGCTTTCGCCCTCTTTGCTCATCTTTTCCAGCGACGGCACGACCGTCGTCAGCAGCTGGAAGATAATGCTGGCCGAGATGTACGGCATGACGCCCAGGCCGAACAGCGTGCCGTGGGAGAGGCTGCCGCCGCTGAACAGCGAGACATAGGCGGCTAGGCGAGCGCCGGCCGAGTTCTGCTCGTTGCTCTGCTTGTCGGCGATGGCCTTCATCTGGTCCTGGTCCAGGCCCGGCACGGGCACGGCATGACCGATGCGGAAGATCGCCAGCATCATCAGCGTGAACAGAATCTTGTTCCGCAGCTCAGGCACGCGAAACACATTGACGAACGTTTTGAACATGAGGTAAGTCCTGCGAGGCGAAACCCGAATCGGGCGGGCATCTTAACGCGGCGCGGGCCTGAAAGCACACAGCCTAATGCACACAGGGCAGGGCCGCTTAAGCGGCCCTGCCTCGGTGGATTTAGACAGAGTCAAACAAGGAATGCACGTCGGCCATTACTTGGCGGCTTCCACCGCGGCGGCCGGGGCGGCCTTGTCACGCTTGACGAACTTCTTCTTCGGCTTCGGGAACTCGAAGGTTTCGCCCTTGGCGTTGTTCGCGGTGCCGCCGGCTTTCGTGACGGCTTCGTGGGCCGACTTGCTGTACCAGCCGGCGACGATGGTGAGCTTCTTGGTCAACTCGCCGTTGCCGAGGATTTTGACTTCCTGCTTCGTGTCGGGCACGAGGCCCTTTTCGATCAGGACGGCGCGGTCGACGGTGTCGCCGTCGTTGAACACGTTCAGGTCCGACAGGTTCACGACGTGAAACTTCGTTTCGAAGTTCACGTTGTTAAAGCCACGCTTGGGGAAGCGGCGGTAGATTTCGGTCTGGCCGCCTTCGTAGCCGCGGCGGATGTACTTACCGTTACGGGCCTTCGAACCCTTGTTGCCGCGGCCGCTGGTTTTACCGCGACCGCTGGATTCGCCGCGGCCTTTGCGCTGGGTGCGCTTGCCGCGCAGGCCGTGGGTGATTTCGTGGAGAATGGACATCGGACTTGCCTTTGACTAACGGCGTGTCGATCGAGTCGAACGCCTCGCCAGGTGAAGACGACGGGAACGCCCGCGTCGTCGAAAAGTGTAGCCGGCGAGCATGCTCGCCGGCTAAACGTGAGTCGGACAGTTTAACAGATCAATCAGGCGTTGACCATCTCGACCATGTTGTCGATCTTGACGTTGCGGTCGCGTTCGACTTCTTCGCGGGTCTGCAGACGCTTGAGGGCGTCGATGGTGGCCTTGACCAGGTTCTTCGGGCTGGTGCTGCCGTACGCCTTGGTCAGGATGTCGCTGATGCCGGCCAGTTCCAGACAGGGGCGGACGCTCTTGCCGGCGGTGACGCCCGAACCCGGACGGGCCGGGACGAGGATGACCGACGAACTGCCGTGCTTGCCCTTGACGGTGTGGGGAATCGTGGTGCCTTTGAGCGGCACTTTGATCATGCTGCGGCGGGCGTCCTTGGTGGCCTTTTCGACCGCCATGGGCACTTCGTTGGCCTTGCCGTAGCCGAGGCCGACGTTACCGGCGCGGTCACCGGCGACGACGAGCGCGCCGAAGCTGAACGTACGGCCGCCCTTGACGACCTTGGCACAGCGGTAGATGCGGACGAGGGACGACTCGACGCCGCCTTCGTCGCGCTGCGGGCCGTTGCGGTTGCCGCCACGCTGGCCGCCGCCGCGTTGGCCGCCGCGTTGGCCGCCGCGCTGGCCGCCGCGGTTACCGCCACGATCGCCGCCGCTGCGGTTGTCCTGCTGCTGGCTGCCAGCGGGTGTCGGCGGGACGGCTTCGGCGGGCGCCTGGGCTTCGGTCTGGGCGACGCCTTCGCCGGGGGCCTGGGTTTCCTGCGGGGCAGTGTTGGCTGCGGTTTGGTCGGACTGCGGGGTGATCGGGTCGCTCATGTTATCAATCCTCGCTCCTGTGAGGGAGCATCCCCGGATCGCCGGGCCGTCGGTCATCCGACCGAATATTTAGAACTGAAGTCCGCCCTGACGGGCCGCGTCGGCCAGCGCCTTGATGCGGCCGTGGTAACGACGCCCGTTGCGGTCGAAGGCGACGGCGGTGATGCCGGCGGCCTTGGCCCGCTCGGCGATGACCGAACCGACCTTCTTGGCCAGTTCGACGTTACCGCCGTTGGCGGCATCGCCGCGGATGTCCTTCTGCAGGCTCGACGCCGCCACCAGCGTACGGCCGGCGTAGTCATCGATGATCTGCACGCTGATGTGCTTGTCCGAGCGGAACACGGACAAACGGGGACGCTCGACGGTGCCGACGAGGGTCTTGCGGATGGACCACTTGCGCTTCTGGAGCCGCAGGGCTTTTGCTTTGTTTTTCTCTGCCATGTTGTTTCAACCTCGGGGCCGACGCTTCGAACCGTAAGCCCAGTTGACCTTTGAGTAGTGTTACTTCGCGCCAGCGCCGGCGAACGCCTTGCCGGGCTTGATCTTGACGACTTCGCCTTCGTAGCGAATGCCTTTGCCTTTGTACGGCTCGGGCTTACGGACCTTGCGGACCTGGGCGGCCCAGTTGCCAACGGCCTGGCGGTCGGCGCCGCTCACGCGGATGCGGTTGGTGATGTCGCCCTGGCCGGGCTCAACGGCGACCGTCAGGTTGCCGGGGACGGCGACCTTGATCTGGTTCGCGAAGCCGACCGACAGGACGACTTCCTTGCCACGCAGCTCGGCCTTGTAACCGACGCCGCGGAGTTCGAGGACCTTGGTGAAGCCTTCGGTCGCGCCTTGGACCATGTTTGCGATCAGGGCGCGGGTCAGGCCGTGAAGGGCCTTGCTCTGCTTCTCGTCATTCGGGCGGGTGACGACGACATCGGTACCGTCGATCTTGACCGAGATCAGCTCGTGGACGCTCAGTTCGAGCTTGCCCTTGGGGCCTTCGACGTTGACCTTCTGGCCGTTGATAGCGACTTTGGCCTTACCGACGGGAATGGGTTTTTTGCCTACGCGGGACATTACGGTTTCCTTTCGATCTGCTCACACCGGCACGACTGCGTTCAGCCGGGCCGGCGGCTTCTCGGACTAAATGATTTAGCTGACCTGGCAGAGCACTTCGCCGCCGACGTTCATTTCACGGGCCTTACGGTCCGAGACGACGCCGCGGCTGGTGGAGACGACCGAAATGCCGAGGCCGTCCAGGACCTTCGGCAGCTTCTCGACCGCGCTGTACACGCGGCGGCCGGGCTTGCTGACGCGGTTGATTTCGTGGATCACGCTCTGGCCACTCAGGGCGTAGCGGAGCTGGATCTTGACCTGGCCGACCGGCTGGGCTTCGATCTCTTCGAAGCTCTCGATATAGCCTTCGTCCTTCAACACGCCGAGAATGCCGACGCCGATCTTGCTCTTGGGAACAAAAACGAAGCGGCGGCTCACGCGGTTGGCGTTGCGGATGCGGGTCAACAGGTCCGCGATGGGGTCTTGCATGCTCATGGAATCGGTCCTCAAGTTTGGAGTCGGAAGTCTGGGATTCGGACTCGCAGCGGCGACGTCCGTCCGGTCTTCAACTTCAAACGCCAAACTTTCAACTTCAAACTTTTCTTACCAGCTGGCCTTCTTCATACCCGGGATCATGCCTTTGAGGGCGAGTTCACGGAGCATGATGCGGCTGATCTTGAACTTCCGCAGGTACGCCCGGCTGCGGCCGGTCAGCTCGCAGCGGTTGTTTGCCCGCGTCGCGCTGCTGTCGCGCGGCAAACGCGCCAGCGCGGCGAAGTTCTTTTCCTTCTTCAGCTGACGACGCAGGTCAGCGTACTTCTTCACGAGCGCCTCGCGACGCTGCTGTTTTACGACCCAGGCAGTGGTGGCCATGATTAGTCCTTGATCTTCTCTTCAGTCTTAAACGGGAACCCGAACCCTTTGAGCAGCTCGCGGCTTTCGTTGGCCGTCTTGCCGGTCGTCACCATGGTGATGTTCATGCCCTGCTGGAAGGCGATGTCGGCACCGGCGATTTCCGGGAACACGCTCTGCTCGTTGAAGCCGAAGTTGTAGTTGCCGGTGCGGTCGAAGCCGTTCGGGCTCAGGCCGCGAAAGTCCTTCACGCGCGGGATGGCGAGCGAGATCATGCGGTCGAGGAACTCGTACATGCGACTGCCACGGAGCGTGACCTTCAGGCCCGTCTCCATGCCTTCACGCACTTTGAACTGCGCGACCGACTTCTTGGCCTTACAGCGGACGGGCTTCTGGCCGGCGATGATCGCCAGTTCCTTCTCGGCCGTGTCGAGCTTGGCTTTTTCGCCGGCGACGACGGCCTTGCCCAAGCCCATGGAGATGACGATTTTCGTCAGCTTCGGGGTAGCCATGATGTTCGTGTAGCCGAACTGCTGCTGCAGGGCCGGGGCGACGGTTTCCTTGTACATGCGGGCGAGGCGGGCCTCGACCTTGGGGTACTGGGTTTCGTCGCTGGCGACCTTGAAGCCGGGGCCTGATTTGCGGGCCTTGGCGGCTGCGGCTTGGGCCTTCTCGCCGGCGGCCTTCGCCTTGGCGGCGGCCTTTGCTTTGTCTTGTTCTTTTGCCATGTTTTCTTTCCTTCAGGTTCGTCGGCTTACCTTGAAACCGACGCCGCTGTTTGGAGGTTTATGCCCAAACGTTCAAGCGTTGCCGAGGACGGTGCCGCCCTTTTTGGCCACGCGGACTTTCTTGCCGTCGCGGAGTTCGAACTTCACCTTGGTGCCACGGCCGGTCGACGGGTCGACGGGCTGGACATTGCTGGCGTGGATCGGGGCTTCCTTCTGCATCCGGCCGCCCTGCGGGAACTTCTGGTTCGGCTTCACGTGCTTCCACACGCGATTGATGCCGTCGACGATCAGGCGACCGTCCTTGGCGTCAATCTTCTTGACCGTACCGGTCTTGCCCTTGTCGGCCCCGCTGATGACGACGACGGTGTCGCCCTTTTTGATTCGCTGTCCCATGATGCAATTCCAGTGGAGAGTTGAAAGTGGAGAGTAGAGAGCGAAATGCTCGTCTTCAACTCTCAACTCTCAACTCGTAACTCTCAACTATCTTTATACGACCTCGGCGGCCAACGAGACGATCTTCATGTAGTTCTTCTCACGCAGTTCGCGGGCGACGGCACCGAAGATACGGGTGCCTTTGGGGTTGCCCGATTCATCGATGACGACGGCCGCATTGCGGTCGAAGCGGATGTAGCTGCCGTCGGGCCGCAGGGTCGGCTGCTTGGTGCGGACGATCACGCAGCGAATGATTTCGCCGTCCTTGATGTCTCCGTTCGGCAGGGCCTTTTTGACCACGCCGATGATGACGTCGCCGATGTAAGCGCTTTTGCGCTTGAACTTGCCCCTGGACGAGCTGCCCTTGAGCACCTTGATGCACATGGCCGACTTGGCGCCGGTGTTGTCGGCGATGTCGATGTAGCTTTGTTGCTGGATCATGATTCTCTCGATGGTGGATTGTCGAATGTCGATTGTCGAAACGGATCGACAATCAACAATCTACGATCGACTTCATTCAGTCTCTTCGGCCTTCTTCGCACCGCTGGCGCCGGTGATGGCGTCGCCGGTGTCGTGGGTCAGCTTCTCGGGCGCCTTGGTGATGACCTTGGTCAGGCGGTGATGCTTCGTGCGGCTGAAGGGCCGACACTCGGCGATCTCGACGGTGTCGCCCTCGTGGGCTTCGCCGGCCTCGTCGTGAACGTGATACACGCTCGTGCGCTTGAGGTACTTGCCGTACTTCGGGTGCTTGGTCTGGTACTTGACCTCGACCTTGAGGGTCTTGGCGGTCTTGGCGGAGCTGACGATGCCGATGATCGTTCGCAGCTCTGTGCGGGCTTTGGTTTCAGTTTCGGTGGCCATGGTCATGTCTCTCAAACACGCCGCGAACGGCGTCGCTAACGTTTATTTCGACGCCGCCTGAAGCTGACGCTGACGCTGGATCGTCTTGATCCGGGCGATCTCACGCTTGGTCTTGCCGAGCTGCGTGGGGTCTTCCAGCTTCTCAGTCACGGCCTGGCTGCGCAGGTCGAACAGGTGCTTCTGCTTGTCTTCCAGAAGCTGCTTGAGGGCGGTTTCGTCCTTTTCCAGCAGCTCTTTAGTCTCTTGCTTGCTCATGATCAACTCTTCCGCGGGCAGAGCCCGCCGGTTTTTTAGACGGCGTTCTTGCGGGTCACGAACCGGCACTTGACCGGCAGCTTATGGGCGACGCGGGCCAGGCAGCGCTTGGCCACGGCTTCGTCGATGCCGCTGATTTCGAACAGCACCGAACCGGGCTTCACGACGGCGGCCCAGAACTCCGGCTCGCCCTTACCGCTACCCATGCGGACTTCGAGCGGCTTGGCCGAGATCGGCTTGTTCGGGAACACGCGGATGAAGAGCCGGCCTTCGCGGCGCAGGAAGTGCGACACGGCGACGCGGCAGGCTTCGATCGTGCGGGCGGGCAGCCAGCAGGGTTCGAGGCTCATCAGGCCGTACTCGCCGAACGCGACCGTGTTCCCACGGCTCGCGTTGCCGCGGTTCTTGCCGCGTTGGCTTTTGCGGAACTTCACTCGTTTGGGCATCAGGGGCATAGGTGCCTCGCAGTCTTCTTAGTTCCCGCGACGGAGTCGCGGGGCTCTCTTTTAATCATTTACCGACGAACGCGACGCACGGGGCCGCCGACGCGGACGTCGGTGTCGAGGATTTCCTCGCCCTTCATGCCGCGGTAGATCCAGACCTTCACGCCGATCGTGCCGAAGGTCGTCAGGGCGACGGCATAGCCGTAACCGACGTCGGCCTGCAGCGTGGTGAGCGGCACCGAGCCTTGGGTGGCCTTTTCCGACCGGGCGATTTCCGCCCCGCCGAGCCGGCCGCTGACCTGGATGCGGATGCCCTTGGCACCGGCGCTCATGGTCGATTCCAGACGCATCTTCAGGACGCGACGGAAGCTGGCCCGCTTCTTGAGCTGTTCGCCGATGGCCTCGGCCACCAGCTGCGGGTTCAGGTCCGGGTTCTTGATCTCAATGACTTTGATCGGGGCGATCTTGCGGAGAATCATCTCCTCAAGGTCTTCGCGGAGCTTGTCCAGCTCGGCACCCTTCGGCCCGATGACCAGACCCGGACGGGCGGTCTTCAGGGTGACGGTGACTTCTTCACGCGTCCGCTCGATCATGATGTCCGACACGGCCGCGAACGGCGGGCGGCGGTTGAGCTTGTTGTCGATGAAGCGACGGACTTTGAAGTCCTCGACCAGGAACTCGCCGTACGCCGACTTCGGGGCGTACCACTTGCTCTTCCAGTCTTCGCTGATGCCGACTCGGAAGCCGATCGGATTAACCTTTTGACCCATGATTCGTATCCTTGTTCGCCAGACGCGAAGTTATGCCTGCTGGTCCACGCTGACGATGAGGTGGCTCGTCCGCTTCATGATCGGGTGCGCTTTACCGCGATCCTTCGGCTGGAACCGCTTGATGATCGGGCCGCCGTCCACGCGGGCTTCGGTGATCACGAGTGCGTTCTGCCCCGGAGCGGTTTCCTGCTCGTGGTAGTTGGCGACCGCACTCTTGATGACCTTGGCGACGTAAACCGACGCGCGCTTCTTGTTGAACTGCAGGACGGTCAGGGCGTCGTCGACCTGCCGGCCGCGGATCAGGTCCATGACCAGCCGCGCCTTGCGGGGGGCGATGCGGCAGAAATTATGTTTTGCGGTGTGTGCCATTGCTTTGACCTTCAAAACCCGCGGCATAACCGCGGGGCTCTCTTGCCGTCACGCTCAGCGCGTGTCGGCTTTCTTCGCACCACTGTGCCCACGGAACGAACGCGTCGGGGAAAACTCGCCGAGCTTGTGCCCGACCATGTCTTCGGTGACGAACACGCGGATGAACTTGTTGCCGTTGTGCACTTCGAAATTGTGCCCGACGAACTCCGGGATGATCGTGCAGGCACGAGCCCAGGTGCGGATGACCGACTTGGCCTTGCGCTCGTTGAGCGTGTTGACCTTGCCGAACAGTTTCTCGTCGACGAACGGGCCTTTTTTGCTGCTTCTGCTCATTGAATCAGTTGATAGTTGATAGTCGATAGTGGGAAGTTAAGACTGGCAATTGTCTGCCGTTTTTAACTTCCCGCTTCCCACTTCCAACCTCTCACTCCTTAGACGTTGACCGTTTGCGGACGAACTTGGAATCGACCGAACTTACGGCGGCGAAGAATCAACTTCTCGCTGGCCTTACGCGGCGAGCGAGTAATACCACCCTTGGCCGGAACGCCGGTCTTGCTGACCGGGTGACGGCCGCCGTTGGCGCGACCTTCACCACCACCCATCGGGTGATCGATCGGGTTACGGGCCTTGGCACGGTTGTGGGGGCGAATGCCCTTGTGGCGGTTACGACCGGCCTTGCCGATCGAAACGTTCATGTGATCGCTGTTGCCGATGGTGCCGATGGTGGCGCGGCACTTGCTCTTGACGCGACGCACTTCGCCCGAGGGCAAGGTGATGACGCAGTATTCGCCTTCCTTCGCGGAGAGGCGGGCGGAGAGGCCGGCCGAGCGGCAAAGCTTGCCGCCCTGGCCCGGGTTCATTTCCACGTTGTGGATGTGCAGGCCCGCCGGGATGTTTTCCAGCGGCATGGCGTTGCCGATTTCGGGGGGCGAGCCGGCACCGCTGACAATCTTCGTGCCGACTGCCAGGCCTTCGGGGTGAAGGATGTAGGACTTCACGCCGTCGGTGTATTCGATGAGGGCGATGAAGCAGGTGCGGTTCGGATCGTATTCGATCGACTTCACTTCTGCTTCGACCCCGTCCTTGAGCCGCTTGAAATCGATCATGCGGTACAGACGCTTGTTGCCGCCGCCATGGTGCTGGGCGGTGATGACGCCGTGGTGGTTACGGCCGCTGGGGCGCGTCATGCCGACCGTGAGCGACTTTTCCGGCTCGAACTTGGTCAGGATCTTCTTGTAGTCGATGACCGAGCCGGCACGGCGGCCCGGCGACGTCGGATTGTATTTTTTGATTGCCATGTTGAATGTGCTGGTAGCGAGTGGCTGGTGGCCAGTGATTAAGACTGTCGACCGCAAACCTCAAACTGACCAACTCTCCTTAGTCTTCCGGCATTGAGCCAATAGCGACTAGCTACCGGCCATCAGCTCTTTAGAACAGTTCGATCTTCGAGTCACCGGCGAGCTTCACGATCGCACGCTTGACGTCGTGGCCGTCGACATAGCCGACCTTGGTGCGACGGGCCTTGCCCTTGCGGGTCAGGGTACGCACGTCAGCGACCTTCACGTTGTACAGCTTCTCGATCGCGGCCTTGATGTCGATCTTGTCGGCCTTCGGGGCGACCTGGAAGGCGTACGTGTTGCGCACGTTCGCCTGGTGCGTCGTCTTTTCCGTGATCAGCGGCTTGATGATGATATTCGCGTATTCCATCGATTAGTCCTTTGCCTCTGACACTGCCTCTGACACGTTCAGGATGCTTTGCAGGCCGTCGCGGGTCAGCAGCAGCGTGCGGGTGTTAAGGATGTCCCACGCGTTGAGCTGAGCGACGGTCGTCAGGCGGGTGTTCGGAATGTTCCGGGCGGCCTTGACGCTGACGTCGTTCATCGCGTCAAAGCCGACGAGCACGGTGCGCTCGATCTGCAGCTTCTTCAGGGCCGCGGCGAAGAGTTTGGTCTTCGGCTCGGTGAGCGTGAAGGCATCGACGAGCTTGAGCTGGCTGCTTTGGATCTTCGCAAGAATGGCTTGGTTGCGGGCGGCAACGCGGGTCTTCTTGTTCAGCGACTGACGCCAGCTCTTCGGCCGCTTCTGCTTGGCGTGACCGCCGCCGACTTTGATCGGGTTGCGGATGCCGCCGGTGCGGGCGTTGCCGGTGCCCTTTTGCTTGAACAGCTTGCGGGTCGAGCCGGCCACCTCGCCACGGGCGAGCGTACGGACCGAGCCCTGGCGCTTGTTGGCGTGGTAGTAAACAATGGCTTGCTTGAGCAGCTTGTTGTTGACTTCGCCGCCGAGCTTGGCTTCATCGACTTGGACGGTGCCGACCTGGCCGCCGTCGAGGTTGTATACGGGAACTTCGATCATGGTGATCTCTCTAGCGGATCGCGATCCGCAATCAGCTAGTTAGGCAGTCGCTTTAACCTTCGCCGTGATGCTCTTGCGAACGTACAGCAGCGAACCATTCGCGCCCGGCAGGGCGCCCTTGATCAGCAGCACGCCGTTGTCGGCGTCGATGCGGACGAGGGGGTGGTTACGGGTGGTGACGCGGTCGTCACCCATGTGGCCAGCCATGCGCAGGCCCTTTTTGGGCTTACCGCAGTGACCACGCTGGGTGCCGTACGACGCGATCGAGCCGCGGGCACGGTGCTTACGTTCGGTACCGTGGCTGGCCGGGAAGCCGCCGAAGTTGTAACGCTTCATGACGCCGGCGAAGCCCTTGCCCTTGCTGGTGCCGATGACGTCGACGTAGGTGACGCCGTCAAAGCTGTTGGCCTCGACCTTGTCGCCGGGCTTCTTGTCGGTGGCGTCTTTCAGACGCACTTCGCGGAAGAAACGCTGCGGGGGCACGCCGGCCTTGGCGGCGTGCCCGATTTCGGGTTGCGTGCTGTACTTGGCTTCGATGGTTTCAAAGCCGATCTGCACGGCGTTGTAGCCGTCGCGGCCGTCAGTGGTCTTCACTTGGGTGACGACGCAGGGGCCGGCCTGAACGACCGTAACGGGGACGATGACGCCCTTTTCGTTATACACCCGAGTCATGCCGACCTTGCGGCCCAGGATTGCTGGTGTCATTCGCTTACTCAGGCAGAGCGTCCCGTCCAACTTCGTCGCGTTGGTTGCGGGCCCGGTACCTGTCCTTAAAGGACAAAAACAACTTTTCCCGGATCGCGACCGACTCTTTCGAGCCAGCTTCGGGTTCTTGGATGAACCCCGCGTCCGGGTCAATCAAAAAGCCCCGGTCGTCACCGACTGGAGCTTCAATTACGAGCACTAGGCCTTGATCTTCACGAACACACCGGCCGGGACTACCAGGCGGTTGAGCGCTTCGATCGTGCGGGCATTGGCTTCGAAGATGTCGATCACACGCTTGTGTGTCCGCATTTCGAACTGCTCGCGGCTCTTCTTATCAATGTGCGGCGAACGCAGGACGGTGTAACGCTCGATGCGGGTCGGCATCGGGATCGGGCCACACACGCGGGCGTTGGTCCGCTTGGCGTTGTCCACGATCTCCTTAGCCGACTGATCAAGGGCACGGTGGTCGTAGGCTTCCATTCGAATGCGGATACGCTCGCCGTTCATTGCATCAATCCTGTGCTAACCGTCTTGTTCCCGAGCGGGCCCCGACTTCGCCGTCGGCTGGCCCGTGATTCGGCCCCCTTAAAACAACAGGGGGTCGGGTAATATAACTGTAACCAGTATTGAATCAAGCACTCTTTCAGACAAAAAGACGGCCGGC
>DASVSC010000128.1:0-3494 GCA_036388295.1 Tepidisphaeraceae bacterium | reverse complement strand
GGGCAGAGGACGTAGTGCAGGTTCGCGAACGGCTGCATCAGGCAGGCCTTGAACTTTCCGAGGCCGGTCGTCTGCTTCATCGGCCGGCGCGGGCGATGCGTGCGATTGAAGTCGCGCTCCATCATGCACAGCGACAACTGGCCGTCGGGCGTGCCGTCGCGCAGGAAGTCGCCGCGGCTCTGTTTGCACTCGATAAAACAGCTTTGGTGGACCGATTGGCGTGAGCCGAAGAAGTTCTGGTGCGGCCCGAAGGTGCCACTGCCGACCGCGTCGATGATGCCGAGTGAGCGGAACCGCACTTCGGCGGCGACGGCGGTGTAGCCGATGCGGTACATCCAACGGCACGCCTCTTTCTTGAGCGTGCGGTGCATCTGCGTTTCGCCGGGCATGGCACTCCTTTACCGATCGAGCGTCCGCTCCGCGGACGTGAAAACATTACTTTAACGTGAGACTTTGCGGACGAAAGTGGGCGGCTTTCAAAAGAAGAGATTCGCCACGGAGACACGGAGACACGGAGACACGGAGACACGGAGAAGATAAGAGAACAATATTTGCCTCTGTCTTCTCCGTGTCTCCGTGCCTCCGTGGTGAATCTTCCTTTTAGGCCGTCGATACGACCTAGTCGTAGGGCGGGCATTGCCCGCCGACCGGACGGCAGACGGCGGGCAGTGCCCGCCCTACGCCGTTTGTTCGACCAGGCGCACCAGCTTGTGGAACGCCGCACGCAGCTTCTTCGTGATCGGTCCCGGCTGGCCGTCGCCGATGGGGCGGCCGTCGATTTTCGTCACGGCGATGACTTCAGCGCCGGTGCCCGTCAGGAAGCATTCATCGGCGATGTACAAATCGTGGCGTTCCAGGCGGCGTTCGTGCATGGGAATCATGCTGCCGCGGGCCAGGTCCATGATGACGGCGCGGGTGACGCCTTCCAGGCTGCCGTCGCTGGCGGGCGGGGTGAAGACTTCGCCGCCGCGGACGATGAAGATGTTGTCGGCCGTGCACTCGGCGACGTAGCCCTGGTGGTTCAGCATCACGGCCTCAGGCACGCCGGCGTCGAGGGCCTCAATCTTGGCCAGGATGTTGTTCAGGTAGTTCAGGCTTTTGATGCGTGGGCTGAGCGCGTTCGGGTGATTGCGGATCACGCTGGACGTGATGACCGCCATCCCTTTTTCGTACATCTCGGCCGGGTAAAGGCTGATCAGGTCGGTGATGACGATAACGCTCGGGCCGGGGCAGCGCGTCGGGTCGATGCCGAGCGTGCCGATGCCGCGCGTGACGACCAGGCGGATGTAGCAGTCCTGAAAGTCGTTCGCGGCCATCGTCTCATAGATGACCTTTTCCAGCTCTTCCGGCGTGTACGGGATGTCCAGGCGGATGGCACGGGCTGAGTCGTACAAGCGGCGCATGTGAGCCCGGCATTGGAAGATCTTGCCGCTGTAGGCGCGAATGCCTTCGAAGATGCCGTCGCCGTACAGCAGGCCGTGGTCGTAGACGCTGACCTTGGCGTCTTCTTTATTGACCAGCTTTCCGTCGATCCAGACTTTCAGCGACATCGATTCCTCAATTTCCCGCGGCGGCGGCGTTCGGCTCCATGCGCCCGTTCTTCAAGACCACCACACGGTCGGCCTGGCGGGCGATGGCGCGGTCGTGGGTGACCATGACAATCGTCTGCCCCTGCCGGTGCAGGCCTTCCAGCACGTCCATGATCTGGAAGCCGGTTTCGGCGTCCAGATTCCCGGTCGGCTCGTCGGCAAACAGCACGCGCGGCTCGTTCATCAGGGCCCGGGCGATCGCGACCCGCTGACGCTCGCCGCCCGACAGCTGCGACGGGCGGTGTTTCAGCCGGTGGCTCATGCCGAGCGAATCGAGGATTTGAACCGCTCGCCCGGTGAGTGTCGAGCGATTCGCGCCGAATTCGCGTCGCGAATGCCGCACCATCGCGGCCACCTCGGCGTTCTGCTGCACGGTCAGTTCCGGCAGCAGGTGATAGAACTGAAAAACGAACCCGAAGCTGACGTTGCGAATCCGCGCCCGCTCCGTGGCCGAGTGGGAAAATAGGTCACGATTGTCGAAGCTGACAGTGCCGCTGGTCGGCGTGTCGAGCGCGCCGAGCAGGTGCAGCAGCGTCGATTTGCCCGAGCCTGACCGCCCTTCGATGGCCAGGAACTCGCCGGCGGCGACGCTCAGGTCGACGCCGCGCAGGACGTCGACGGTCGCGTCGCCCATCTGGAACGAGCGGCTGAGGTTCGTGCAACTGATAATCGTGTCGGCCATGGCGTTACTCGAACCGCAAGGCCTCGACGGGGTTCAGCCGCGCCGCGCGGACGGCCGGCACCACCGCGCCGATCACGGACGACAGCACGGCGACGACCAGCACCACCACGGCCGTCGTCGGGTCGACGGTGTCGGGGATTTTGTCGAAGGCGTACACTTCAGGGTCCCAAATCGGCTTGCCGATCAGGCCGGCGACGCCGGTGTGGATTTCGTTGATGTAGGTCATCACGCCCCACCCGGCCAGCAAGCCGAGCGTTCCGCCCGTCACGCCGATCGCCAGGCCGTAGCCGATGAAGATGGCGGCGATGCCTTGGGACGTCGCGCCGACACTTTTGACGATGCCGATGTCGCGCGTCTTTTCGACGACGATCATGTAAAGGATGCAGAAGATCAGAAAGATCGCGACGAGCGAGATCAGGCCGAGCAGGAACGTCAGCAGCGATTTTTCATTCTCGACGGCGCTGAGGAACTTCTCCTGTGGCTTCTCCCACGGCTCGACCCGCACGGGCGACAGGAAGGCGGTGGCCGAGTCGACTTCCATGCTGATGCGCTGCACGATCGAATTAATCGTTTTAAGCACGGCCATGCGGTCAGCGCCGGGCTTGAGGTTGATCTGAATCTCGCTGCACCGCGAGGCACGGACGCGTTCGACCGCTTTGCCGTCGACTTCTTCAGCGAAGCGCTGTTCGCTCATGCGCAGGTCTTTCTGCAGCACGTCGAACGGCACGTAAACCGCTCGGTCGTCGAGCTGAAACAGCTTCGTCCGAGAGACGTCGACGACCCAATAGATGTTGGCCGCGGGCGTGGCGTCTTTGAGCGAAATTGTGTCGCCGGCCATGGGGACGACTTCGAGCCGGCACCACAGGTTGTAGATGTTGTCCGGCACCTCGGTCTTGCCATCGGCACCCGTCCTGATGCCGAAAATCGGCCCGCCGACGATCATGCCGGGCCGGCTGGCGGCCTTGACGTCGCCGGGCCGCAGCATCTCGTACGGCACGCCGCTTAGCAGATTAAACGAGGCGTCATCGGGCGGGGTCTCGCCGTCCTGCACCGGCTGTTGGTACTGACGGAACAGCGACTCGCGGAACTTGTTGAACTTCGAATAGGCGACAAGGTCGACGCCCGTTACGCTGACGGCCTCGGTGCCGCGATTGCTGATGTTGAGCAGGCCGAAGGTGCGGATTAGCGGAATGGTCTGGATGACGTCAGGCAGTTGATTAATT
>DASVSC010000127.1:0-2804 GCA_036388295.1 Tepidisphaeraceae bacterium | reverse complement strand
CGGCAGATCCCGGCCGAGGTTGATCAGCACCAGGCGGTCGTCGCCGTTTTCGCCGAAGTAGCGCAGCACGAACGCCTCGGGGCCGAGCACCGCGCCGTCGATGTCGCCGCGCTTCTGCACGCGGCGGAAGGTCGGCTCGTTCCGCCGCAGCGCCAGCAGGTCTTTGTGCAGGCGATACATTTCGGCGTGGCCGGGCTTGGTGCGTTCGGCGTGGTCGAGCTTGGAATCGTTGAAGGTCTTGATGTCCGACGGGTCGCGCAGGGCCGCCTGCATGGCGTCCGTCGCGACGCTGGGGAACTGCATCAGCTCTTTGGCCCGGCCTTTTTTGATGAGCGGGGCGAGGTCTTTGTTGTGGTTGACGAAATAGAGGAACGGGTTCGACGCCGCCCATTCCTGCCCCTGAAACAGCATCGGCGTCTGCGGGCCGAGCAGCAGCAGGACGGTCATGGCCCGGAGTTGGCCGGGGCTGGTCAGGTGGTGGGCACGCAGGCCGCGGGCGCTGTTGGCGACCTGGTCGTGATTCTGCAGGTAGTGAACGAAAGCCGTCGGCGGGAGGTCGAGGGCGGGAAAGCCACGCCGACGGCTATGCCACTTGTAGCGCTGGCCCTGGTAGAGGTAGCCGTACTTGGCGGAACTGACGAACTCCTGGGGCGTTCCGGGGTGATCGGTGTAAAACGCTTCGCTGTGCCCGGTCAGGGCCGCGACGGCGCTGTGGTGGAAGTCGTCGTTCCACATGGCGCTCATGCCGTAGCCGCCCTTGTCGACGGGTTTGACGAGGGTCACGTTCTGGGGCTCGTTTTCGTTAATCAGGTAAATCGACCGCTCACCGCCGGCCGCCCGGGAGGCGTCGGTGATGTCGGCCAGGATGTGCCGTGAGGACCGGTCGACGATCGCCTGCGTGGCGTCGAAGCGGAAGCCGTCGAGGTGGAACTCCGTGATCCAGTAGGCGGCGTTGCTGACGAAGAACTCGCGCACGGGCTTGCTGTTTTCGCCGTCGAAGTTGATGGCGTCGCCCCAGTCGGTGTGGTGCGTGGGGCTGAGGTATTCCTGCGCGTAGGCCATCAGGTAATTGCCGTCGGGCCCGAAGTGGTTGTAGACCAGATCGAGGATGACGCCGAGGCCGATCGCGTGGGCGGCGTCTACGAACTTGCGGAAATCGTCCGGCGTGCCGTAGGCGTGGAACGGGGCGAACAGTTGCACGCCGTCGTAGCCCCAGCCGTATTCGCCGGCGAACTCGTTGACGGGCATGACTTCCAGACAGGTGACGCCGACGTCTTTCAGCGACGCCAGTTGTTCGATCGCCGCCGTCCACGTCCCTTCGCGCGTGAAGGTGCCGACGTGCATTTCGTACAACACCTGCCCCGCCGCCGGTACGCCCCGCCAGCCGGCGTCGGTCCATTTGAAACCGGTCGGGTCAATCACCTGTGACGCACCGTGCGGCCCTTTGGGCTGATAGCGCGACACGGGATCGGGATACAACTGGTCCGTGCCGTCGAGGCGGAACCGGTAGAGCGTGCCGCTTTTGACGCCTTTGGCCAGGCCGGAGAAGTAGCCGTCGCCGTCGGCGTTCAGTTTCACGGACGGCGTTCCGTCCTCGAACACGACCTCGACGGCTTGATGGTCCAGGGCCCAGACCCGAAAGTGGACGCCCTCGGGTGTGACTTCAGCGCCGACCGGAAAACGCCGGCCGGCCGTGGTGGTGTTGGCATCTGACATGACAATTTCCGAAAATGCGTGTTCCTGCACGACGTGTTGGTCCGTCCCCGCTGGACGGGCCGTGAAACCTTTTCCGTCCGGCACACTCGGCCGCTAGAGCGCCGGCCCGCCACGCTCCGTGACGGGTGCGGATTGCTGCGTCCCTCTGCGGATGGCGTCCACTTGCGTGGTCGACCACGGCTTGGCCGTATCGTCGGGGCGGATCGACCGCAGCAGCACCACGCTGCGGCCGTAGAGCGGGAAAAGCTCCCTGGCCGGGCGAATGCGGATGTCGAGCGGCCGGTCCGGATCGGCGGTGTCGACCAGTGTTTGCCAGACGTCGCCGTTGATGGTTTCCGGGAGCGTGAACGGGATCTCTTCCCAGTGCGAGTTCACGAGCAACAGCAGGGTGTCGCCCTTGATCGGCTCGCCGCGTTCGTCCGTGTCGGTCAGCATATCGCCGGCCAGGCGGATGCCCAGACACTTGGCAAAGTCGGTTTCCCAGTCTTTGTCGTTCATCTCAAAGCCGCCGGGCTCGAAGAAGCTGACGTCTTTGATGTCACTGCCGCGGATACGCCGGCCGACGAAGAAGTTGCGGCGTTGCAGGGCGGGCTCTTCGGACCAGATTTGCGTGCAGGTGCGGACGAAGTCGAGGAAGGCTTTTTTCCGCGTGTCCTCCAGGCTCCAATTCAGCCAAGTCAGTTCATTGTCCTGGCAGTACGTATTATTGTTGCCGTTTTTAGAAAAGCTCAGCTCGTCGCCGCCGTAGATCATCGGCACGCCCTGACTGAACATCATGGTGGCGAACAGGTTTCGCTTCTGGCGTTCGCGCAGGGCGAGAACGGCCGGGTCGTCGGTCGGGCCTTCGACGCCGCAGTTCCAGCTTTCGTTGTCGTTGGCGCCGTCGTTGTTGCCTTCGCCGTTGGCTTCGTTGTGCTTTTCGTTGTAGCTGACAAGGTCCTGCAGCGTGAAGCCGTCGTGGGCGGTGATGAAATTGATGCTGGCGTACGGCTTACGGCCGCCGCGTTCGTACAGATCGCTGCTGCCGGTGAGGCGCGTGGCGATCTCACTCATCAGGCCGCCCTCGCCCTTCCAGAACTTGCGCACCG
>DASVSC010000126.1:0-11014 GCA_036388295.1 Tepidisphaeraceae bacterium | reverse complement strand
AAGCTGTTCGCCAGGCGCCACGCGCTGCGGGTGAGTGAATCCACCGAATACGACGGGCTGGACTTGCACGACCTCGACGTCAACGCCTATCCCGACTTCCAACAGACGATGATCAAAAGCCATCACCTGCGGCAGTTGTAGAACGTCGCGCGTTACGTCATGTCGCGTATCAACGCAGCGACACACGACTAAAACGATTTCCATCCCGTCGTTGCGGATGCGAAGCGATACGCCAACGGAGCGGACACACGTTCGAGCCCGATATGCTTGTTGGAAGCCGCAGCGAATGCGGACGCGTCATTGGACTTAGCGCGGGCGGTGGAACCGTTTGCGGAACTCGTCCAGGTCTGTGAACCCGGCCGGGAGCGTGGCTTCTTCGGGCAGCATCACCGGGACGCCGCTGCGGACCGGGTAGCGCAGGCCGCCCACCTCGGCGATGAGTTCCTCGCCCTCCAGCCGCACGGGGCTGAGGGTGATCGGGCAGCGGAGCATCGAGATCAATTGCTGATCGAGCTGGCGGACTTCCATGCGTGAAAAGCTATCACGCCTTGAGATAAGCCGCCAGCGCGCCGCGGGCATCGCGGGCCACCTGCCGGGCCACCGGGCCGAGCGCGCCGCCATGCTGGATGTACCCGGCGTGCAGCAGCGTTTCGGCGGTGACGTTGCCGTCGGGATGACTGGCGTAGGCGTGAACTGACCAGGGTTCGTTCGTCGCGTGGTCGGGCTGGATCTCCCGCAAATGGAAGTCGGCACAGGCGAGCGTTTTTTCGATCAGGGCCGTGTCCCGCACGCGCAGGGCGAACGAATGCAGTGCGTGCAGGATCAGCATTTCGTTCTGCCACCACGGCTCGGGGTTGTCGTTGGCAGTGAAAACGAGGGCCGTCGGATCGAGCAGGGCGATGGCAGCGCGCAGCCAGTCAGCGGCGTCGGCGTTGCCGATCGTCCATTGCAGGTAAGCGCCCCACACTGCGTCGGCGACGTCCGCGCCGGCGGCCGCGGACACGCGCGTGGGCGGCGACGGCAGGGCGTGCGGCACGTTCAGCCTCGTTCCGTAATTGGCCGCGTTGACGGCCGTCACCGCCGCGACGATCCACGGCCGGTGGCGAAGACGCATCGAGCGAAGATCATTCTCCACTTTGAGCCCATCGACTGGCGTAGGATGATCGGCCGGCACGGACAGCAGCCGTAGCCAGCGGGTCATTTGGTCACGATCGGGCCTGATTTTGGGTTCGGTCATGGATTTTCGGGTCGGTTGCGCTGATCTTATGCCCAACCGACCGCAGCCGCGACGAGGCAGACTTTTATGGATCGACAACGCACGCTGGGATTGAACGACGCCGGGCAGAACGTTTCCGTCGACCGGACGGACGCGATCGGCCTGATTCACCTGAAGCTGGCCGCGCTCGGGTTGCCGACGCCTCCGGGCACGGTTCGTTTCGCGGAGGATTTGATCGCGCATTACCGCGAATTGTCGCGCCTGCTGAGCGATCACCTCTGCCCGGCCGACCAGCGGGTGCAGGATTTTCTCGACAGCATGCTCGGCCCCGTCGCCGATGTGTCGAAGCTGCACCTGCCGACGCAGACGCTGATCCTCGACCGTCACGGCCTGGCGCGGGAGCTGAGCCTGCCGCAGAACGCCGACCACTTCAAAAATGAAATTCTTGAAAGTTACCGCACCCACCAAGGCGTGCTGCACAATCCGCGCTCCGACCGCCGCACGACGGCCGGCGTGTTCCACGTCGCTGATGTGGGCCTGCCCGTGCCGGGCGACAAGCTGGCCGTGCCGGCGGTGACGTACGCGCGCATGCTGGAGGCCGCGCTCAACCCGCCGGACGAATTGATGCGCCTGCCGTTCTCCGACGCGGACGCGCCGCTGCACACCTGGTGTACGCTGCTGCTTCGGCCGGTCGTCGCGCCGGAAGTGCCGGGCGTACGGCCGCAGAAGCGGATGGAAACACGCTTCTTCGCGCCGGGCGGCCTGGTCTGCAATCTCGACTTCGTCGAAAGCATTTTCGGCAACGCCGGCGACCCGTACCTGCCCGCCAATGACGCCGGCCTCGACGTCGAGCACTGGACCGGCCACACCGGCTGCGTGATCCTCGCGCCGCACGTCGTCGGCCTCAACAAAAAAGCCCTCGGCCTGCCGCACATCGATCAAGCCACCGACCGCCAGAAGCGCGACGGCATGTGCTGGACGAAAGAGGACGAAAAATACAACGACGGCCAGGCGTTCAAGCTGACGCTGCGCAGCCGCGCCGGCGTGATGGTCACGATCATCAGCGACAACTACTTCGGCTACTGCAAAAAGGACGTCAAAACGCAGATCAGCTTCAGCGCCAACCTCAGCGGCCTGGCCGAGGAAGAACACGCCGGCGGGGCGCTCGCCTTCAGCAGCTTCAGTCACGGCCAGTATTTCAAGCTGGATCAGAAAATCATCGACCAGGGCTACACGTTCGTCGAAGCGATGAAGCTGCTCGGCGACGCCGTTATGGTGCACGCCGACGGCTACGCCACGGATGTGGCCAATCCGTCGATCGTCTACATTCCGGAAAACGCCGAACTCGATGCCAAGACGCAAACGGTCTTCTGGCAAAAGGACGGCACGAAGCGCGCGATCAATCTGCTGCCCGACCAGACGTACGTGCTGCCGATGGGTTACAAACTGCGCTACGAACGGCACCCGGGCGCGCCGAGCTGGCGTCTGGTCGGCACGCTGGCCGAGGGCACTGTGTGCCATAAGCCGTGTACGGTCAGCGGCGGCGGCAAGAGCGAAATCAGCAAGCCGATCGGCGACGCCATCGTCTACGGCCCCGTGTACGTGGCCGACGTGAAGGCCGATCTAGACGCGGTCGAGGCGCTGTTCGCCCACGATTACCACGGCCGCTTCCGCACGCACACGCAGGCGAACCAGACGCAGTACGCGTCGCGGCCGGTGCTGTCGACGAATCGTTCGCTCGGCAGCGTGATCAAATTGCTCACGCCGTCCGCCGAGTACACAGATGAATACAACAATTGGCTGCACAGCCTGCCGAACCATGTGCGGGCGATCGCGTTCATCATCAAACGTTTTTACGACCCGGCCTGGGGCGATGACTGGCGCAGCCATTTCACCGTCGACGAAGTCAACGGCCAGCCCGGCCATGAGCTGAAGCTCGACGGCCGCAAGCTGATCGGCAGTTACCTGCGCATGGGCTTCTCGTCGGCTGGTAACTGGCAGCTGTACAAGCTGCGGCAGGACTTCATCGCCGCGGCCAAGGTGCAGTTGGAAGACGACATTACTGCGTCGATCACGCTGCCTGCCGACATGCTGCAGGGCGGGCCGGTGACGGCGGGTTCGCAGAGCGTGAAGCTGCTGCACAACACCGAGGCCCGCTTGTTCCAGCGGCCCGACGACGCCGTTCACCCCGGCCTGGACCGGCAGACCGAATACGACATGAGCCAGCCCGGTTTGTTCGCCTCGAACTACCGGCCGATGACCGGCGCGGATGCCGGGGAAATGGTCCGGCACGTCGCCTCCTTCGAGCCGTTCACCGACCCAATGAAGGCCACGCTTCGTGCAGCGGCGCAGAAGCCGGACGGCTACGTCGTCTGCTCCGCCGAGCCGCGCATCGTCGACGGCAAGCGCACCAAAAACCCGCGCTACCTCCAGGTTCGGCCCGACATCCAACGCCCGCGCGAGGCGTACCTGGCCGAACTCGGTTCACGCCTTTACCGCCGCCTGCCCGCGTCGGCCACGGTCACGCAGCCGGTCGGCGCCGTTCTGTGCGGCCGGCGCAATAACCCGCGTGAACCGGGCATCCGCCCGCTGGCCGTCTACAACCCGATTCACTACCAGGAACTGCCCGAACTGTTCATGGACTTCATCTCGTCGCTGACCGGCAAAAGCCCGTCGACGACCGGCACCGGCAGCGAAGGCGCGCTCACCAAAGGGCCGTTCAACGCGCTGCGCGCCACTGCGGATTTGAACAACGCGTTCCTGAGCTACGTGCTGACGGGTCTGGACGGGTTCAGTTCCGCAGCCGGCTACGTGGGCAGCGATCACCGCGTCGACCACGACGTGTCGCTGCTGGTTCCCGAAATCTGGTGCCGGCTGCGGCCGCACGAGCAGAAGGCGCAGTACCTGATCGACCACGGCTGCCTTGAGCGTGTGAAAGATTTCGAACACGGGGGCAAGACGATCAGGGCATCGCGGCTCGGCTGGCGCATCACATCAGCTTTCGTCGGCCAGTTCTTCGGCCGCGTGTTCGACGACCCGGCCGCGGTGTTCGACGAATCCATGCTGCGGCCCGAAACGCAGAGCATCGACGACTACGTCGACGGCGTCGAAAACATCGTCGACACGCAGCAGAAAGTCGCCTCGATTTATCTCGACGACGGCAGTGTCGAGGAACTCTGCCCGCCGCTGAACGCACTCGTGCACATCATGGCCGAGGGGACGTGGAACGGAAAAACCGAGGCCGATCCTGCCGTGCGTGCGATGTTCAGCCGCGAGAGCGTGCTGGCCAGCGATTGGTACCAACAGCGCCTGGCCCGGCAGCAGCGCGTGGAAACGCGTCTGCTCGACCGTCACACCGCCTACCTGGAGCAACGGCTGTCGACGCTGGCGGACGCGTCCGCCGAGCGGGCGACGTTGGCCGGGCGGCTGGCGTGGGTGAAACAGGAACGCGGCCGCGTCACCGCGCCGCAGTACGTCGAAAGCCTGATCGGCACGATCGGAGCGGACGGCGTGGCGGGATAGGAAGGTGCGGTCCGCCGGATGCTACGGCCTCTCTGGTCCCCCTCCCCTTGTGGGAGGGGTTAGGGAAGGGGTTCTTCGATCGTCAGTGTGCTCTCCGCATGACAGAACCCCTCCCCCGCCCCCTCCCGCAAGGGGAGGGGAGTGAAGAGCGCCGCTGCAGGAAAGGTCCGCGTCTTATTTGGTTCCGCGCAGCGAAACAAGCCGGCCCGCGGGGGCCGGCTTGGGATGGGTTATATTGCCGAAAACGGAAGGTCTTAGACGACCTGAACCTTACGGCCGACGCGGCGCTTCGCGTTGATCGTCTTGCGGCCGTTCTTCGTGCTCATTCGGGCGCGGAAGCCCAGCTTGCGGGCGCGTTTCACTTTGCTGATGCGGTGCGGGTAATGCATGGCCAATCCTCAATTCAATCCGAATGATCAGGGCACCGTAACCGCGACCGTCTCAAAAGACGCGTTGCCGCGGGCGTCGGTGGCCCGGATCATGAGCGTATGCGATCCTGACTCCAAGCCCGACAGCGGCACCGTGTACCGTTCCTCAGGCGAATCGGCCATCTTATCGTCGGGAAGTTGTTTCTGCCAGTGGTCGATTCGGTCGAGCGTCGTTTCCACGCCCGCGACCGTGCCGGAACGGTCGACGACGCGGAACGTGATGGTCATTTTTCCGCCGTCGGCCTTCGTTTGAACGTCGCCGACGGCGGGCGGCGTGTTGTCGATCAGGACGGCGTCGCTGACCCGGCTGACTTCGCGGCCCTCGCCGGGCGGATTGGCCCGGGCGTCGCTGGCGACGACCCTGACCTCGTACGGCCCGTCGGCCACGCCGCGGGCGTTCCACGGGTGCGTGGTGTCGGTTAGGTCTTCGGCGATTTTCATCCACGTCCCCTGCCCGACGCCGCGGACGAACAGGCCGAAGCGGAGCTCGTCGTCGTTGCCGTCGTTGCCGTCCCAGGCGAGGGTCATTTGGCCCGGCGTGTCGCCGGGCAGGGCGGTGACGGCCGTCAGCTTCGGCGGCAGGTTCGGCTTCTGGTACGCGACATCGACTTCATCGACCACCGCCGACTTCGCCGCGTCCGTGGAACTGAACGTGAGCCGGTATTGCAGGTACCGCGCCGCTGACGACGTGACGGCCGCGAACGCCGTCGCCGGCTGCGGGGCGGTCCAGTCGGCCCAATCGCCGTTTTCGGGATCGCGGACATTGCCGGCCCGCGTTTGCACCGTCAGCGTGGTGCCGGGCGGGATCGTGCCGAGCAGGTGCATCTGGCCGAACGGGCTCGGTACGGTCGCGTCGAGAACGTCACTGTCGAAGGTGCCGCTCGTCGCGTAGCCCGCGGACATTTTGTAGATCTGCCCGGCGTTGCTGGTGGCGACGTACAGCGAGCCGTCGCGGGCGCTGAGCAGGCCGGTGACGTCGGGCGCGTCGGTGCGCAGCAGCACGGCTTCCTCGCCGACGTCGGGACGAAGTTCGTAGACCTCGCCGTCGTCGCCGGTGGAAAGCAGCACGCTGTCGCCGCGGACGGCCATGCCGTAGAGGGTGACGGGCTTGCGGAAGATTTCGGTGACCAGGCCGCGCGGGTCAATGCGGTAGACGGCGTTGGTGTCAGAGCCGGGCGAATCGGACTCGGCGGCGTCGAACGCGGACAGGTCGGGTTTGGACGGGCCGGTGGTGGGGACGAATTCGCCGAGCAGGGCGGCGGCTGAGTGCGGGATGGCGTCGCCGGGCTTGTTGTCGGGCGGCTTCGGCGGGGTCGGCCGTTTCGACGGCAGTTCGACGCCGGCGGGCCGTTTTGCGGGCGCGACGGGATCGGGTGAATTGAGTTCGGGCGCGCCGTCAGTCGGCTGGCCGGTGGCGACCAGCAGGTTGCCGCGGTGATCCCACGCCATGACCGCGACTTCGGTTTCGGCCGCGTCGTACAGCACGTACGGCTTTGCGGTGGCGCGATCGATTTTGTAGACGAGGGCTTCGCGGTCGGTGCCGGCGTAGAGGTGGGTTTTGTCGGTCGTCAGGCAGAGCACGTTGTCGCCGCCGAGTTCGGCGAACGGGCTGGCGGTGCCGCTGGCGTCGACCTTGAACACCGCGCCGTTCGGGCCGGTGGCGAGGAACAGGCCATCGCCGTCGGGCACGATCGCCCAGATGAACTGTGCGTCGGCCGGCTCGCAGACGGTTTTCGGCGCGTCGCCCGGCCGGTCGATGCGGACCAATTTCGCTTGTTCGCCGCTCACGCCGATCAGCAGGCGGCCCCGCCCGTCATAGGCCAGGCTGGTGACGGTCTGGTCCTTGAATGCGGCGAGCGTCGTCAGCTTCCCGTCCTTCAGCGCCAGCACTTCGCCCTCCGGAAAGGCCGAGAAAACGACGCTTCCGTCGGGCGATTCGACCATGGCCTGGAGGGCGGTGAACTGGCGGTCTTTGGGCAAAAGGGCATCGATCTGTCGCGACAGGCGCAGCTGGCCGCTGCTGGTGACGACGACGCGCGTGGCCGTGCCCTTCTTGAAGTCGTCGGCGGACGTGTGGTTCCAGTGCTGCGTCCGGACGGCCAGCGCCGGCGCGGCAGTCACGAAGAGAAGGGCCAGCGTCCGGAGCAATCGCGTCATGGCCGGAGGCTAAGTGCGTTATTTCAGATTGTCGAGCAGCCCGCGGGCCGTCATCAGCAGGGCGGGGTGCATGGCGTTCGGGGCGATCTCCACAAGCGGCTCGAGCACGAAGCGGCGTTCGTGCATCAGCGGGTGCGGGACGATCAGGTCGTCGCTGGACAGAATGCGGTCGCCGAACAGCAGCAGGTCCAGGTCGACGGTGCGCGGCCCCCAGCGTTCGAAGTGCTGGCGGCCGAGGGCTTTTTCGATGCTCATCAACTCGGAAAACAGGGCGTGCGCGCCGAGCGTGGTTTCGACGGCGATCGCCCCGTTCAGATACGGCGGCGACCAGGCCGGCCCGCCGACGGGGGCGGTTTCGATCAGTTCGGACATGGCGACGAGGGAGACGCTGCTGTGCGATACGAGTTTTCGTACGGCCTCGTAACAGGCGCGGGCGCGATCGCCGAGGTTCGAACCGATCGCGATATAAGCCGTGACGCCGTTACCGTTTCGCATGTGGCAGAGTGTAGCAGCACCCGCCCGGGCCCGTCACGGCTACTCGAAAACCAAATCGTGGTCGATGCGCTGGCCGCTGGTGTAGAAGCGGGCGCGAATGACGGAGCCGGTCGGCGCCTTCAGCACGATGTCGGGCAGCGGCTTACGCTTCTGTCCGAAGAAGAGTGATTGGCCCGGCCAAGGTTTGCCGTCGAGGCTGCACAGGTACGTTAGCGCGTCTTCTTCCAGTGTGAACGATTGTCCGTCGCGTTGCTCGGTCAGATGAAACTGGCCCTGCTGCAGGTGGCGGCGGAGCGTGTCGACGCTGTCGAACTCGCGGCCTTCCTGCTTGAACAAGCGCACCAGGTCCGCCAGCTTGCTGACGCGCTCACTGTAGACGGCCAGCGGCGTCGGCTGCAGAGTGGCGGCCCATTCTTTGAAGCGCTTTTCGAAGCCGTCGACGTTGCCGGAGAAGTTGCTGATGAACGCCTGCTGCGGGTCGCGGCCGTCGTGCAAGTCGCGCAGCCAGGCGATCAGGCGCTTCCGGAACCGCGGTTTGCCGTTCTCGTCGGTGGCGAAGACCAGAAAGTGCGTCATCGCCCAGACCTGGTTGTATTGACTCCGGCCGACGGCGTCGTCGCGCATGCGGGCTTGGAACGTGGTGCGCGACATGCCCAGCAGTGTCTTGAACGGCAACAGGCGGCCGGCGGCGATGTCCTGCTGCAGCATCTTCAGGCGAAGCGGCGGCACTTGTTCGAGGAGGAATTGGTCGCCGGTCCAGACGCCCTCCTCGAAAATCTGGGCCAAGCCTTCGTCGAGCCAGATCGGAAGGTTCTGGGAAACGGCCTGCCAGGCGAACTGGTGGAACGCTTCGTGCTGCAACGTTTGGCGCAGGGCGGTGCGTCCCTGCGATTCTTCGAAGCCCGCCAGGGCGTGGAGCGACGGAATAAAAATCCCGGCCGAGTTCGGCAGGCGGCCGCCAGTGAAGCGGCGGTAGTCGCTCTGCTTCTTAAACAGGTAGACCTGAAACTTCTGCCCGTCGGGAATCGAAAAGTCGGCCAGCCGGCGGGCGTACTCTTCGTACATGCCGTCGAGCCGGCGGGCGTAGTCCTTCGTCGCGTCCTCGCCGAGGTCGCTGTAGATCAGGTAGTGCTTGGACTGGAACGGCTTGTTTTGCGCGAAAACAGGACCGGCGGCCGCGAGGGTGATCGCGACGGCCAGCAGAGGCCTTAGGCTTGGGGCCATGGGCTTTGGTGAAGACGAGGCAGAGCGTTTCCGCGCCCAAGGCCCTGTCCACAAGGCCCGAGGCCTATCTGTCCATTTGTGTTCCATCGTCACTGCTCTATCATTGTCGGACTTTTGGCCCCAATGAGTGCAACCGACACCAGCATCTATGAACAGGAACGCCGCGCCAAGCTGAATAAGCTGCGCGAACTCGGCGTCGATCCCTACGGCCAGCGGACCGAGGGCGTGCAACCGCTCGCGGCCGTCAAAGCGCTTTACACGCCCGAAATGGGCCACGACGGCGGCCCGGTCTGCCGCGTGAGCGGGCGCATCGTGCTGAAGCGTGACATGGGGAAGCTGTCGTTCCTCACCCTGCGTGACGACACCGGCGATTTGCAGATCGGCATTGACCGCAAGCGTGTCGACGACCAGAGCTGGGACATCCGCAACCTGCTGGACCTGGCCGACCGCATCGTGGTCGAAGGGCCGCTCGGCACGACGAACAAGGGCGAAACGACCGTCTGGGCCACGAAGGTGCAGATGGCGGCCAAGAGCCTGCTGTCGCCGCCGGCCAAGTACGAAGGCTTGCAGGACGTCGACCAACGCTACCGCCAGCGGTACGTCGACCTCTGGAGCAATCCGGAAGTGATGGACCTGGCCAAGAAACGCATGGCCATTGTCGACGCCATTCGCGACTTTTTTCGCGCCCGCGGCTTCCTGGAAGTCGAAACGCCGATGCTGCAGACCCTGCACGGCGGCGCGGCCGCCCGGCCGTTCGTCACGCACCACAACGCGCTCGACATGCGCCTGTTCATGCGCATCGCGCCGGAATTGTTTCTGAAGCGCCTGCTCGTCGGCGGCCTGCCCAAGGTCTTTGAGATCAACCGCAACTTCCGCAACGAAGGCGTCAGCCCGCGGCACAATCCCGAGTTCACGATGCTGGAGGCGTACGAAGCCTTCGGCGACTGCCGCACGATGGCGGAACTGGTCGAAGACCTGATCTGCACCGTGGCCGAAAAGGTCATCGGCACGCTGGTCATCCCGCACGCCAACGGCAAAACGGTCGATCTGTCGCAGCGCCCCTGGCGGCGGGCGACGATGGCGGAACTGGTCGAAGAAAAGACCGGCTGGCATTTCAAGAAGAGCAGCATCGGCGACGACGGCCACGCGCTGAGCAACGTCCTGCGCCTGTACGATATCGACGGCGTCAATGCCCTGGCCCGCCGGGCGGCCGGACTGGAACTGTTTACCGAACAGGAACGCCAGGCCGACAAGCTGGCGGCGTTCGAGACGCACCTGGTGTCGCTCTCGCCGGCGGAGCAATTGACGGAAGTCTATGAAAAGCTGGTCGAGACGACGCTGATCAATCCGGTGTTCGTCACGCGCGTGCCGAGCGTGGTCATTCCGTTGGCCAAAACGTGTGCGGACGATCCGTATTTCTCCGACACGTACGAATTGGCCATCAACGGCCAAGAGATTTCGCCCGGCTATACGGAACTCAACGACCCAGACGTGCAGGCCGAGAACTTCCGCCATCAGGTCGGCGACAAGGCCGAGCAGCAGCAGGTGGACGAGGACTTCCTCAGCGCCCTGAAGTACGGCATGCCGCCCGCGGGTGGCATCGGCTTGGGCATCGACCGCCTGGTGATGATGCTGACCGGGGCCGAGAGCATTCGCGACGTGATCCTTTTCCCGCTGATGCGGCCGGAGTGAATGTGCTCGGTGCCAGCGGCTTCGATTTTCGCAGTCCGTACCTGTATCTCCCGCCGCTGATCCTGTTCGGCGTCGTGATGCTGGCCCTGTGCGCCTGGGCGGTTTATCAATACGTGCTCGGGCCGCGCTACATTCCGGTGCTGGTCAACAAGTACCTGCTGAAGCGCCGCATCGCGTGGGTGAGCCTGATCGCGGTCATGCTCTGCACGGCCATGGTGCTGGTCGTCATCAGCGTGATGGGCGGCTGGCTGACGATGTTCAAGGCCAAGTTCCGCGGCAT
>DASVSC010000125.1:0-3147 GCA_036388295.1 Tepidisphaeraceae bacterium | reverse complement strand
TGCTGTTCATGGGCGACATCGTCGGCCGATTGTTTCGTGAGTTCGCGGTCACGCTCAGCGTGACCATCGTGGTCTCGGCGGTCGTCTCGCTCACGCTCACGCCGATGATGTGCGCCCTGATGCTGCGCCATAAGCCGGAAGCGCAGCAGAGCCGCTTCTACCGGGTCACCGAACGCGGCTGGGAATGGCTCATCCGGTTGTACGAGCGGACGCTGACGTTCGTCCTGCGCCATCAGCCGGCGACGCTGATCGTGGCGGTCGGCACGCTGGCGCTGACGGTGCTGCTGTTCGTCTGGATCCCCAAAGGCTTCTTCCCGGTTCAGGACACGGGCGTCATCCTCGGCATTTCCGAAGCGCCGCAGGACGTCTCCTTTGTCGCGATGAGCCAACGCCAGCAGGCACTCGGCGACGTGATCCTGAAAGACCCGGCCGTCCACAGCCTGTCGTCGTTCATCGGCATCGACGGCACGAACACCACGCTCAACAGCGGCCGCTTTCAGATCAATCTCAAGCCGCTCGAAGAGCGTGGCATCGACGCTGTGGCCGTGATCCGCCGTTTGCAATCGGCGCTCGCCGCCGTGCCGGGTGTGATGCTTTTTCTGCAGCCGGTACAGGACCTGACGGTGGAAGACCGGGTCAGCCGGACGCAGTTCCAGTACACCCTCGAAAGCGCGAGTGCGGAAGATTTGGACGAGTGGACGCCGCGATTGATTGAGGCGCTCAAGAAACGCCCTGAACTGACCGACGTCACCAGCGACCAGTTGAACGCCGGGCCGCACGTGCGCGTGGTCATCGACCGCGACACCGCCGGCCGCGTCGGCGTCACGCCGCAGCAGATCGACGACGCCCTGTACAACGCCTTCGGCCAGCGGCAGGTTTCCACCATGTTCACGCAGTTGAACCAGTACCACGTGGTGTTGGAGGTCGACACGCCGTTCCAGCAGTCGCCCAAGAACCTCAGCGACATTTACCTCACCAGCAGCACCGGCGGCCATATTCCGCTCGGCAGCATCGCCCGCATCGAACAGACGACCGCACCGCTGTCGATTAACCACCAGGGCCAGTTTCCCGTCGTCACGGTGTCGTTCAACCTGGCCCCGGGCGTTGCTTTGGGTGACGCCATCGCGACCGTCCAGAAGACCAAAGACGAACTCGGCCTGCCCGGCTCGATCCTCGCCCGCTTCCAAGGCACGGCACTGGCGTTCACCGCGTCCCTCTCGAACACGCCACTGCTGATCCTGGCAGCGCTGATCACCGTCTACATCGTGCTGGGTGTGCTGTACGAAAGCTTCATCCACCCGATCACGATCCTGTCCACGCTCCCGTCCGCGGGCGTCGGCGCGCTGCTGGCCCTGATGATCTGCCGGACGGACTTCAGCGTGATCGCGCTCATCGGCGTGATCCTGCTCATCGGCATCGTCAAGAAGAACGCGATCATGATGATCGACTTCGCTCTCGAAGCGCAACGCAACGGCGGGATGTCGCCGGCCGATGCCATCTTCCAGGCTTGCCTGCTTCGATTCCGCCCGATCCTGATGACGACCATGGCGGCCCTGCTCGGCGGTGTGCCGCTGGCGATGGGCAGCGGCGTCGGGTCCGAACTGCGCCGCCCGCTCGGCATCGCCATTGTCGGCGGGCTGATCTTCAGCCAGGTGCTAACGCTTTACACGACGCCGGTGATTTACCTCTACTTCGACCGCCTCGCCGCCCGCTTCCGACGCGCGCCCGAGCCCGGAGGTGATCCACACCGGCCCGCGGAGGCCGCGGCGTGAGCCTGTCGTCCCCATTCATCCGCCGGCCGGTCGGCACGACGCTGCTGACGATCGCGATCTTGCTCTCGGGCACGCTGTCGTATTTCCTGCTGCCCGTCGCGCCGTTGCCGTCGGTCGACCAGCCGACGATCAACGTGAACGCGAACCTTCCCGGTGCCAGCCCGGAGACGATGGCCAGCGCTGTCGCGACGCCGTTGGAGCGGCAGTTCGGGCGCATCGCGGGCATCACGGAGATGACCAGCAACAGCTCGCTGGGCGGGACCAATATCACACTGCAGTTCGACCTGAGTCGCGATATCAACGCATGCGCGAGAGAGGTGCAGGCGGCCATCAACGCCGCGGCCAGCCAACTGCCGGCGAATATGCCGAACCGGCCGAACTACCGGAAGGTGAACCCGTCCGATTCGCCGATCATGGTGCTGGCCATCACGAGCGACTTGTACGACTCGTCCCGCACCTACGACGTGGCCGCCACCGTGCTGCAGCAGAAGCTGTCGCAGGTGGAAGGCGTCGGCCAGGTGAACGTGTGGGGCAGCTCTTTGCCGGCCGTGCGCGTCGAGGTCAATCCGTCGGCCCTGAACGGGTTGGGGCTGGACCTGTCCGACGTCCGCACCGCCCTGAGCGCGGCCAATGCCAATCGGCCCAAGGGCAGCATCTCGAACGACCGCTACAGCTGGTCGATCAGCAGCACCGACCAGTTGCTGAAAGCCGCCGAATACCGGCCGTTGATCGTCGCTTACCGCAACGGCTCGCCGGTGCGCTTGTCCGATATCGCGAACGTCATCGATTCGGTCGAGAACGAACGCGTCCTCGGCTTATCCAACAACCAGCGCAGCACGTCGATGGCCGTCATGCGGCAGCCGGGGGCGAACATCATCGCGACGGTCGACGCCCTCTGGGAACTGTTGCCGCAACTGCAGGCGTCGATCCCGCCGGCTATGAAGCTGCAGGTGATCGTCGACCGCACGCAGACGATCCGCGCGTCGGTCGAAGACACGCAGTGGACGCTGATGATGTCGGTCGTGCTGGTGATTCTCGTCGTATTCTTCTTCCTGCGCGACTGGCGGTCCACGCTCATCCCCAGTGTCGCCGTCCCGGTGTCGCTGATCGGCACGTTCGGTGTGATGTACCTGTGCGGCTACAGCCTGGACAACCTGTCGCTGATGGCCCTGACCATCGCCACGGGCTTCGTTGTCGATGACGCCATTGTCGTCGTGGAGAACGTGAGCCGGCATCTGGAGATGGGCGAGTCGCCGATGCAGGCCGCACTGAAAGGCGCTGCGGAAATCGGCTTCACGGTGCTGTCGATCAGCGTTTCGTTGATAGCGGTGTTTATCCCGATCCTGCTGATGAGCGGCTACATTGGCCGATTGTT
>DASVSC010000124.1:0-16269 GCA_036388295.1 Tepidisphaeraceae bacterium | reverse complement strand
GGAGAAGAGAATGCAGTTTTTGTTTTTCTTCTCCGTGTCTCCGTGCCTCCGTGGTTAACTCTTTCTTTCACAGCAGGCCCGTCTCCGCCAGCCAGGCTCGGGCGATCAGCATGTGGCCGGCGGACGACGGGTGGACGCCGTCGGGCGTCCAGTTGATGTCGGGCCGCAGGCGGCGGGCGCTCACGAACGCGGCGTGCAACGGCACGACGGCGACGGCGTTAAACTCGCGCTTCAGTTCGCCGACCGCCCGGACGTACGGCTGCAGCACGGCGTTCCCGTTCGCCGGCGCGGGCGGCTCGATCACGCTCGGCTGGCACAAGACGACCTTCGCCTTCGGCACGACGGCCTGCAGTTGGCGCAGGATCACGTGGTACATCTCCACGAACTGTTCGATCGGCACGCCGCCCCCGCCACCGTCCAGGCCGTGCCAGACGTCGTTGATGCCGATCTTGATGCTGACCACGTCCGGCTCGTGGTCGAGCACGTCGTCCTTCCACCGCTTGGCCAGGTCGGTGACGCGGTTGCCGCTGATGCCGGTGTTAATCACGCGCGGGGCCTTCACGGGGTCCTTGGCGTAGAGGTAATCGCGGACCAGGCGGACGTAGCCGTCGCCCAGCCCGTCCGGGTCTTCGTGGCGGCCGGCATCGGTGATCGAATCGCCGATGAATACGAACGTCTGGCCGGGTTGCAGGTCGAGGGGCATGGGTCTTTTGTACCCCCATGGGCCGAGGTCGTCTATCGCGCCGCCGATCGGGTAGAATCGCCAGGCATGAACGACCTCAGCGACGAACAAAAGCGGGCCTACAAGGCGTTCAAAAACCGCGTGAAGATCAACCAGCGCGAAGACGACAGCCAAGTCACGCGCGGCCACCTGACCGGGCAATCGACCAAAGTCACCGCCATCCGCCCCCCGCCCGGCTTCCCGGCGACGGTGTGGGAGGAGCTGAAGGACAAAGGCTACCTCAAAGACGACGGCGGCGGGTTCTACAAGATCGTGCCGGGGAAGGGATAACCTCTTCCGTCACGCGTGGTAGAATCACGTTCATGCGAAACGAGTTCACCGCAATCATCGAGCAAAGCGAAGGCTGGTTTATCGCATTCTCGCCCGAAATCGTCGGCGCGAACGGCCAAGGCCGGACCAAAGACGAAGCCCTCGCGAGCCTGCGTTCGGCTATCGAACTGATCCTGCAGGATCGTCGCGAAGACGGCTTGCGCGGCGTGCCGGCGGACGCCCTGCGTGAGACGGTGCAGGTCGGATGAAAACCGGTGCACTGCTGCGTCACCTTCGTCACCACGGCTGCGTCCTCAAACGCGAAGGCGGCAGCCACGCCATTTGGACGAACCCACGCACCGGGCAAATGGAAGCCGTTCCCCGGCATACGGAGATTCCGAACGTGCTGGCGTGGAAAATCTGCCGTGGGCTGTCGGTGCCGGAAATCGGACGATAACGACGCCCGCTAAGCCTTCGATCAATACGGCGACTTCCCGCCCGTGCTGCCGAAGACTTCGCCGGTGGTGTAGCTCGTTTCCGCCGACGCCAGCATCACGTACAGCGGCGCCAGTTCCGCCGGCTGGCCGGGGCGGCCGAGGGGCATTTCGCTGCCGAAGCTCATCACGTTCTCCGGCGTCTGCCCGCCGCTGGGCTGCAACGGCGTCCAGAACGGGCCGGGCGCGATCGCGTTCACGCGAATACCTTTTTTGATCAGCTGCTGGGCGACTGACTTCGTGAACGAAACAATGCAGGCTTTGGTCTGCGCGTAATCGATCAGGTTCGGCGACGGCTCGTACGCCTGCGTGGAGCTGGTGTTAATGATCGACGCCCCGGCCGGCAGGTGCGGGAGGGCGGCCTTGGTGATCCAGAACAGCGCGTAGACGTTGGTCCGGAACGTCAGGTCGAACTGCTCCGTAGTGATCGCGTCGAGCGACGGCTGGCTGACCTGCTTGGCGGCGTTGTTGACCAAAATGTCGAGCCCACCCAGGCCGGCGACCGCGTCGGCCACCAGCTTCCGGCAGAAGTCTTCGCTGGTGATGTCGCCCGGCAGCGCGACGGCACGGCGGCCTTCGGCGCGGATCAGGTCGACAACTTCCTTCGCGTCGGATTCTTCAGCCGGCAGATAGCCGATGGCCACGTCCGCCCCTTCGCGGGCGAACGCGATCGCCGCCGCCCGGCCGATGCCGCTGTCGCCGCCGGTGATCAACGCCTTGCGGCCGATGAGTTTGCCCGAGCCTTTGTAACTTTTCTCGCCGTGGTCCGGCACAGGCTTCATCTTCGACGCCAGACCCGGCCACGGCTGCTCCTGGCGCTCGAACGGCGGCTTGGGATACATCTCCTGCGGGTTCTTCAGCGAAACCGGCCCCGCCACCGGCGCGGCCTGCGCTGCCGCAGTCGCCCCGAGCGTCCCCGCCGCCGCCAGCACCGTCGGCACGGCCCAGATGCTGGCCCCGGTCTTCATCACGTCACGGCGGGAAGGCGTTCCTTCAATGTTGCTTGGGTCAGACACGATTGGCTCCTTGATCAATTGTTTAGAGCCTGAATAGTAGGAAGCGGCAGAATGAATTAAGGTAAAAAGCGATTCACGTCTTTCGAGAAAGTCTGTTCTAGCCCAAGGGCCATCTCGTTGTAGGTCTGGGTGCCACGGTTTGTACTCAAGCCGTGTCTTCCGGGGTACGCAGACACGGCTTGAGTACAAGCCGTGGCACCCAGAGTGGCCGCTACACCGAAGGCCGCTGTGTCCGGGATCTTCAATCGGTTCAGTACTTCCGCTCTTTCCGCACCATCAGCGTCTTCTCGATCGTCTCGTTCAGCGTCCGAACCACCTGTTCGACGTCGCCCTCGCTCAGCTTGCCGTGGAAGGGCAACGCCAGCGTGCGGTTGCTGACGCTTTCGGTGATCGGGAAGTCGCCGGGCTTGTAGCCGAAGGGGCTGGCGATGTACGGCTGCAAATGGATCGGCGGGAAGTAGTTGTTCGTGCCGATGCCGGCGGCACGCAGGGATTTGATGATCTCGTCACGGTCGGCGGGGCCGAACAGGTCGTTCAGGCGGACGACGAACACGAACCAGCTCATGGGGTCGTCGTCGCTGATCGTCGGCAGGATCAAATAGCGGTTGTCGCACAAACGGTCGACGTAGAAATGCGCCACGCGCCGGCGGTTTTCCAGGATTTCTTCCAGGCGGTCGACCTGCACGCTGCCGATGGCGGCGTTGATTTCGCTCAGCCGCCAGTTGTAGCCGAGCCGCTGGTGGGCCAGCCACGCCATGCCCTCGCGGCCCTGGTTGCGCAGCGACCGGCACATGTCGGCGAAGCGGTCGTCGTCGGTGACGATCATGCCGCCCTCGCCGGTGGTGATCTGTTTGTTCGGGTAGAAGCCGAAAACACTGGCGCGGCCGAAGGAACCGATCGGCCGCGTGCCCGCCCCGCTGCTCACGCGTCCGCCGAAGCCTTCGCACGCGTCTTCAATCAGGATCAGTTCGTTGCGGCGGGCGATCTGTTCGACTTCGACCATGCCGCCCGGATGGCCGAAGGTTTCGACGGCGACGATGGCCTTGGTTTTCGGCGTGATGGCCGCCTCGATCTTGGCCGGGTCCATGTTCAGCGTCTGCATGTCGATGTCGACGAACACGGGCTTGGCGCCGACGTACAGAATGCAGTTCGCGCTAGCGACGAAGCTGAACGGCGTGGTGATGACTTCGTCGCCTTCCTTGATGCCGGCGGCAATCATGGCGGCGTGAAGTCCCACCGTGCCGCTGCTGACGGCAATGCCGTGGCGGCGGTTCGTGACCGCGGCGACCTTGTTCTCAAACTCCACCACGCGCGGGCCGATCGACAGCGTGCCGCTTTGCATCACGTCAATAACCGCGTCGATTTCCTTCTGCGTGATGTCGGGCTGCGAAAGCGGGATGTGCATAGCGGCGGATTGTCGAACAGCGATTAAGGATTGTCGAGCCGTTCAGAGACGGGGGCACAAATTGGCCACAGATGAACACCGATAAACACAGATGAACGCAGATAAGAGAGAGCCATCCGACCCCTTTCTGATCTGTGTTTATCGGTGTTCATCTGTGGCTCATCAAACCCTCCGAACGTCACCTTGGTCACGTTTCACTAGCTATTCCGCCCCGTGCGCCCCACAATCGGCCGCGTGAAGGATCACACGAAAAAGGGCCGATCACGGCAGGCGTTCTGGCGGGCGTGCGGGTTCCTGTGGCCGTACCGCGTCGAAGTCGGCATTTCCATCGCGTCGGCCTTTGCCGCCGGGCTGCTGTTCACGTTCGGGCTCAGCGCGATGATCCCGATCGTCAAGATCCTGGTCAACGACCACCAGACGGTGCAGCAGGTCGTCGAACAGTCGGTGGCGGCCGCCCAGGCCAAGGGCCAGGTGCCGTGGTATCTGAATGTGGCGCGCGACGCGGCCGCGTACCTGCCGACGCGTCCGTTCTGGACGATCGTCGTCATGTTCGGCGTCATCAGCGCGCTGGCGATGGTCGGCAACGTGTTCCGCTTCTTCCACGAATACTTGTCGGACAAAAGCGCCGTCTCGGCCGTCGCGGACATTCGCAAAAAACTGTACGACCACACGCTGCACCTGCCGCTGCCCTACTTCGGCCGCCACGGCACCAGCGACGTGACCAGCCGCCTGGTCAGCGACGCCCAGGGCCTGCACGACGGCTTCAAGACCATTCTCGGCCCCGCCGTCGCCGAGCCGATCAAGGCCGCCTTCACGCTTATTCTGGCCTCGCTCTACAGTTGGCAGTTGACGCTGTTCATCATCCTGTTCGCCCCGCTGATGGCGGCGGTGATCAAGAAGTTCGGCACGAAGGTCCGCCGCGCCAGCCGGGCCGCGATGGAAAGCTCGGCCGGCATGCTCGGGCAGATCGAAGGCACGCTCGTCGGCATCCGCGTGGTCAAAAGCGCCACCGCCGAACGCTTCGAACGCCGCCGCTACGGCAGCATCATGGACGACCTGTGCCGTGAGCACGTGAAGATGGCGCGCTATCAAGCCTTCAGCACGCCCACGCTGGAAACGCTTGGCATGCTGGCGGTCGGCTGCGTGCTGCTCCTGGCGTCGTACCTGATGTTCGAAACCCAGAGCAACGTCCTCACGCCCACGGGCTTCCTGATCGTCCTGGCCTGCCTGGTCAGCATCGGCGAATCGCTGCGCAAGATGAGCAAGCTGAACACGGTCATTCAGCGGTCCAACGCCGCGGGCAGCCGGATTTTCGAGTTGCTGGACCTGCCGATCGAACGCCCCAAGCACCTGCCGGCCGGCGAGAAGCTGGTGCACATGCGCGGCCTCGAGCGGGCCATCACCTTCGACGGGCTCAGCTTCACCTACCCCAACACCGACCACCCGGCCGTCGACAACGTGACGCTGACGATCAAGAAAGGCCAAAGCACCGCCATCGTCGGCCGGAACGGGTCGGGCAAGACGACGCTGCTGTCGCTCTTGCCGCGCTTCTTCGAGCCGAGCAGCGGCACGATCCTGATCGACGGCGTCGACGTCCGTCGGCTGACGCTCAAGAGTTTGCGCGAAAACATCGCGATCGTGACGCAGGACGCGGTCGTTTTCCCCGGCACGATCGCCGAGAACATCGCCTACGGCCACCCGAGCGTCCCGCTGCTGCTGCGTGCCCCGGACAGCGCGCCGGCCAAGGCGCTGCGCCAGCAGATCGAAGCCGCCGCCGCCGAGGCGTTCGCGCACGACTTCATCATGCAGAAGCCGAACGGCTACGACACCCGCCTCGACGGCCTGGGCGCGCAGCTCTCCGGTGGCCAGAAGCAGCGCCTGAATATCGCCCGGGCGATTCTGCGCAGTGCCCCGATCCTGATCCTGGACGAGGCCACCAGCCAGGTGGACGCCGAGAGCGAGCATCTGATCCAGAACGCGATCGAACGGCTGATGCAGGAGCGCACGACGTTCGTCATCGCCCACCGCTTCAGCACGATCTTGGCCGCCGACACGATCGTCGTCATGGAAGCGGGTCGCATCGTCGGGCAAGGTAAGCACGACGAACTGATGCGCGACTGTCCGACGTACAGCGGCCTGTACGAACGCCAACTGATGCCGGCGTAGGCACACGGCGCAATGCAATGGCCGCGGGTGTGAACCCGCGCGAATCGCTCGACCGTTTACTACGGCAATTGATTCGCGCGGGTTCACACCCGCGGCCAAGCATTCACTTCGAAACCGAAGCGAATCGCAGTTCGCTTACTTGTTCGCTTACTTATTCTTCGTGTCGATCCCCAGCGAGTTGTACAGGCTGCAGTGGCCCGTCGTGCCACGGATGATCAGGGCTGCCGCGGCGCCCAGCAGCAGCCAGCCCGTCGGGTGGGTGATGCGGGCCAGGCCGATCGCGCCCAAGGCCGCGCCGCCGATGAGCGAATACTTCTGTTCGTCCTCGTTCACGTTCTGCGGCAGGTTCTTGAAGCGGTTCAGGCCGCTTTGGGCCTGATGGGTGACAGCATCCACGTCCACGTGAGAAACCGCCTGTTTTACCGACTTGAGTGCATTTCGCGTTGTCATGATGAATCTCCTTAACCCCATCCTATGCGTGTCCGTTCGCCAGACACGTGAAATTGAAATGAGGGTTCTTTCAGAAGCGGGTCACACGTATACCGCGGCGGGCGAAGCACGTTACAGTGGCCGCCGATGATCGAACGCCTCGACGCCCGAATGTTGTTCGCCACCCTCGCCGGCACTGTTTGGACGGACGCCGACGGATCGACCACGTTCGATGCCGGCGAAAAGCCACTGAAGAACGTCGTCGTCTTCATCGACGCCAACGTCAACGGGCGGCTGGACGCCGACGAACGACAGAAGACGACCGACAAGACCGGCCGGTATTCGTTCAAGAACGTGGACCCCGGCGACGTGCTGCTCGGCACGGTCGGGCCGGGCGGGCAGGGCCAGACGACGCCGGGATATCTGGGCTCCGCCGCCGGCGGGTTTGATATCGAACTGACGGGCCTGGAAACACTCACGGCCGAAGTGCGTCGCGCTTTCGCCGCGGCCGCGGCACGGTGGGAAAGTGTCATCACCGGCGACCTGCCGAATGTCGGCGCGATCGACGATCTGCAGATCGACATCACCGTCGAAGACATCGACGGCCCCGGCGGCACGCTCGCCCAGGCCCTGCCCATCGAAACACGCAACGGCAGCGGTCTGCCCTACCTGGGCGAGATGGAGTTCGACGAAAGCGACGTCGCAGACCTGATGGCCGAAGGCCATTTCGTCGACACCGTCACGCACGAAATGGCCCACGTCCTGGGCTTCGGCACCATCTGGTCCGATCTGAAGCTGATCAGCGGCGAAGGCGGCACCAACCCGCAATTCCTCGGGCAGGAAGCCACACGGCAATACAACGCACTGTTCGACACCCGCGCCCTGAGCGTTCCCGTCGAAAGCCGTGGCGGCAGCGGCACGGCGGACGGGCACTGGCCGGAACGCGGTTTCGTCGAAGAGATGATGACCGGCTACACCGAAGACCGCGGCACCGCCGAGCCGCTGAGCCGCGTCACCGTCGGCAGCCTGGCCGACCTCGGCTACAAGGTGAACCTGCGGGCCGCCGACACGTGGGACCCGCTCAACCACACGTCGACCCCGACGACGGCGCTCGACCTCGGCGCCCGCGCGTTCGAACGCCGTATTACGCTTGCCAAGGGCGTGATCGTGAGCGGCGTGAACTTCGGCTTCCGCACCGACACCGCCCCGCGCGTCGGCAGCTTCACCGCCAGTGACACCACACTCGGCCAGTCCGCCACGCTTCGCGCCCGCAACATCACCGACGCCGAAGGCGACGACATTGCCGGCGTCAGCTTCTACCGCGAAGCCAACGGCGTCAGCGGCCTGCAACGCGGACGCCGTGGCGACGTCTACGTCGGCGCGGCGTCCGTCGCCCGCCGCGGCGTGTGGTCGGTCTCCGCCTTCACCGGCGGCTTAGCGGCCGGCGAACAGGCGTTCTACGCCATCGCCACCGACGCGCTCGGCCTCAGCAGCCGCCGCACCACGACGGCCACGCTCACCGCCCCGCCCCCGCCGACGCGACCGAACCCCGTGACGGCGGTCCGCCAGAGCCGCCGCACGTCGCTGCTGAAATGGCGCGACCGGTCGGGCGACGAAATCGGCTTCCGCATCGAACTGTCCACCAGCCCGTCGTACGACACGATCCTTAAGTCCTTCAATGTGCCGGCCGACAGCAAGTCGGCGCTGCTGGAAGACTTGAGCCGCGGCACGACGTACTACGCCCGCGTGCGTGCCTATGGCTACGGCGGCGCGAGCGTGTACACGCGCGTAAGTGGCATCCGGGTGTGAAGACGAATGCGGTCTCCGGCTCCCTCTCCCGTTGTACTCAACGGGAGAGGGTTGGGGTGAGGGCGAGCGTGAGCAACCTGCAGTTCGCCCTCACCCTAACCCTCTCCCGTGAGTACAAGGGAGAGGGGACCAGACGCTTACCTTAGTCTGCCGCCGTCATACGCCACGGTGACGCTTCAGGAACATACACGTGCAGCACGTTTCCGTTCTGGTCGATCTCTCGAACGCGCGCGTAGCCGGCCGGCACCGTCGGCAGGGTTTCGTGTTCCTGTTGCTGGTCCAGCACGACAGTTGATGGGTCGGCCGAGCGTGCGGCGATTTCGTCCTCCGTCACGCTCGGCACTTCGCGGCGCATCGTCCAACTTACAGTGGGCAGTTCCGTGCTGCGGAACACGAATCGCGCGTCGGGATAAGCGGCCATCAACTCCAATGCCGCGTTTCGGCTCTTACCGCCGATGATCGGCGGCAGCCAGGCGTTCAGCGTGAACATCGTTCCCAGCGCCAGCGCCGCCAGCGGGCCGAACGCGCTGGCGTAGCCGGACCGCCGCCAGACGAATGCGGTGGCTGCGGCAGTCGCGATCAGGACGCAGGCAAGAACGACATCGGCCGCCTGCATTTGTGGTCGGAGCTTGGCCGCGGCGATCAGCACCGCCGGGCCACTGAGCGCGAACACGCTCAGCATGACCGCGCTGGTGACGCGCGCCGCCTTTTCGCGCCCGCGTGACGCTTCGGCGGCCACCCAGCCGATCAGGATCGCCGTCGGCGGCATCACCGGCATCAGGTAGTGCTTCTGCTTGTTCCCCCAGCAGACCAGCGGCACCAAAATGACGGCGGCCCAGAGCGCGATCGTCCAAAGGCCCGGCACCGGCGCGCTAATCGACTTGCCACGCCAAGCGGCGATGTCGCGGCGCATCGGCCCCGCCGCCGCCAGCAGGCCGACGATCCACAGGCCCGTCCAGGGCAGCGTCGCCTGCAGCAGCATCGGCACGTACGCCCAGGGCGGCCCGCTGTGGTCGCCCCCCTCGGCCGAGTTGGCGAAGTCGACGCCGAGCTGGCCTTCGTCGGTCGTCTGCCGGGCGACGTAAATGAACCACGGCGTCGCCAGCGCCAGCAGCGTGACGACGGCCCCGCTGGTGACGAACCGCGCCAGCGGTTGCCACTGCCGGCGGGCCGCGCACAGGCCGATGGCGAACAGGACCAGGAACACCGCCGGCGGCCCTTTGCTGAGAATGATCGCGGCCAGGCAGGCGGCGGTGAGGTGGTGCCACACGCCGTCGCGCCCGCGTCGGGCGGCCGTGGCGCGAAGGAAGGTGTAAACGCCCGCGGTCAGGAACGCGGCGCTGGGGCCGTCCGTTTCGGCCAGCAGTCCGAAGCGGAAGAACAGCCACGTGCCCGCCAGCACCGCGGCGGCGAACAGGCCCGTGCGCGCGTCGAACAGACGGCGGCCGATGACGAACGTCATGCCGAGCGTCGCCCAACTGAGCAGCACCATCGGCAGTCGGCCGGCAAAATCGCTGACGCCCAGCACGCGGAACGATGCGGCCGACATCCAGTACGCCAGCGGCGGCTTACGCAAACGCACCGCGCCGTTGAGCGTCGGGATCGCCCATTGCGTGATCGGCCGCTCGGCCATTTCGCGGGCCGTTTCCAGCACGCGGGCCTCCTGCGTCCGGCTCACCGGCGGCCAACTGGCGGCCCACAGCAGCCCGCCGCCCAGCGCCAGCCACAGCGCGATGACGGAGACGGATACGAACGAACGGTCGAGCGGCATGCGGCGGGAGTGTAAACGACAACCTACGCCTTGCGTACGGTGGCCGCGGGTGTAAACCCGCGCGAAAACCTTCCCTCCGTTCGCGTCTCGCCGCCCGCCACGGCTTCGCGCGGGTTCACACCCGCGTCCCTCCCTGCGACTTGTCGCACGGCTTCCGCTATCATCGCCGCGCCGATGGCCGAGCCTCCTGTGAGCAGCTTCGATCCCGACGCCTACCGCATGACGCTCGGCGATCACCTGGAAGAGCTGCGCCGCCGGCTAATCCAGGCGTTGCTCGGCTTCGCCATCGCGGCCGTCTTTTGCCTGATCTTCGGGACCACGGTCGTCAGCTATTTTTGTAAGCCGCTGATCGACGCGCTCAAGCAGTCGGACGTCAACCCGCAGCTTTACACCAACAACGTCGGCGACGTGTTTTCGATCTACCTGCAGATCAGCATGATCTGCGCCTGCGTGATCGCCAGCCCGTGGATGGTGTGGCAGTTGTGGCTGTTCGTGGCCGCGGGGCTGTACCCGAACGAGCGCAAGACGATCACGCGTTACGTCCCGCTGAGCATCACGCTGCTGATCGTCGGCGACTTGTTCGTCTACTACGTCATCCTGCCGCTGACGCTGCAGTTTTTCCTGGCCTTTAGCCTGAGCATTCCGCTGCCGCTGGACACGACGATCATGCCGGCGTCGACGCAGCCGGTGAACGTGCTGCAGATCCCCAGCCTGCCCGGCACGCCGGCCAGTCCGCCGGAACTGGGCATGTGGTACGACTCGATGCAGCAGCGGTTGAAGATCGTGGTCGACGGCAAGGTGCGCATGCTGCCGTTCGGGCCGGAAAGTCTGGTCGCGCCGCAGTTCCAGCTGCCGGATTACATCGACCTGGTGCTGAACATGCTGGTGGTGTTCGGCCTGAGCTTCCAGTTGCCGCTGATCGTGCTGACGTTGGTGAAGGTCGGCATTCTGGAAGTCGAGCAACTGCGGGCGCTGCGCAAGACGATCTACTTCGTGATGGGCATCATCTCGGCCGTCATTACGCCCGGCGACGCGATCACGGCCACGGTCGGCCTGATGCTGCCGCTGTGCCTGCTGTTCGAGTTCGGCGTGCTTCTCGGGGCGCGGTCGGCGAAGGCGGACACGGAGCGGCTGGCGTAGTTTTTATGCTTCGACCGTCGCTGGCGTCAGCACGTGCGGCGTCAACAGCACCGCCCCGACCCGCCGACGCGGCACCGTCAGCACGCGGGCGTCGTACCCGCCGACCTTCACGCTATCGCCGACCTGCGGCAGCCGGCCGAGCGCTTGTGTGATGTACCCGCCGACCGTATCGACGTCCTCGGCCTCGATCTCCACGGGCAAGTCCAGCTTGATGCGCAGCTCGTGCAGCGGGAACTGGCCGCTGACGCGGATGGTTTCGCCTTCGACGACGTAATCCTTCGTGGCGGCATCGAACTCGTCGTCGATCTCGCCGACGATCTGTTCCAGCACGTCTTCCATCGTCACCACGCCCTTGGTCGCACCGTATTCGTCGACCACGACGGCCATGTGGATCTGCGTGTCCTGGAACTGCCGCAGCAGGCGTTTGACCTCGACCAGTTCGGGCACGAACAGCACGTCGCGCTTGATCTTGAGCAGTTCGATGTCGCCGGAGCCGATGACGTGCAGCGCGCTGCCGGGCAGGCCGTCGGCGATGGCGATGGCGTGGCCGTCGGGGGTTTTTTCGTCGCTGAACTTCAGCTTGCCGGGCATCAGCTTCAGGTGATTGAGCAAGTCCTTCACGTGCACGAAGCCGATGACGTGGTCCAGATCCTTGTCGCACAGCGGCAGGCGCGTGTATTCGCTGCGGCGGATGACCTGCAGGATTTGGCCGACACTTTGTTCGAGCTTCAGGAACCGCACGCTGGTGCGCGGCGTCATGATCTGGCGCACCAGCAGGTCGCCGAACGCCAGCGCGCTCAGCAGCAACTGCGACTGCTGCGCCTCGATCGCGCCGCTGGCGGCGGCCTGGCGGACCAGGCCGCGCAGTTCGTCGGGCGTGTGCGGCATGCCGCCGTGCGCGTCTGCCGCCAGGTGAACGCCGAACATGCGCAGCAGGATGTTGCTCATCGCGTTCATCACCCAGATGACGGGATAAAACAGGTAAGTGAACACGATCAGCGGGATCGCCAGGATGTGCAGCAGCTTGTCCGGGTGCAGAATGGCCACGTTCTTGGGCGCGACTTCGCCGGCGACGACGTGCAACGTGGTGGCGATGGCCAGGGCGATGGCGATGGCGAGGGCGTGGTGCCCGCCGGGCGGGGCGTGCAGGCCAAAGTATTCCATCACCGGCTCGAGCAGCGCCGCGATGGCCGGCTCGCAGACCGCGCCCAGGCCCAGCGACGCGACGGTAATGCCGAGCTGACAAGTCGACAGGTACAAGTCGAGCTTGCGCTTGACCTCCAGTGCCGCCCGGGCGAGCAGCGAACCGCTGGCCTCGCTTTCGAGGCGCGACTGGCGCGCGCCGACGGCGGCAAACTCACTGGCGACAAAGTAGGCGTTAAGCAGGACCAGGCCGAGCGTGGCCAGGATCTTCCAGGTGATTTCGAACACCCGGCCAGCGTACCCCGCACCGGCCGCAGGCTCAACCCGTGATTGCGGCGAGCGACCCGTTCGCATTCGCCGCCCCAGCGGTATCATCCCCGCCGTGCCGATCCCGACAGACCTTTCCGCCGCCCCGCGCCGTTTGCGTCGCGTCGCCCTCGGCGTGGTCGCGTTGGCCCTGCTGGCCGCGGGCGGGACCAAGCTGCTGCGCACGGAGCCGTCGGTGACGATGATCAACCGCTACCTGCCGACGCCCAAAGCCGTCCGGGCCGGCGGGTGCCTGGAAATTGCGTTGGCCCTCTGGCTGATCAGTGGCCGCAGCCCGAAGCTGGCACCGACGGTGGCGGCGGCCGCGCTGGCGGGCATGGCGTTGCTGGTCGTGTCCGAGTTGCGGCGGGATGCCCCGCTGCCGTGCGGCTGTTTCCCGACCCGCACCGCCCCGACTGACACAGCGGCCGTGCGGCAGGAATTATCGGTCGCGGTCGGCCGGGACGTGTTTCTGGCGATGCTGTGCGGGCTGGCGGGCGCACTAGCGCCGGCCGAAGCGTCAGTGAGTCGACGAGTCGTGGCGGGCGGCGAGTCGTGAAGACAATGATTCCGGCTCGTCGCCGGCGAGTCCTTTAGTCGCCCTCGATTGGTGTCGATGAGATTTACAGTATGACGCAGACCGAATCCGACACCATGCAGGCCGAACTGACCGCCGCCGCCGAACGCCGCCGCTCGCCGCGGCAGAGGCGCGAGACGACCGCCTGGCTGTCGGCCGCCAGCGGCCAGCGCAACGGCAACGGCATTCACGTCCGCGTGCGCGACTTGTCCCTGCACGGCGTCGGCTACGTCGCCGACATCGAGCCGAAGAAGAACGCCACGCACTGGATGGTGATCGCCGAGCAGTCGCTACGCCTCAGCACCCGCCTCCGCGTCGTCGCCGCCCGCCAACGCGAGGACGGCAAGTGGGACGTGGGCGGCGAGTTCTTTTAAGGCTCGTCAGTTAACCACGAAGAACGCGAAGGACGCGAAGATCAACTCTGCGGCCGCTACCGTTCTCGCACTTTCCTCATTTAAGAGGGAAGTGCGAGAATGCGTCGGACGCACTGATCTTCGTGCCCTTCGTGTTCTTCGTGGTTCCATCCGTGTTATAGTTCCGCCCGATGAAATTGCCGGTCGTTGATCCCTGGTATGCCGAAGGCTTGAAGTTTCAGTGCACGCAGTGTGGCAATTGCTGCACGGGCGGGCCTGGGTACGTTTGGGTGAGCGACGTGGAGATCGATCGCTTCGCCGCGTCGCTCAACATGGAGCGCACGGCGTTCCTCAAGAAGTATTGCCGGCTGATTAATGGGAACGTCAGCCTGAAAGAAAACCGCAACCTGCGCGGCGAGTACGACTGCGTGTTCCTGAAAGAAATCGACATCGAAGCCGACGGCCGGATCGGGAAGAAGCGGGTCTGCACCGCTTACGACGTGCGGCCGCTGCAGTGCCGCACCTGGCCGTTCTGGGACGGGCTGCTGGGCTCGCCTAAGTCGTGGCAGGCGGCGAAAAAGACGTGTCCGGGCCTCGACCGCGGGCGGACGTTCACGCAGGAGCAGATCGAGGCCTACCGCGACGCGACGGATTGGCCGGACCGGTCGCCGGGGTCGACGTAACGTCCGGGGGCACAGCGATGATCGGCAACCGCCTGGGCTGGAGCCTCGCCGCAGTTCTCGCCGTGGTTCTCGGCCTGATCGCGTGGCAACTGGCGGGCGTGAACCGCCTCACCGCGCCGACGTCGCTGCTGAACGAAACACGGGCATTCGAGCCGCTGGCGTCGGAAGTGCCGCCGTCGGCGGTGTACCGGTACGACACGCCCGGCGATTCGGGCCCGCTTTACCGCCAGGCGATCGACGCCGTCCGCCGCGACGCGTCGCGCTACGAAACGGCCGCAATGGCCGAGACGCCGGACGATTTCGAAGCCAGCGACGCCTGGGCCGCCCTGCGTGCCGCGGCCCCGCTGACCGGCGACGCCGGCCTAACGAAAGACCCGGCAATCCGCGCCGGCTATGACGGCGCGGCCGACGATGACGTGGATGCCCTCGTCCTGGCCGCCCGCTGCCTCGGCCACACCGCACAGTTGAGATCGGCTGACTCGCCGGAGCAGGCGCGGGCGTTGTACGAAGCGCAGTTCGCGCTGGGCGCGAAGCTGTTCGACGCGCGGATCCGTTATGCCGAGACGGCAACGGCATTAACGATCGCCCGCGACGCGTCGCGCGGCTTGCGGGACCTCGCCGACCGCGCCGCCGACCCACGCCGCGCCTCGGCCGCGGCGGCGTTCGACCGTTCCGCCGAAGCGCTGCTGCTGCGTCTGGGCCCGGTCTGGGGCGCGACCGCCGCCATCGACGGCCGCGTGATCGCCCGGCACTGCGGCGACGTTTATGCACTGGCCGACGCCAAAACCGTCGAGCGCGTCTGGCGCGTCGAAGCCGTCCTGGCCCTGGGCCGGCACCGCTTCAACGCCGAACGGGCGGCCGACCGACTCGTCGTCCCCCGCCGGCTGGCGGAGTTGGAACGCGTCGAAAAAGACCCGTTCGTGCTGGCGGCGATTCAGGCGGCGCGCGGGCTGACGATTGAGCAGTACCGGACGCTACGGTGAAGGCCGCGCTGCTCCCTCTCCTGGTATGGCCGGGAGAGGGTCGGGGTGAGGGCTGACGACGGAAGACCTTCGAAGAGCGAAAGCCGGTCGACGTTCGAGACGTCCCGGTCGAAGCCCTCACCCTACCCTCTCCCGGCCATACCGGGAGAGGAAAATGCTTGCGGGTCGAGGTCGTTCAGCTCCCCTATCGGCTCATTTCCGCGTCGCTCATCGGGCTGTTCGCCTGCCAGCCGCCGCCGAGGGCTTTGTACAGGGCGATCAGGTTCGTCACCGTGGTGCGGTCGCTTTGCACAAGGGCATTTTCGGAGCCGAACAGCGCCTGCTGGGCCGAGAGGACGTTCAGGAAGTCGGTCTGGCCGATGCGGTACAGTTGCGTGGCCATGTCGAGGGCCTGTTTGTTGGCCGACACGGCGTCGGCCAGGGCGGCGCGGCGTTCGTATTCCTTGACGTAGGCGACGAGTGAACTTTCCACGTCCTGCAGCGCGGTCAGGACGACTTGCCGGTACGCCAGAATCGACTGCTGCTGGGACTCGGTCTGCACGGTGATGTTGTTGAAAATGCGGCCGGCGTCGAACAGGGGCTGCGTGATGCCGCCGCCGACGCTCCAGGCGCTGCTGGCGTATTCGAACAGATTGGCGGGCTTGCCGTTTTGGTAGCCGAAGCTGCCGGTCAGGCTGAAGCGCGGGAACAGCTGCGACTTGGCCACGCCGATCTGTGCGGTGGCCGCGTGCAGTTCCTGTTCGGCGCGGCGGATGTCGGGACGCCGTTCGATCAAATCCGACGGCAGGCCCAGCGGCACCTCGATGGGCGCGACGGGCAACGCGCTATGAACCGACAGTTCGGGCACCAGTTCGGCCGGCGAACGGTCCAGCAGCACGCTCAACGCGTAAATCGTCTGGCGCGCTTCGGTTTCGATCGATGGGATCTGCGACGCCGTGCTGGCCACGCTGGCGTCGGCGTTGGCCACGTCGAGGCGGCTGTTGAAACCGTTGCCGTCGTTGAA
>DASVSC010000123.1:0-7817 GCA_036388295.1 Tepidisphaeraceae bacterium | reverse complement strand
ACCACTTGTTGTACGCTCAGAATGGCCAGGCAGACGACCAACCCGCCGACGACCCACGCCCCTGCGCCCCGCAGGGCGCTCGCCCCCGCCGCCACCGCCACGAAATACGGCACCATCACGCCGTGATAGTAGTGCAGGAACGGACACGTCCGCATGACGGCCAGCAGTCCGGCCAGCAGCAGCACGGCCACGACGATCACCGCCCCGAGCTCCCGCGTCACGGATTCGGCCGCGGCCGGCGCGTCAGAGCCTGGGTTCACACGCCACCGCCACGACGCCCGGCGGGCCAAGACGATCAGCCCGATCCACGAAAGCGGCACCGAAACCCAGGAAATGCCCCCGGCGATCCGGGCGGCGGTTTGCAGCCATGCGGCGTGCACGGGTTCCGTAAAAAACTGGGCCGCTCCGGAGAATAGCCGGCCGCCCAGCAGGGCGAAGCCGGCCGCTTGCGGGCGGCTCATGCGCGCGGGGTAAGCCGGCGGCACGTCGTACGCCGTCGGCACGGCACTGATCCACGTCAACGCCTGAACCTCGTCCAAGGCCGCCGCGGGTGCCGGCGCGGCCTCGCCCTCAGGGGAATGGTTCAATCGCTCCGTCAACCGGTTTTTTTCCCGCACCAGGTACGGCGTGGCATAAACGCCCAGCAACAGCACCGTCGCCGCCACGGGCACCCACGCCTTCAGCAACGCCCGGCCACGACGGACGACCGCGTGCACGCCGATCGCCCCGGCCAAGGGCAGGCCCATGAAATGGGTGAGCGCCACGAGGCCGCAGAACAGGATCGCGCCGGCCAACCAGCCGCGCCCGCCGGTGAGCAGAAATCGGCCGTAGCAGGCCAACGCCAGCAGCGTCGTCGGGAACAGGACCGTGTTGTCCCACATGCTGCGGCCCAGAGTCCAGAGCACGGGCGTGGCGAGCAGCAGCAGCCCGTAACCGAGCGGCAGCGCCAGCAGCCGGGTCAACATCCACACGCCGACCGCCAGCGTCGCGAAGTAGATCACGTTGTACAAACGTGCGGCCGTGAACAGGTCGCCGCCCAGGGCAAGGGCGATCTGTTGCAGGTTCGCCGGCACCGGGCCGTACTCGGCCGTATGCGTGCCGCGCAGGCCGTACGTGACCCACGTGCCCGCCGCGTTGGCGCTTTCGGCCATGCCCAGAAGCTGGCCGTGGTCGATGTTCCAGTAGATGTCCGGCGCCAGCCAACCCGCCAAGAGGCAAAGGACCACGCAGACGGCCGCGTACAGGGCGATTCCCGCCCGGCCCGCCCCTGCTTTGCCCGGCCCCGCCCCGACTGCCGCGAAGGTCACGTCACCAGTCCTTCGACCTGGGCCACCTTCGAAATCTCTTCCGCCGTCGTCAGGCCGTTAAGGACCTTGATGCGGCCGTCCATCAGCAGCGACTTCATGCCGCCGGCGATGGCGGCGGCGCGGATTTTGTTCGTCGGGGCGCGCTCGAACGCGAGATTGCGGATCTCCGAGTTCATCTGCATCAGTTCGAAAATGCCCTTGCGCCCGCGGAAGCCGGTGCCGCTGCAGTGGTCGCAGCCGCGGGGCTTGTAAAGCGTGCGGCCCTCGATGTCTTTGCTCGTCAGCGCCAGCACTTTCAGCCATGCGGTATCCGGGTCTTTGTCCGGTACTTTGCACTTCGGGCAGAGCACCCGGATCAAGCGCTGGGCCATCACGGCCTGGATAGCGCTGGCGACCAGAAACGGCTTGACGCCCATGTCGATCAGACGCGTGATCGCGCCCGGGGCGTCGTTCGTGTGCAGCGTGCTGAACACCAAGTGACCGGTCAGGGCGGCCTGAATGGCAATTTCGGCCACTTCCAAGTCGCGAATTTCACCGACCAGAATGATGTTCGGGGCCTGACGCAGCATCGCGCGCAGCACGCTCTTGAATGTGAAGCCGATCTGGTCGCGGATCTGGCACTGATTGATGCCGGGGAAGTTGTATTCCACCGGGTCCTCGGCCGTGATGATCTTGCGGTCGGGGCGGTTCAGCGTGTTGAGCGCGCCGTACAGCGTGGTGGTTTTGCCCGAACCGGTGGGGCCGGTCACCAGGAAGATGCCGTTAGGGCGTTTGATGATCTTCTGGAAGGTTTTGTAGTCCTCTTCCTCAAAGCCCATTGATTCCAGGCCGATGCGGACGGCGTCGGGGCGAAGGATACGCATGACGACTGATTCGCCGTGCACGCCGGGCAGACTGCTGACACGAAAGTCGATCTGCGTGCCGTCGACTTTGAGCTTGATGCGTCCGTCGAGCGGCAGACGCTTCTCGGCAATGTCCATGCCGCCCATGATCTTCAGACGGCTGATCAGCGGGCCCTTCATGCGGGTGGGGATCTTGTCGCGGACAATACACTCGCCGTCGATGCGGTAGCGCAGCTGGACGCGGTCCTTCATCGGCTCGATGTGAATATCGCTCGCCCGCGCCCGGACGGCCTCGGCGATCAGGCTTTGCACCAATTTGATAATCGGCGCCTGCGTGGCGTCGCTCTGGGCCTCTTCGCCCATGCCACTGATGTCGATGGACTTATCGATCGAGCGGTCGAGCGATTTGTCCAGGCTTTTGTCGAGCGTTTTGTCCATCGTGTCGCGCATGCGGTCGATGGTGCGGTCGAGCGTTTTGTCGATCGTCTGGTTCTCGCTCTTGCCGAACAAACCGTCGAGGGTCTGCTTGATCTTGGCCTTGGGGGCCAGCACGGGGCTGATCTTCTTGCCGAGGCGGAAACGAAGGATTTCCTGCATTTCGAAGTCGAGCGGGTCGTGGATCACCACGCGGATCTGCCCGTTTTCGGTCCCCAGCGGGATGATCACGTACTTGCGCATCAAATCGTCGGGGATCAACTGAATGGCATTGGGCGGGACGCTGTTTTTGTCCAGGTCCACGTACTCCATGTTGTACTGGGCCGCGAGGGCCTTGTAGACGTTGGTGTCCTTGCAGATTTCGAGGTCGATCAGGGCTTCGCCGATGCGCAGCCCCTTGGCCTTGCCGTGGGCGAGGGCTTTTTCGACCTCCTTGGGTTGGCAGACGCCGAGGTCGACTAAAATTTCGCCGAGCTTTTTCTGGTTCTTGGCCATAGGTGCGTTTTCAAACGTAAAACTGCGAAGACCGCTGCCGCCGCTATCTAATAGTGTAACCCGCTGCGGCAAAAACGCTCAAGGGAAAAGGCGCCGCATCCCTTAGTACGCCGGGGCCCGCCGGCGGGTTCGCTTGTCGCGCAGGGCCGACACTTGCCGTCCGCGGCGTGCGCCTCGGCTACCTTCGCCCGCCATGCCCGGACCTCCCGGTTGGCTGGCCCGCCGTCCGCTCACGGCCGTCGCGATCGCTTTGATCGTCGGCATCGGCGTCGCTGACGCCCTGCCGCATCGCGCCTGGCTTTGGCTGGGCTTGGCTGCGCTCGCCCTGGCCGGGGGCGTGTGGAATCGGCGGCCGATTGTGGCGACGGGGCTGATGTTGGTCGCCGCCCTGCTTGCCGGCATTTTGGTGGCGCAGCTGGACCGACAGTATTACCCGGCCGTTCACCTCGCCCACTTCGCCGCCGACCAGCGCCGGCTCGCGGGCGTGGAAATGGACATCGGCGAGGCCCCGCGCGTCGTCCAGATCGACTTCGGCCAGCGCCACGCCCTGCCGCCCAAGCAGGCGTTCGTCGGCGACGTCACGGCCGTCCGCACCTGGTCGGGCTGGCGGCCGGCGAGTGGGCGGGTGCTGGTGCAGGGGAGCGAAGTCCATCCCGCCCTGGCCGCCGGGCAGCGCGTGCGCATCAGCGGCACGCTCGACCGCCCCGCGCCGGCGATGAATCCGGGGCAATTCGACTGGGCCGAGTATTACCGTCGCCAGCGCGTGCTGGTCAGTTTGCACGTGCCGCACGCGCGGAACATCACGATCCTGGACCGCGGCCCGCCGAGTTGGCACGTCCGCTGGGTCGGCTGGACGCGTGAAAAACTGGCGGCCGGGTTCCTGGGCGTTCATTCGCTCGATCACGCGCTGCTGCGCGCCTTGGTCTTAGGCGACCCCGACCCGGAACTGCGCGACGTGCAGGAAGCCTTCCGCGCCACCGGCACCAGCCACCACCTGGCCATCAGCGGCATGCACATTGCCGTGATGGGCGGGTGCGTCTTTTTCCTGATGCGCCTGCTCCGCACCACGCCGCGCACGGCATGGCTGGCGGCGATGGCGTTCGTCCTGCTGTACGGGGCGGCCGCATTGCCCAGCCCGCCGGTGGTGCGGGCCGTGCTGACGTGGCTGGCGATCGGCGTGGCCGTCCTGAGCCGCCGGCCCGTCGATTTCCTGCACCTGCTCAGCCTGATCGTCATCGCCATGCTGGTCTACCAGCCGGCCGATTTGTTCAACGCGGGGTTCCAGCTGTCGTTCGGCACGGTGCTGGGACTGAGCGGGGTCGCCGGGCCGATGGCGAAGTTCCTGGGCGGGAAGAACGAAGCCGACGCATTCGAGTCGCCGCCGAAGGAATGGATGTTCCGCCTGGCCCGACGCATTGATTCGCAAATCATCCTGGTCCTAGCCGCGGGCGTGACGGCGTGGTTGGTGTCTATGCCGCTGATCGCCACGCACTTTTCGCAGTTGAACCCGTGGGCCGTGTTCGCGGGCATTGCACTGGCGCCAATCGTGTTCGTCGCGTTGATCGGCGGACTGCTGAAAATCGTCATGACCGCCGTCTGGCCCGGCCTGGCGGATACGTGGGCGGACCTGGCGCGACTGCCCATCGCGATGATGCGGCACGGCGTGGAATGGCTCGCGACTTTCCCCTTCGGCGACGTGCCGCTGCCCGCGCCGCCGGGGTGGGTCGTGGCGCTCTTTTACGTGACCATGCTGCTGGCGGCGTTTAACACCCGAACGGCCGGCCTGCGGCTGCTGTCGCGGCTGGCATTCCTGGCGGCGTTGCTCGCCCTGCTGGCGTTGCCGTACCGCACGGCCATCGCGGCCCAGGCTTCGCCAGATAAACTGCGGCTGACCTTATTAAGCGTCGGCGCAGGCCAGTGCGTGGTCATCGAGCCGCCCGGCGGCCGGACCACGCTGATCGACGCCGGCAGCCTTAGCCTGGCGGACCCGGTCCGCCGCTGCGTCGGCCCGTTCCTGCGCGCACGGGGCATCACGAACATCGACACCGTGTTCGTCACCCACGCCGACACCGACCACTACGGCGCGGTGGGCGATTTGGTCGACGCCTACGCCGTGCGTGAAGTGCTGGCCGCCGAGCCGTTCGAAGCGGCCGTCGCCCGCAATTTCGTCGGGCAGGCGTTTCTCAAAACCCTGCGCGACGCCAACCGCCCGCCCCGCCGGATCGCGCCGGGCCAAGCCATTCCGCTGGGCACGGACACGACGGTCGACGTGCTCTGGCCGCCGGCGGACCGCCGGGGGTTGTCGACGAACGATCAATCGCTCGTCCTGCGCCTGACCCACGCCGGCCGCCGGGTGCTGTTCACCGGCGACATCCAGGCCGTCGCCATGACCGAACTGCTGGAAACGCCGGACGTTCTGAAGGCGGACGTGCTCATCGCCCCGCACCATGGCAGCAGCGAATCCACGACGGCCCGGTTCCTCAAGGCCGTCGGGGCCGACGTGGTGCTGTCGTCGAATGACCGCTCCCTGACCCGCAAGCAGGCGGTGTTCGACATGCTGGCCGGGCCGACGCCCGTACTGCGGACCAGCGCGGTCGGGGCGGTGCTGCTGAGCATCGACGGCACAGGGAAACTCACCGTCGACACCCAACTCCCGCGTCGACCGTGAGCCGACGCATTACGGCAGGCCCCGCTTCAGCGGGCCTGTCTTCGAACGTGAAAAGGAGCAGACAGGCTCGCTAAAGCGAGGCCTGCCGAAAGATCTGCGGTCGTGCATCTGCATACGTCCGAGAACCCGCGGGTCGACGCCGACGTACAATTTGCGGAGTCCCGCTGCCGGCTAGCCGATAGGAAGAGCAGCCGCCCGCGCGGCCCGGGCCGGCACAGTCGATCCAACCGGATCGACCGTCCCAATTTGCCCGGATTTCGATATAGTGCATTGATGGAGACCACTGGCGTGAAATCGTTCAAAGACTGGCTGACCGAAGGCGAATCGCTCCATGCTCAAGCCCTGGCCGAATACCAGGACCTGGAACGGCAGCTGGAAGACCTGGAAAAGCGCCTCGCGATCAAAAAGGACGAGGTCAACCAGATCGCGTCCGTCGTGAACAAGCCGCCGGTGGAAAATCCGAATCGCCGCCTGACCGCCGAACTGATGGACCATCACAGCAGCGGCTCGGTCGCCAACACCCCCGCCACCATCGCCCGCGCCCTCAGCGGCCGCGGCCTCGGCGGACGCTGAGCCGTGCCTGTGGGATCCTAAATATCGATACGCCACGGCTTGCGCCGTGGCGTCTGAAACGTCTTTTCGCTCCGTCGGACCGAATCGCTCCGATCGGATCGCGGTCGCAGACCGTCGAATCCGCCGCGGCCAATTGGCTTAAAGCGACGCAGGATTCGAATTAGCGTCTTTGTAGGGGCGACATACATGTCGCCCGCATGGCTCGATCGACGCTCCCGGGCGACATGTATGTCGCCCCTACAACAGATGTCGCTACGACCCAAGCCGCGTTGCTCCAGGATTGTCCTACAATGGGTCGATGAACTGCCCGATCTGCAAAAAGCCGCTGCCCGAGCCTTTAGTCGAGCAGCCGTTTTTCCCGTTCTGTTCCGAACGCTGCAAGCTGGTGGATTTGGGCCGCTGGCTGGACGGGAAGTACCAAATTCCTGTCACGCCGCCGGCGGACGAGGACGAAGACTAACGCCCGGCCGTCACGCCACGCCGATCAAATAGCCCGCCAGGAACACCAAAATTCCGCCGACGATCACCTGAAACGCCGCCGACAGCAGCGGCGTGTCCATATACTTGTTGCGAATCAGACTGATCGCGACCAGTTCGAACACCACCACCACAATCGCCACGCCCGTGGCGACGCGGAAATCGCTGATCAGATACGGCAGCGTGTGCCCGATCCCGCCGGCCGTGGTCATCAGGCCGCAGACCACGCCGCGCAGCAGCGGCTTGCCCCGGCCCGTGAGCGCCCCGTCGTCCGACAAGGCCTCGGCGAACCCCATGCTGATGCCTGCCCCGACGCTGGCGGCCATGCCGACGCGGAAGGCGTCCATCGAATCGCCCGTCGCGAACGCCGCGGCGAACAGGGGCGCGAGCGTGCTGACGCTGCCGTCCATCAGCCCCGCCAGCCCCGGCTGAACGATCTGCAGCACGAACCGCCGGCGTTCGGTTTCCGCCTCGCTCACCTGCGCCGTGGCCGCGTGTTCCCGGTTCAGATCCGCCGCGTACGCCGAGTGGCGTCGCTCTTCGTCGGCCAGGCTGTTGAGCAGTTGCCGCACGCCCGCGTCGGTCGTTCGGCCAGCGGCCTTTTCGTAGAACGCGCGCGTCTGTTCTTCCATCGCCGCGGCCATTTCGCGGATGGAATCGGGGCCGCGGCGCAGCACGGGCGGGCGCTGGTCCTGGAAGCCTTTGATGTCGCCCGGCTTCACTTGGGGCAGTTCATCGCCGAAGCGTTCGCGGTAGCCGCTCAGCAGGCGGTCGCGGTGCGTCGCTTCCTCATCGGCCATGCGCCGCAACACGTCGGCCGAGGACGGGTAATCGGCTTGCAGGCGTTCGGCGAAGTCGTGATAAAGCCGGCCGTCACGTTCTTCGAGGGCGATCGCCAGCGCGAGGATCTCGCGGTCAGTCAATTCTTCGATCGTTCGCATACGGCGGGATGATAGGCGATTGTGGTTGCGGGTTTGAGCCGCGGGTGTTAACCCGCGCGACCCAGCCGCGCGCGGGGTT
>DASVSC010000122.1:0-19909 GCA_036388295.1 Tepidisphaeraceae bacterium | reverse complement strand
GACGCGCGTGACGTCGAGCCAGTCGTTCAGCCGGTACATCGCCGTGTGACCGCCCGACGCCACAAGGCCGACGGCGGGGAACTGGGGACTGGAAAACGCGTCCCTGGTCTCCAGTCGATCGTCCAGCATCACGCTGTAGAGATGCGCGTGCACGTGATCGACGCCGATGAGCGGTTTGCCTATTGCCCAAGCGAGTGTTTTGGCGAATGTCACGCCAATGAGGAGCGAGCCGATCAGGCCGGGCCGCTGCGCGACGGCGACGGCATCGATGTCGCGCAGCGTGAGCGCGGCGTCGGCCAGCGCGCTTTGGACGACGGGCAGGATCTGTTCGATGTGTGCACGGCTAGCGATCTCGGGAACGACACCGCGATAGATCTGGTGCAGATCGATCTGCGTCGCCACGACATTGCTGCGCACAAGAGTTCCGTCCTCGACCACGGCGGCGGCGGTTTCGTCGCAGGTGCTTTCAATTGCCAGAACGCGCATCAGGGTTCCGCTGACGTAAGATTTGAACGACAAGATACGCGAACACACCGACCGCAAAAACGTTGAAGCCGAATGCAACTGGCGCGGGCCGTAGTATCGAGAAGTACCATTCCGCGCCGGCCCAAATGAACCACTTCACTCCATTAACCCCGAAAAGTAGTGGCGTGTAGATACCGCCACTGAACCGGTACGTCATCGCCGGCGAAGAGATCACAGGAACCTGTAGTAAAAACGCGGCCGCGAGTGGCTTCAGATTTTGCCGATTCTGTACGAGGATTAAACCCGAAAGTATTAACAGCCCATATAAGGCTAAAAAAATCAAGCCGATCAACAACTCAGCGACCGGCTCGGTTCCATGTCTGAACAGAATGCCCGCCGTCAACGTCATGCCCATAAACCCGCCGCCGATGCTTAATGTGACCAATGCCAACCGTACCCAATTCGGCATCGCAACATCGCGACGCCTCGGTATCGGATGCGGGACTACACGTTGCGCCGGTTCGGGTATCAGAAAGTTGGTCGGTGGCTCGCCCGAAATATCAACCTTTCAGCTTCTCGCGCAACACGTCCAACGCCTTGTCCAACTGCGGGTCAATCGGCTGCGTAGAAGGCACCGTCGTGCCAGTGGACGAACGCGTGGTGGCGGGCGTGGTCAAGGCGACACGCATGCTCTCGGACCGCACTTGTTCCAGCATCAGGCGTTCCTGACTGCTTTCGTCCATGGCCACGACGACGTCGGGCTCGACGCCCCATTCTTTGGCGTCTTTCAGGCGCTGCACACGCTTGCCACTGGGCAGGTACCAGTAAGCGACGGTGATTTTCAGTTCGCCGGAATGGGCGTCCAGCGGCATCACTTCCTGCACGCTTCCTTTGCCGTAGGTGCGGGCGCCGACGACGGTCGCGCGGCCGTTGTCTTTCAGGCTGCCGGCCATGACCTCGGACGCGCTCGCCGAATGCTCATTGACGAGCACGACCATCGGGAAGTTCGGCAGCGTGCCGTCGGCCTTGGCCATCATTTTCTGCTCGGGGCGATTGCGGCCTTTGACCGTGACGATCGTCCCCTTGTCCACGAACAGATCAATCAACTGCTCGGCCTCTTCCAGTCGCCCGCCGGGGTTGAACCGAAGGTCGAACACCAGGCCTTTCATGCCCTGCTTCAGCAGCGTCTGGCAGATATCAGTGATCTGCTTGCCGATGTCGGGCGTGAACTGTTTCAGGCGGATGTAGCCGATCTTCGCGTCGGGGTCGGCGAAGTAGTTCCAGCTGTTGTCGGGCTTGCGTTCGAAGCCTTTGACCTGCGGCACGAAAAACTCGGCCCGGTTCATCGTCAGCTCGACGAACTTGTTGTCGCCGCGCTTCAGGCCGAGCGTCACCTGCGTGCCGTTGGGGCCCTTGATTCGGCTGATAATGCCGCTGGGCCCTTCCAGGCGTTGGCCGACGACGCTGACGCCGTCGACTTTTTCCAGGATGTCGCCCGGCAGTACGCCCGCCTTCCAGGCCGGGCTGTCGTCGATCGGCGTGACCACTTCGATCTGAAGCGTTTCGGGGTTCTGGTTCAGCTGGATGCCGACGCCTTTGAAGTTGCCGTCGAGTGCGTCGTTGAATGCGTCTTTGTCCTCTTCGGGCACGAAGACGGTGTACGGGTCAAGGCTGCCGAGCATGCCGTTGATGGCCGACGTCTGCAGCTTCGGCTCGTCGACGGGCTCGACGTAGTTCGTGCCGACCTGCCGATAAATGTCGACAAGGGTGCGGACGAAGCGGTAATCGCTGTCGCGCTGCGCGAGCGAGCCCGGCACGTTCAGGGCCAGCGCGGCAAGGACTGCGCCGCTGGCCATCCAGGTGATTTTTTCACGGTTCATGCGTCTCATATTCTAGCCGAGAACATGGGCGATGGCGTCGGCTACGCTCTGCGGCTGTTCGATCGGCGACATGTGCCCGGCGTTGTCGATGAGCGTGAGGCTGTTCTGCGGCGAGCCGTTCACGATCGATTCAATGGCCGCCGCCGGCGAGATGACGTCGTCACGGCCGAAGATGAAGTCGATCGGCACGTCGAGCGTCGGCAGGACGCTTTGGAAGTCGTCGCGGTCGCGCATCGCCCGGCACGCCGCCGCCAGCGTCTGCGGCGACTGGCTTTCCATGATCGATTGCAGTTCCGCCACCACGCCCGCCGCCGCGTCCGGGGCCGTCATCTTCGGCAGCATCTGCTCGGCCACCGCCCGCGATCCCTCCGACAGGGCCAGGTCGGCCATCACGTCACGGTTGGCCTTGGCCTCGGGTGAATCGCCTTCGGCTTTGGTGTCGACCAGGATCAGCCGCGTGGCGATGCCCCTGTATTTTTTCGCCAGCGCCTGGGCGACGTACCCGCCCATCGACAGCCCGGCCACCGCGCACGGCGCGACGCCGAGCGTTTCCATCAGCTTCGCCATGTCGTCGGCCAAGTCGTCCATGGTGAACGCCTCTTCCGGAGGATGCCGGCCGAAACCGCGTAAATCGGGCACGATGACCCGCGCCCGCATCCCCAGCCGGTCGGCCACGGCGGACCAGACGCGGCCGTCGAGGGGGAAGCCGTGAATCAACACGACGGCCGAGCCTTGCCCGGTGTCGCTGTAGCTCAGGGAACGGCCGTTGACTTCGATCGTTGCCATAAGTGCCTCATTTTACGTCAGAAACGGCGCACCTGCACGTCGCGACGTTGAGTTGGGCGGTTGTGGCCTTACAATCGCCGGGCCGACGATGGATAACGGCCTGCCTACATTCAAGTTGACCGATTTCATGGACGTCCCGACGCTCCAGGAGATCCAGGACAGCTTCGCCGCCGTCGCCCACGTCCGCGCCACCATCACGGACGCGGCCGGCAACGTCTTAACGCAGCCGAACCCGTCGCGCGATTTTATCGACCGCCAGAACGCCATCGCTCACGCCGAGCAGGAAATCCCTGAGGCCCAGAAGCAGGGCCGTGAATACATCGCCCCCATCATCGTGCAGGGCCAGAAGCTCGGCACGATCCGGATGACCATCGGCACGCCGACCAGCTCATTCGAAGAAGCCGCCATCACCAAGTTGGCGGAAAAGTTCGGCATCGAGGGCAAAAGCGTACGGCTGCTGGTGCGCCAGGTGTCGGCCAACCCCGGCGCCCGGGCGGCGGCCGTGCAGTTCGTGACGATGATCGCCAACACCGTCGCCCGGCTCTGCTTTCAGGAGTACGAGCTGCGCCAGCGGTTCAACGAACTGACGACGATCTACAACGTCACGATGATGCTGGCCGAGCCGCGCGATTTGAAGAAGCTGCTGGACCGCACGGTGCGCGCGGTGTGCGAAGTGATGGACGTGAAGGCCGCCTCCATTCGGCTGGTGAACGCCGACAACGACGAACTGGTCATCAAGGCCGTTTACAACCTGTCGCCGCAGTACCTGAACAAGGGGCCGGTGCGGGTGAGCAGCAGCGAGATCGACAAAGTCGCCTGGGGCCAGCGCGGGTACGAAATGGTCACCGACATGCTCACCGACCCGCGCGTGCAATACCCCGACGAAGCGGCCCGCGAAGGCATCGCCAGCATGCTGTCGATCGGCATGCGCTACAAAGGCCGCCCGATCGGCGTGCTGCGCGTCTACACGGCCACGAAACGCACGTTCGAGCAGTACGAACTGGACCTGCTCAAGGCCATCGCCGCCCAAGCTAGCGCCGCGATCGACAACACGCGACTGCTGGAAGAACGCTTGGCCGGTGAAGCCGTCGAGCGGCAGGTCCGCATGGCGGCGGAAGTGCAGCAGCGCATGCTCCCGACCGGCCCGCCGCTGCTCAAGGGCGTGGACATCGCGTACACCTACGTCCCTTGCTTCGACCTGGCCGGCGACTTCTTCGACTTCATCGAATTGCCCGACCAAAACTTCGGCCTGGTCATCGCCGACGTCAGTGGCAAGGGCGTGCCCGCCAGCCTTGTCATGGCCAGTGTTCGCGCGGCCCTGCGGGCGCAGGTGGACAACGTTTATTACCTGTACGAAGTCGTCCGCCGGCTGAACGTGATGCTGTACCGCGACACCAAGCCGACGGAGTTCGTCACGCTGTTCTACGGCGTGTACGATGCGCGCAACCGCCGGCTGACGTACTGCAACGCCGGCCACCCGCCCGCGATGCTGCAGCGCAACGGCGTGATTACGGAATTGCCCAGCGATAACACCGTGCTGGGCATTGATCCGAACGAAAACTTCTCGCAAAACGTCGTCGACTTACAGGCCGGCGACGCCCTGCTGTTCTACACCGACGGCCTGCCCGACGCGATGAACTTCGAGAAGCAGACCTACGGCACCGAACGTGTGTGGGAAGCGTTCAAAAACAGCGGCGGCGGTCGGGCTCAAGCGATTGCCGACCACCTGTTGTGGGACGTCCGCCGCTTCGCCGGCCTGGCGAGCCGGAACGACGACCTGACGCTGATCGTGATGAAGGTGGAATAGGGCTGGCGAGCCCACGCGAATCGCGCGTTTCTTAAGGACTCGTCGTTCCATTTCGGGGTGCCAACTTAGGTCGCCGCCCCATGCGATAATCAAACGCCCACCGAGCCATTCACTTAGTCGTTGTCAGCTGCTCACCCTCGACCGCGGGCGCGTCCGTCACCACCGTCGTTCGCGCCGCCATGTCGCCCAATCGCTGGCGCAGCGGTGACATGAACGGCAACAACGCCGGCAGCAATAGCGTCAGTTCCACCGACCGCAGCACGTTGCGCAGCACGATCCGCCCGGGCGTGACCGGCTCGGCGTTGATGCCGACGACACGCAGCCCGAACAGCCACTTGCCGATCGATTTGCCTAGCCAGATTTCGCCGATTGTCACGTGCACCAGGTACGCCATCAGGCCGAGATAGATCGGCAGGTACACACGCTCCGGGGCATTGCGGAACTCCTCGGTCGTCCCGTCGAAACGCGTGAAAACCCACGCCGTCGTCACGACGCAGGGCAGCAGGTCGATCAGGGCGGCCGGCACCCGCCGCCACATCGGGGCGAGCCGCAGCCCGCTGGCCAGCAGCGGCGGGTTCTCCGGATCGGTCCGTAAGTTCCGCAGCATGATGACCGTCAGGGCCGTCATGATCAGCACGTTGATCCACTCGAACTGCCGCGGCGCGACCGTCGGTGCCGGCTCGGGCAGCGGGTCAGGACCATGTGCCGCGCCGCGGCCGTAATCGTCAATAGTGGTCTGGTTGAGCTTGTCGTTATTGACGTCGACGATGCGTACGCCCGGCCCGACCACCGTCACGTCGGCCAGATCGGAGGCGGGGACGGATTTGGGCGGCGAGGCTGCCGTGCCGGCGGGTTCGTCGACACGCAGGACCGCCATCGCGTCGGTCGGCTGGCCTTCCCGATCCGGGCGTACCGCGACCAGCGGGTACGGCGCGCCGCCGATGAGCTTGGCCGTTTTCACGTCGGCGGCAACACTCGCCACTGGTTGCCATCCCGAGTCCGGCCGCCACTTCGCAACAAGCGCCTGCCGATCCTTCACCCAAGCCAGCGAAGCCGATTCGCCGATCACGTCGAGCGACGCAGTGGCCAGATCTGCCTCGGCAGGCAAGGGCGTTACCGTGCGCCAGCCGCCCTCTTCTGTCCACCGCAGCAGCTCAGCCGGTCCCGCATCAACGGTCGCGATTGCCCAGAGCACGTCGTTCGACGACGCGAGCCGGCGCAGGGTCCGGCCTTGTGGCGGAACGGGCCCGCTGACGCTGCCGCCGGACCAGATTAATCGCCAGCCACCATCCACCGGCAGAACGGCCAGGCGGTCGCCGAGCGCCGCCGCGTCAATCACGCGGCCGCCGATACGGTTCGCCTCGGCCCACGTTCCCGCCACCGGGTCTGCCAGTCGGCGGACGCTGGTGTATTCGCTTTTGTCCCGCGCGACCATCGGCCGCAGAAGCCAGAACTCATTGCCTTGGCCCCGTGCGATCACCGGCTCCGCCGCCCGAGCGAACGAAACGGTCCAGCCGCACAGCAGCAGACAAACGAGCAGCACAATGCGGCGATTAGCGGTCAAGCGGTTCCACCTTCGATACGCCCGCCGGCCGTTCGGGGAAGACGAAACTGCGGGCCGCGGGGACGCCGTTTCGCTCACGTTCCAAATCACTCAGCCGTAGCGAGAACGTCGACTGCATGTCCGGGAACATCAGCTCATAACGCGACGGCATTTCCACCGGCGGGTCGTAGCCGTGGACTTTCTTCACGTCCGACGGGTACGCCCGCAGTACGACGCGGCCGTTGACGTCGAACAGCAACACGAGCCGCGGCTGCAGCGTCTGGCGGTCGTACCAGACTTCCTTCTGCACGGCGAAGCGGTCGGGCAGCCGAACCTGCCAGGTGAGCATGTAGCAGTCCTGGTCGTTGTTGAACCGCAGGACCGGCGCGGGCGATTGCAGCAAATCGGTTTCCAGCGGCGTGATGCCGAGGACTTCGACGAGCAGGTCGGGGCGGATCGGCAGTCGCGCCGCTTGGCCGGTGTCGCTGCCGTGGGTGCCCCAGTACATGGTTTCCTGACGCGGCAGGATCAGCCAGTAGCGGTCGCTGTTGCTGCCGATGTCGAACGCCCGCTCGGTGAATACCTTCGCCGCCAATCGCAGGTTTCGCGGCGGCATGTAGAGCAGCGTCACGTCGCCGTCCGGCGGCGAGGTGCGGTCCTTTGTGACTGGGTCGATCAGGTCGGCAGAAAATCGCCCTTCGGCCCGCAGCGACTGCAAACGGCCGTTGCGTTCGTTCAATTTGTCGACCAGCGTCGGCAGCGGATCGGTCGGGCCGTAGTAAGCCGGGCGTACGGCGTTTTTCTTCGCCGCACAGCCGACGAGCAGCGACGCGGTCAGACACATCAGCACCGGCCGGCGCATCACAGTTCCTCATTCATGATCTGGCCGAGCTGCGTGCTGACGGCGGCGACCTGCTCTTCGGTCAGGTGCGGGTTGCGCAGCGTCAGTTTGCCTTCCACGCCCCGCCGACGGACGAGCCAGACGTCATGGCCATCAATATGATCGCTGGCCTCGTACACCAGAATGCGTTTGCGCATCAGGATGAGGCCGAGCACGAAGCGGAAGTGCACCTTGTGCGGATCATCGGTGTCGGCCAGGCGCTCGAACAATTGCGTCAGCACCTCGTCATCGACGAACGGCTTTTTCTTGGTCGCGTCCGGCTTGGGCATCACGGCCCGCCAGTACGCCAGGACGCCAGCGGCGTGGCTGTCGGCCCAATGGGCGGTCGCGATGTCGTGGCGTTCGAGCCCCGTCGGCGTTTCTTTGAGAACGGCCATGAACGTGTCGCCGGGGAGGATGTCGCTGCCGCTGACGGCGCAGCGCCCGCCCGGGCGTGACACGGAATAGCCGGCCAATCCGGGCGAACCGGCGGCGGCGGGCTTGGCTACGGCGGTCGAACTCATGGCCGATCACTCTACCACAAACGACCGCCCGCTCGTACCGCCCGGGCCGACGACGAAACGCACCGTGCGCAGGCACTTCGGGCAGCGTCCGCTGTACTCCTGGCCGGCGGGCGTTTTGTACACGCGCTGGTACACGCCGCAGCAGTTGAACAGCACCGACAGGAACGGCCGGGCCGACGGCGAGGCAGCTTTGCTATCGTTGCTCGGCAGGGAACTGATCTCGATCTTGTAGTCGCGCGGGTCGCTTTTCACGCCGCACCTTTTGCCAGATCGATCGCGGCCATAAGCGATCGAATGGCCGTCACGCCGCGGCCGATCAGGCGCTCACACTCGGCGTTCAATTCTGTTTTTCGTTCCGCCGGGACGTCGTTGAGGTTCGCCCGCACGCTGTGAACGGCCGAGCGAATCGCCGCCATCGCCAGTTCGCCGCAGACTGCCAGGTCGCTGAGCAGGTATTTGTTGCTCGTGCCGGCCACGCGGTTAGCCAGGTCCAGGATGGCCAGGGCTGTAATGCCGATGGTTTGCGGGACGGCGATGCAGGCGTCGACGTATGTCGCCGTCTCGCCGCCGGCTTTCTTCGCGGCCGTGAGTTCGGCGAACACGGCCTGATCCTCGGCCATGAGTTCCAGCAGCACGCCGCGGGCGCGCGTCAGTTCGGCCAGCACTTCGGCATTAAGCGCGGCATGAGCGGCCAAGTCCTTCTTGGCCACCGAATACTGCAGCACCATCTCGCCCATCGACGCCGCCAGCGCCCCGGCGAGCGCCGTCACCGCCCCGCCGCCCGGCGTCGGCTGCTTGGCGGCGGCGGCGGCAAGGAAGCTTTCGATTGTTGTGTTGGCGTCGTGCATGGAAGAGTTCACCACGGAGGCACGGAGAAAAGCAAAGAGGAATTGTGTCGCTCCTGTTTCCTCCGTGTCTCTGTGCCTCCGTGGTGCGTCTTATTCGCTGCCCGTCGATTCGTGTTCGACTTCGTTCAAATACGTCAGCGCCCGTTCCAACTCGCTCTTCAAATGCCGCACCCGCAGCAGGCTTTTCACCCGCGTCAGCAGTTCGAACTTATTGACGGGCTTGGACACAAAATCGTCCGTTCCGCACTCGGCTGCTTGTTCGATGTCGCCGAGTTCGTTCAGGGCGGTGACCATCAGGATTTGAATGTCCTTCGTGGCCGGGTCGTTTTTCAGTTTGCGGCAGACCTGGAAGCCGCTCATGCGCGGCATCATCACGTCCAGCAGAATCAGGTCCGGCGGATTAGCCGCCACCTTTTCCAGGGCTTCCACGCCGTCGTACGCCATTTCCAGCTTCAGCGGCAGCGACTCCAGAAACGCGGCCAACAGTTCCACGTTCTGCTGATTGTCGTCGACGATCAGCACCGTGGACTGAGGGATGAATGACTCGGTGGCCGCGGCTTCGGCGGTGGCCGTCGTGGGGGTCGGGGGATTGGATTCGGTCATGATTTGCACTCCGGCCCGGGCCGACCTGGTTTCGCGACGAACGTGAGCGGGCAAAGTCTAGGGACGCACCCGCCGGCAGTAAAGATGATCAAACGGCCAAGCTCGGTTGGCGGGTTTGGCGTCCGAACAGGGTCATCTGATGGGCGCGATCAATGGCCACCTCGGTCAGACCGCCTTTGAGGGACAAGTCGCCGTCGAAGACGACGATCTGGTCGCCGCGGGTGCGGCCGACGAGTTGGGTGTGCGTGGATGTCTCAGGCCCGCTGAAGCGGACCTGCCTTGTGAAACCGGTGCCTAGCTCGACGCCGTTCTGGGCTTTGGCGCGACGGCTGACGAGTTTGCTTTCGCCTTCGACCATCACTTCCACCGTCTGCCCCACCATTGCCGCGTTGTTCGCGGCGATGACTTCGCTTTGCACGTCGAGCAAACGGTTATTCCGTTGCCGTTTCACGTCTTCGGGCACGTCGTCTTCGAAGCGGTCGATTGCGACGGTGCCGGGACGGGGGCTGTACTTGAAGATAAAGCTGTTCTTGAACCGGGCGTAGCGGACGATGTCACAACACTGATCGAACTCCGCGTCGGTTTCGGTCGGGAAGCCGACGATGAAGTCGCTGGCAATGGCGATGTCGGGCATGCGTTCGCGGGCGCGGTCGACGAAATCGCGGTATTGCTCAATCGTGTAGCCGCGGTTCATCAGCTTCAGCATGCGGTTATTGCCGTGCTGGGCCGGGGCGTGCAGGTAGCGGCAGATGCGCTCGCAGTCGCGCATCGCGTCGAGGGCGTCATCGCTGAAATCGCGCGGGAAGCTGGTGACGAACCGCAGCCGCGGCAGATCGGGCGTGGCTTCATGGATGGCGTACAGCAAATCGGCGAATGTGGTGCGCCGGCTGTCGCCGTGGTCGAAGGCGTAGTGATTGATCGTCTGCCCGAGCAGCGTCACTTCCTTCGCGCCGGCGTCGACCAGTTTTCGGACTTCATCGATAATGTTCTGCGGCGGCCGGTGCACTTCGGGGCCACGCGTGTGGGGGACGACGCAGTACGTACAGAACTTATTACAGCCACGCGTGATGCGGACGTAAGCGCGGCTCAGGTCGTCGCCGGGGGAGACGACGCGGGACAAATCCAGCATTTCCAGTTCGTCGCGTGCCACCTGCAACGTGCTGCTGCGGCGCACGCTTTGTCCCATTAGCGCGACCTGCTTCGGCGAGTCGGCGAGTCGGCGAGCCGTGGCAGAGCGTGGTTTGCCCGCATTGTCTTCACGACTCGCCGACTCGTCGACTGGCCGGGTCGCCGCCGTCGTCACCGCGTTATGCACCATGCCCGGCAACTTATCTAACTCCGCGGGGCCACAGAGGATGTCGATGTGCGGGTTGCGCTTGAACATCTCCGCCCCTTCGCGCTCGGCCATACAGCCGATGACGCCGAGGACAAAGTTCGGGTCGGCAGCCTTGCGGTCGCGCAGTTGGCCGAGGCGGCTCCAGACCTTTTGCTCGGCGTGTTCGCGCACGGAACAGGTGTTGAAGATCACAACGTCGGCGGTGTCGCGGTCGTCGGTCGATACGTAGCCTTGGCCGCGCAGTTGGCCGAGGACGAGCTCGGAGTCGAGCACGTTCATTTGGCAGCCGAAGGTTTCCAGGTACAGCGTTTTGGGCATGATTCGCCGTATATTGTGCGGCCAAACCCGCATTTGGACAATGCCGCCGCCGACTAGCGCATTGCGGGCGGGTTTCTCGTACACTGTTTCGCTCGCTGCGCCGGGCGGTACCGGGGGCGAACACTCGAACGCTGGCACACACCGCATGCTGATCGCCATCTGGGACACGAGCGACCTTCTGATCGCCGCACTGGATTCGGACACGGGACGGCCCGCTGACCCCGCCGTGTTGCGCGAACGCTTCGTCACGCTCGCCGGCGAAGCGGCCGGCCAGTTGGCCGTGGACGGCGTCACCGACCTGCACCTGCCCGACGCGCCGACCGTCGGCGCGCCCGTGCTGAAGCTGACGCCGTTACACGCAATCGACGCCCTGGCCACGGTTTCGCCATCGCCCGACTGCGGCGACGCCCTCTTGTTCTGGGCAAGGCTCGCCGGCATCGCCCGGTCCTGCGTGGCGACGCACCAGTTCTACCCCAGCGTCCGCCGCGAGGGCGACCACCTGACCGCCCTCTGGCAGCCCCTGGTGGGCAACCGCGAGGAAGTGCAGCGGCTGGAGAAGTTCGCGCTCGCCATGCCCGCCGTCTGCCGCGCCACGCCGTGGTTGAAAGACGCCCACCCACTCCGGCTGGTAGAGACGTTTCTGAGCGAGACGACCGATAGTCTGGTCCGCCGCGCCGCACGCACCGACGAGTTCTTCCTCCGCGTCCACCAGCGGCCCGCCGCCCTCGACGTACGCTGGCTCAGCGCCCTGCTCGGCGACGGCCGCGTGGTGGAAGGCGACGACGCAGAGCTGCGTAAGCTGGCCGACGACGTCTACCAGTGGCTCACGCCGATCACCGACGCCGGCGAGCAGGCGAACGCCCGCCTCGGCTTCCGCATGACCGAGCCGCCGCCGGACGAAACGGGCTGGCTGATGGAGTTCCGCCTGGTCGGCGAGGGCGACGAGCCGAGCATTCTCACAGCCGAAAACCTGTGGAAACAGCAGGCCAGCCCCCTGACCAGCCTCGGCCGCACCATCGGCGAGCGACAGACGAAAATGCTGGCGGACCTGAAAATCGCCGCAGAACACTTCCCGCCGCTGGAACGCGTATTGCCCGAAGAACAGCCGACGCGGCTGATCCTGTCGCCCGTCGAAGCGTTCGCATTCATGCGGTCGTGGGCCGTCGCTTTGGAAGACAACGGCTTCCACGTCGACGTGCCGGACTGGGCCACGCCCGATCAGGGCGAACTCAGTTTACGCCTTGCACTTACGCCGGCCGACCACGACGACGAGACGCTCGACGGCGTCGGCCCCGACGGCCCGCACAATGGCCACGCCCTGGCAGCGGGCGGTCGCGTGGGCCTCGATTCCCTCGTCCGCTTCGACTGGCGCGTCGCCGTCGGCCAGCAACAACTGACGCCCGCCGAGTTCGAACAACTCGTCGCCCAGCAGTCGCCGCTGGTCCGTTTCCGCGACCGCTGGATTCAGATTGACCTTGAAGCCGCAAAAAAGGCGCAGGAAGCGATCGCCAAGAATAGCACCGGTAAACTCACGCTGGGCGAGGCTTTCCGCGTTGCCTACGGGCTGGCGGGCGACGCCGGCGTGCCCGTCAGCGGCCTGAGCGGGGCCGACTGGATTGACCGCCTGCTCAGCCAATCGCCCGACAGCAAACTCAGCGAAATGCCCCAGCCGCCCGGCTTCCTCGGCGAACTGCGGCCGTACCAGCTTCGCGGCCTCCAATGGATGGCGTACCTCGACCGCCTCGGCCTGGGCGCCTGCCTTGCCGACGACATGGGCCTGGGCAAGACGATTCAGTTCATCAGCCTGTTGTTGCAGGAACGCCTGGCCCATACCGAAGAAAACGGCAACGGCCACCGCCCGCCGGCCGGGCCGACGCTGCTGTTCGCCCCCGCCAGCGTCATCGGCAACTGGGTGCGCGAACTGGAACGCTTCGCCCCCACGCTTAAAGTCCTCGCCCACCACGGCCCGGAACGTCTGCACGGTGAAGCGTTTGCGGAGCAGGTGGCGAAGTACGACGTGATCCTCACCGGCTACGCGCTGGCGCACCGCGACCAGGTCGATCTGCGCCGCGTCCGCTGGCACCGCGTGGCCATGGACGAGGCGCAGAAGGTCAAGAACGCCCAAAGCGCCGCCAGCGCCGCTATCCGTTCCCTCACCGCCGGCCGGCGTGTCGCGCTGACGGGTACGCCGATCGAAAACCATTTGTCCGAGCTCTGGTCGATCATGGAAGTGCTGAACCCCGGGCTGCTCGGGACGGCCGCGCAGTTCCGCGAACGATTCGTCATTCCGGTCGAACGGATGAACGACCCGAAGCGCGGCCAACTGCTGCGCGAACTGATTCGCCCGTTCGTGTTGCGCCGCACAAAGCAGGACCCGGAAGTGGCCGTGAACCTGCCGAGCAAGATGGAGATGCGCGTCTTCACGAGCCTAAAGCCAGAGCAGGCCGCGATGTACGAACGCATCACCGCCGACATGCTCACCAGCGTGGAAAACGCCAGCGGCATCCGCCGTCGCGGCCTGATCCTGGCGGGCCTGACGCGCCTCAAGCAGGTGTGCGATCACCCCGCCCTGCTCACGCCCGACAACAAATCCATCGACAACCGCAGCGGCAAGGCCGAGCGGCTGGTGGAGATGCTGGAAGAAGTCATCGAGGAAGGCGAAGCCGCCCTCGTCTTCACGCAGTACCGCGAGATGGGCCATCTGCTGGAAAAACTCATCCGCACGCAGTTGAACCAGGAGCCGTTGTTCCTCCACGGCGGCGTGCCGGTCAAAGACCGCGACACGATGATCCAGGAGTTCCAGCGGCCCGGCACGAAGCACCGCATCTTCATCCTCAGCCTCCGCGCCGGCGGCCTGGGCCTGAACCTGACGGCGGCGAATCACGTGTTCCACTACGACCGCTGGTGGAACCCGGCCGTCGAAGCACAGGCCACAGACCGCGCCCACCGCATCGGCCAGACCCGCATCGTGCAGGTGCACAAGTTCGTGAGCATCGGCACCGTCGAAGAACGCATCGACAAACTGCTGGCCGATAAAACCGCGCTGGCCGAAAACATTGTCACCAGCGGCGACCAGTGGCTGACGAACCTGTCCACCGACGACCTGAAGAAATACCTGGCCCTGTCGAACGAGGCGGTGGAAGAATGACCGACCAAAACAACGACAATGTCGCCGACGACGCCCGGCCCGCCGACGATCTGCCAGCCGAGGAATTGGCCCAGGATCTAGCGGGCGTGCCCGCCGACGACATCGATTTATCTGACGCCCTGGCGTTGGAGCCGGACGAGGACGTCGACGAGTTCGCCGACGAAGCCGCCGCCGCCCCGGCCCCGCCGACCGAAACCGAGCAACTGCTGGCCGACCTGGAAGCCCCCGGTTTCTTCGAGGCCGGCGTCGATCTGCACGCCCTCGACGACCTCACCCTCGAAGGCCGCACGCCCGTCCTCGAACGCCTCGGCCCGGCCCACTTCCGCAGTAAAGGCTTTTCGTTCATGGGCTTCCTCCAAACCGTGTACGACCACGTCGCCGAGCAGGTACGCGTCGGCCCCGCTGCTTCGGCCGTGAACGCACAGCCGGAGACACCAAACTAAGCCGTCGGCCGGCCTTGTCACGCGAAAAATCTGTGCGTTTTCTGCCCGACTTTCTCGTTGTAACGCCCGGCCGGGTGGGTCTGATGGGTCTTCACGCTCGGCCTCATTGCGCCCCCAACCGCCGCGACTTGCCCGTCGCGGCGGCAATGTCGCGCGAACGCTTAACCACAAGTGTGGACGAATCGGCGGCAGGGCGATTTGGGTTCTCGCCCGAATCGGCCACGAGGTAGGGCGATGCGTTCAGGCGCATCGTTTCGAAGACCCGTCTGCCGTTCGTGTAGGGCGGGCACTGCCCGCCACCGGGCGGAGAACGGCGGGCAGTGCCCACCCTACGGCAGTGCGGCGTCCGCCGCTTCGTAGCTGCAACGCCTGCGTCGCCTTGCTCAAAGTAGGAACGAACGGACGAAACTCTCAGACGGCCCGACAGCAGACCAGAAAGGCGACGCAGGCGTCGCAGCTACAAATCACTAAAAGCTGCCCGATCTTCTACGTTTGTGGTGTGAGGTCACACCCGCACCACAAACGTAGAAGCAACGGCGTTTTGGCAAAGCCGCGAAACCGACGCGACTTTTTGGTTAGCGGAGTTTGGCGTCCGACCCGGCGTATCGGGAGGAAACCCGGTCCAGGACGCCCGCCTACTTCCCCGCCCTTACTTGGCGGCGTTGAACCGCTGTTCGCAGACCTGCCAGTTGATCACGTTCCAGAACGCCGCGATGTAGTCGGGGCGGCGGTTCTGGTACTTGAGGTAGTAGGCGTGCTCCCAGACGTCCAGGCCGAGGACGGGGAACTTGCCGTCCATGATCGGGCTGTCCTGGTTGGGGGTGCTGGTGATCGTCAGCTTGTCAGCCTCCTTGACCAGCCAGGCCCAGCCGCTGCCGAAGCGGCCCGTGGCGGCCTTGGCGAACTCTTCCTTGAACTTGTCGAAGCCGCCCAGTTGGCTGTCGATGGCGGCCTTTAGGTTGCCGACCGGCTCTTTCGGGCCGCCCGGGGCGATGATGTCCCAGAATAGTTCGTGGTTGCTGGCCCCGCCGCCGTTGTTGCGGACCATGGTCCGGACCGCCTCGGGCACGGCAGTCAGGTTCGCGATGACCTCGTTCACCGACTTGCCGGCCAGGTCCGGGGCGCTTTCCAGGGCTTTGTTGTAGTTGGTGCAATAGGTGGCGTAGTGCTTGCCGTGGTGAATCTCCATCGTTTGTTGGTCGATATGAGGTTCGAGGGCATTGGACGGGTACTTGAGGGGCTGAGGGGTCAGCGGCATATTTTGCTCCTTCGGGGGGAAGATCTGATAAAATCGACCGCCGGGAATGCCGGCGGCCGCACGGAAGAGAATTTACGGCGGCTGCAGGCGGCGTTCAATTTGCAAAGCCGAAAAAATCGGGCAAGCTATCGACTGGCCGGTTTCTCGTCGTCATGAGGTTTATGGGACGCCCAAGCAGCAGTACTCGTCGCCGCGAAGAGATTCAGAAGAAACGGCCGGACCTCGACGATTCCCTCGTCGGCCGGCTGTTGCGGCCCCACCACCACATGGCGCTCGTCGTCGCGCTGGGCTTTGCCCTGGCGTGCACCGCCATCCTGATGCTTCGGCCGCAGGTCGTCGGCTGGCGCGTCGGGCAGCACGCCCCGCACGACATCGTCGCCCGCGTCGACTTCAGCTACCAGGACCCGGAAAAGCTCAACATGTCGCGCCAGACGGCCCGGCTGAATGAGCCGCGCGTCTACAAGGCGTCCGCCGTCGATCCCCTCACCACGCTGCGCAGCGAACTGTCGGCCCTGCCGGACACGCTCAAGGGCCAGCGCCTGGAACAGTTGTCCGAGCCGTACCGCCGGCTGCTCGATTCGCTGACTCTGGAACGCCTGCAGGCCTACGCCGACACCGGCCGCCGGGCGGCGTGGCAGGACTCGGTCGATGCTTACGTCCGCTCGCTGATGAAGCTGGACCTGCGCATCCTCCCGGACGCGCAGAAGTCGACCGACACCGGCCGCAACATTCGGCTGGCGGGCGTCGAGTGGTCGGTACGGGCCGACAGCACCTTCTCGCCGTCGATGCGCGACGAGTTGGCCGCCAAGTTCAACAAGCCGGCCAACGACGCGTTCGCCGAGGTGATCTACCCGAAGATCGTCGCGATCACGCTCGACAAAATCGCCCCGAACTTCGAACTGGACGAACTGGCCACCACGCAGGCGAAGAACCAGGCGGCCGACCAGGTCGACCCGGCGACGGCGGACGTGCGGGTGCCCAAGAACATGACCTTCGTCGAGGCCGGCCGCATCGACCAGGGCGAATACGTCCAGCTCAAGGCCGAGCACGACGCCTACCTCGTCCGCCTCGGTTCGGCCGTCTGGTGGCAGCGCCTGGGGCTGATGGCGACGGTGATCGCCCTGACGGTCGTCGGCTCCATGTACGTCGTCACGTACCAGCCGCGCATCGTCCGCAACGACGCCCGGGCGCTCGGCCTGGCGTCGCTGATGCTGTCGATGCTGCTGCTGGCGCAGCTGACGGGCCTGGGGAGCACGCGGTCGTACATCTTCGGCCTGGCGCCCACGATCATGGTCGCCACCATTCTCGCCATCGCCTACGACCAACGCTTCGCCATGGGCATCGCCGGCATTCACGCGCTGCTGGCGACGCTGGCCATGGGCGAAGGCCTGGAGTTTTTGATCATTCTCATGACGGGCGTCATGACCTGCTGCTTCCTGCTCGACGACGTTCGGACGCGCATCAAGCTCGTGGAAATCGGGCTGGCGTGCGCGGTGACGATGATGTGCGCGACCATCGCCGCCGGCTGGATGAGCATGGAGCCGTTCGGCTACATCATGCAGAACGCCATTTACAGCGGCGCGGCCGGATTGGCCGTCGGCTTCCTGGCGCTGGGCATCCTGCCGTTCATCGAAAGGACGTTCCGCATCACCACCAGCATGACGCTGCTGGAACTGGCGGACATGAGCCACCCGCTGCTGCGACGTTTGGCGATGGAAGCGCCCGGCACGTACAACCACAGTCTGCAGGTCGCCACGCTGAGCGAAGAAGCCGCCGAGGCGATCGGGGCCAATGGCCTGCTCTGCCGCGTCGCCGCTTATTACCACGACGTCGGCAAGATCAACAAGCCCGAGTATTTCGTCGAAAACCAGGGGCAGGGCGGCAACCGCCACGTGCACTTGTCGCCCAGCGTCAGCCTGCTGATCATCATCGGCCACGTCAAAGACGGCGTGGAACTGGCCCGGGAATACGCCCTGCCCAGCCCGATCCTGCACTTCATCCAGCAGCACCACGGCACCACGCTTGTGGAGTTCTTCTACCACCGCGCCTGCAAGGAAGCCGAAAAGCAGGGGCCGATGGAGCAGGAAGTCGAAAAGCACCAGTACCGCTACCCCGGCCCGAAGCCGCGCACGAAGGAAACCGCCATCTGTATGCTCGCCGACGCCTGCGAAAGCGCCTGCCGGGCGATGCAGGAGCCGAACCCGGCCCGCATCGAACAGCTCGTCCACGACCTGGCCATGAAGCGCCTGCTGGACGGCCAGTTCGACGAAAGCGAACTGACGATGCGCGAGCTGGAGCTGATCGAACGCAGCCTCGTCAAGAGCCTGCTGGGCCTGTACCACGGCCGCATCGCCTACCCGAGCGACAAGATCGCCACCAAGACCGAAACCGCCACCCAACCGGGCACGACGGCACTCGGCGCGGCCAAGTCGGCCTGATACGGCACAAGGGCGGCTCTTGTAGGGCGGGCACTGCCCGCCGCCGGGCCGACATGGCGGGCAGTGCCCACCCTACGGCAGAGCTGATCCCTCCGCCGCGACCTCCGCCATTTCGCCCGGGTTAAGACCGTGGCAATTCAGCGCCGCCGGTTTTTCGCCCTTCAGCTGCGCCAATGCTTGGTCGATGTGACAGTTGGATGGCGTCCATTATGTGTTGGTCGGACGGCCGTCTGCATTATGGACTCGCTCCCCACGCTGTTTCGGTTCCGCCCGCCGGCCCGCCATCGCACCGGCTGCCGTCGCACCGCCCGCAGGCTCGGTTCGGCGATGATCTGGGCGATGGTCTTCTTGGTGCCGCTCACGGGCATCATCTCGTTGGCCGTGGATTGGGGGTACACGCAGATGGTGCGGTCGCAGATGCAGAACTCGGCCGACAACATCGCCCTGGGCGTCATCGACGCGTACATCCGCAACGGCTGGAACGGGGCGACCTCTGCCGCCGCAATCTACCCGGCCGATAACCGGGTGGACTCGGGTTCGAGCGTCACGCCCACCGTGGTCATCACCGGCGGCAGCTGGACCGACTCCACGCGCAGCTTCGCCGCCAACGTCTACACCGGCACACCTGCCGTGCGCGTCACCGTCACTTGCACCAAGGCCAACAACAACGCCGTTCGGCTGACTTGCGGGGCGTTGATCGGGATCAACACGGTTGACGTGAAAGTCACGGCCATCGCCGTCCGGGCCGGCGGGGAGACCGCGGCGCTGGCGATCCCGTCACGGGCCAACCTGCACCTGGCCGGCATGCCCGACGGCACCTCCACCGCCTGGGGCGACGACACCGCCGACGCCACGCCGTACCAGGTCACCAGCATTCCCGTCATTCCCGGCCAGTGGATGTCCTTTACGGGTTTCAGTGGCAACTCATCCATCTACCCGGCCGGCGGATTGGGTTATTACGACGCCAGCGGCAACAGCGCCATGCCGCTGCACCACGGCCAGAACTGGAACGGCAGCCCGAACAGTCCAGGCCCCGAGAACGGCATCGCCGACGCAATCATTCCCGCCAGCGCGGTCACGGGCCTGTTCCTGACCGACGATTTGCCCAGCGACAACCTGGCACCCGCGACCAAGGACTGGACGCAGCCGGCGGTCAAAGACCAAGTTGCCTTCGACGGCATCCAGCCCCAGCAGCCGTTCATGGTCGGCGACGGCCTGACGTCCGGCGGCGCGGTGCAGAAGTTCCGCGTGCCCGACAACGCCACCCGACTGTTCCTGTGCATCTGGGACGGCGTGCAACAGAACAACAACGCCGGCACCGTGTCCGGCAACGTGCAGTGCCGGTACTACCCCAAGCTCGTCCGGTAGGACACGTTCACTACGCACGTAGCCGGCGGGCATGCCCGCCGGCTACACGTGGAAGAATCAGGTGTTCGGGCATGGCCGACGGTCAGTGCGCCAGACCCTTTTCGATCGCTTCGACCATTTCCTTGTCCTGCGGCTTGGTCTTGCTGGCGAAACGGGCGTAGGGACGGCCCTGCTTGTCGATGAGGAACTTGGTAAAGTTCCAGCCGATCGGCCCGGCCAGATCGCCGGCGGTTTCCTTCTCGGTCAGGAACTTGTACAGCGGGT
>DASVSC010000121.1:0-4431 GCA_036388295.1 Tepidisphaeraceae bacterium | reverse complement strand
ATCGAAATCGCCGTCCCCGAGCCCGCGTCTGCCACCTTCGCGGCGGCTTTCGCAGCGGGATTCGCCCTGCGGCGGCGTCGACGCGTTTCGTAAAGCGCTCTCGCAAACGACACGTGGGTCATTCTTCAGCGACCCGCTAACGACTCGGCCGCCGCCTGCAAGTTTCGGCTACGAACGTAGACTCACCGGGGCGTGCGACGGCCGCCGCGACTGGCGTGGGTCGCGGCGGGTGAAGACGTAAGGCGGCGAGTGTGACCCTAATTTGAACCCGCCGGCCGGGCCGTACAAGGGAAAAATCTGCTGGCCGCCGGTGCTTGAACGTGCAAGATTTCGGCCCATTTTTCGGCCGACAGTGACGGCCGCGGCGGTAGGATCGGGGGCGTGGCGGACGGGCGCTCGCGGCGCCGCGCCGTCCGCTGCGGCTCGCCGAGGTTCGTCGTCTGTGTTACCGTGTCTGCCCTTATGGAATTGCAACACGATAACCTCGCCAAAGCACTGGACGAGCTGGAGGCACGGATGACAAGCATCCGTGACTCTCTTTGACGTCCCGGGCAAACTGAAACGTCGGGCCGAGCTGGAAAAACAGATGGGGGAACCCGGGTTCTGGGACAACCAGGACGCGGCTAAGCCCATTATCGCGGAAATGAAGGCCATCAAGTTCGTGACCGACCCGGTCGCGGCGATGATGGGCGAATTGGCCGACTGCCGGGCGATGCTGGAACTGGGCACCGAGGCCGGCGACGAGGCCACGTTAATCGAGTGCGATCAAACCCTTACGCGCCTGGAAGCCCAGGGCGACCGCGTCGAACTGCAGGCCCTGCTCGACGGCAAGCCCGACCCGCTGAACACCTTCGTCACCATCCAGGCCGGCGAAGGGGGTACCGAGGCGCAGGACTGGGCTGAAATGCTCAGCCGGATGTACCTGCACTTCTGGGAACACCGCGGCTGGGACGTCAGCGAAGTCGACCGCCAGTACGGCGAACAGGCCGGTATCAAAAGCGTCACGTTCCACGTAAAAGGTGAATACGCCTTCGGTTACATGCGGGCCGAGGTCGGCACGCACCGGCTGGTGCGCATCAGCCCGTACAACAGCCAGGGGAAGCGCATGACCAGCTTTGCCGGGCTGGATCTGACGCCGGAATTTCCGGAAAGCGACCAGGGCGAGGAGATTCCCGAAGTCGACCTCGACATCGTCGCCTTCGTCCGCGCCAGCGGCCCCGGCGGGCAGAACGTGAACAAGGTGGCGTCGGCCGTGCGGATCACGCATAAGCCGACTGGCATTACAGTTACGTGTTCCGTCGAGCGCAGCCAGCAGCAGAACCGCCGGCTGGCGATGTCGATTCTGCGCGGCAAAATCGAGCTGATGGAGCAGGCGCAGCGCGACGCCGAGCTGAAAGAGATCGTCGGCGAAAAAGGCCGAATTGGTTTCGGCACGCAGATCCGGTCCTACGTCATGGACGACCGGCGGGTGAAAGACCACCGGACCAACGTCGAGACCAGCCAGGTGGAAAAGGTGCTGGATAACGGCGAAATCGACATGTTCATCGACGCCGAGCTACGGCGACGCCGGGCGGCGCGGAAGTAGTCGCTAAAACGGTTTGGCCGCGGGTGTTAACCCGCGCGGACACGTCGGCTGACGCGAGATCACCCCAATCAGCGACGTGTCCGCGCGGGTTCACACCCGCGGCCATTGGTATTGTGCTGACAACGACTTACAGCGACTCGTTCTTCAGTTCCGCTTCCGCGCGGCACCAGTTGTCGTACTCCGACCCGCCGTTGCCCGACTGGCTGATGTAATAGGCCCGCTCAGCGATGCGCTCGTAGGTGATCGGGGCCGGGGCTTTCTTGGCGGGCTGGGCGGCCGGGGCGGATTTGGGGGCCACGGTCTTTCGCATCGGCGTCTCGGCGATCGGCTGACCGAGGACCGGCGACTCGGCCGCGACGGCGGCCGGACGGGCGGCTACGGGGTTCGGGGCGGGCGACTTTTTCGCGGCGGCTTTCTTGGCCATGATCAATTCCTTTGTCTAGAAGATGCGAACGGGCCCTCTTTCCGGAGGACTCAGTCGGGTTATCGGTCCTGCGGGCGGCGACGGTCTAGCAAAAAAGCCCTGTTTCTTCAAGACAAATTGTCACAGGTTCAGGTAGGCCAGCACTTCCTGGTCATGGCCTTCGGGCTTTACGCCTTCGAACACTTTGGCGACGTTTCCGTCAGAGTCGACCACAAACGTGGTGCGGGCGACGCCCATGTACTTTTTGCCCATAAACGTCTTTTCGCCCCAAACGCCGAACGCCTCGGCGATGCCGTGATCGGTGTCGGCCAGGAGCGGGAAGTTGACGTCGAACTTCTTGGCGAACTTCGTCACGTCCTTCACCGGGTCCGGGCTGATGCCGAAGACCGGCACGTCTAACGACTTATAACTCGCCAGCGCGTCGCGGAACCCGCAGGTTTCCTTCGTGCAGCCGGGCGTGTCGGCCTTGGGGTAGAAGTAGAGGACATAGCGTTTGCCTTTGAGGGCGACGGTGTCGACGGTGGTGCCGTCGGAGGCTTCGAGCCTGAACGCGGGGGCCGGTTGGCCGGGGGTGGGGATGCTCATGGTTTTGTGTTCCTAAGGAATGGACCGCCAAGACGCCAAGGGGCCAAGAAGAAAAGGCCGAAGAACGGATGGCCACAAGGCTTGCGTCTTTCTGTTCTTCTTGGCCCCTTGGCGTCTTGGCGGTTCGTTATTTTCCGGCCAACTTCTGGCGGATCAGGGGGTTAACTACGCCGGCGTCCACGATGCCGTTGGCACCGTCGGCGTGCTGTTTCATGAACGCCCCGGTCGCCCGGCCGGCGTCTTTTTCGGTGAAGCTGTTGGCGGCAAGGAACGCGTCCACCAGCGGCGCAGTTTCCTCGGCCGACAGCTTTTTGGGCAGGTAGCTCTCGACGATGTCGATTTCCGACTTCAGCGTCGCCACTTCGCCGGTCCGGCCGATCTTTTCGTACTCCTCGGCGCTCTTTTTCAGTTTCTTCGCGTACGCCTCAACCACTTGCTCGGCCGTGGGTTTGGCCGGGTTGAGGTCGATGTTTTTGACGTCGCTGATCAGCATGCGAATGACCGTGAGGCGGTCTTTTTCGCCGGCTTTCATCGCGGTCTTCATGTCAGTTTGCAGGCGGGTAAGCAGGTCCATCTTTGTTTAACCTTTCGGATTCCATTATGGTAGCGAATCAGGGTTGGCGAAAGGCCACCCGCCCCGAGACAATTCAAATGCCTGAACCTTTAGTTGAAGGTTTCCTTCAAATCGCCGACGAGCGACGCGACGGCGACCTGCGTGACCCATCCCATCCGCTCCGGCCCGTCCGACCCGGCGGCGTCTACGTCCCCCGCAAGATGTGGGTCGACCGCGGCTTGCGCCCCGGTTTGCTCGTCCAGGGTGAAGTGCGCGGCAAGCAGCTGTTCCGCATCACCCGCGTGGAAAACGTCCCGTTCCCGGAATGGACCCCGCCGACCGCGATTTACGACGCGACGGCCCTCGACCCCGCCCCGCAGATCAAGCTCGAACACAACCCGGCCGAGCTGACCACGCGGATGATCGATTTGCTCACGCCGATCGGCTTCGGCCAGCGTGGGCTCATCGTCGCCCCGCCGCGCGTCGGTAAAACCATACTGCTGCAGAACATGGCCCGCGGCATCGCCGCCAACCACCCCGAGGCCGACCTCTGGCTGCTGCTGGTGGACGAGCGCCCCGAGGAAGTCACGGACATGAAGCGGAACGTGCCCGGCACGGTCTACGCCAGCAGCAACGACAACACGATCGACAAGCACCTGGACATGGCCAAGCTCATCATCGAGCGTGGCAAGCGCCGGGCCGAAGCGGGGCACGACGTGATCATCCTGCTGGACTCGCTCACGCGCCTCGGCCGGGCGTTTAACACCGAAAGCCGCAGCGGGAAAACCCTCAGCGGCGGTGTGGATTCCAAGGCCCTGGAAATCCCCAAGCGCCTGTTCGGCGCCGCCCGCCGACTGGAAGACGCGGGCAGCCTTACGATTATGGCCACCTGCCTGATCGACACCGGCAGCCAGATGGACAAAGTCATCTTCGAAGAGTTCAAAGGCACCGGCAACATGGAACTGACGCTGGACCGCAAGCTGGCGAACAACCGCATTTTCCCGGCCATCAACATTCCACAAAGCGGCACGCGAAAAGAAGAACTGCTGCTGGACCCGGTCACCCTCGCGGCAGCACAGAAGATCCGCCGGCATCTCGTCGCCATGGACCCGGCCGCTTCGCTGAAGAGCCTGATCGACACGATGACGAAGGTGAAGACCAACGCCGAACTGGTCAACGCGATACGCGTGTGAACCCTATCCTCGTCCGCGCTGACCCTTTCGGGGGGTCCGCTTTAGCGGGCCCCTCTACTTTCCCCGATTCGAAAGAGGGGCCCGCTAAAGC
>DASVSC010000120.1:0-2917 GCA_036388295.1 Tepidisphaeraceae bacterium | reverse complement strand
GGGGGTTTAAGAATTCTAGCGCCTTGGGCAGCGAATCAAACGACAGCGGCTTGTCTAGCGCCACCTTCACCTGGCACCAGACAAGCCGCTTGTCAGAAACATCAAAGCCCCACCAAACTACGCGACCCGGTTAAAGCTCACCTGCAGCCGCAGGAAGTCGTTGAAGTCGACGTAGCCGTTGTAGTCGTAGTCGCCTTTCGCGAACGACGAGCCGGGTTTGTTGAAGTTGACCTGGAAGATCAGGAAGTCGTTGAAATTAGTCCGGCCGTCGAGGTTGGAGTCGCCGTAGAGGGTGTAGCGGACCAACACCGTGGTGGCATCGACGACTTCGCCGAGGAACGTTTGGGTCGCACCGCCGGACAGGCCCAGCACGGCCGAGGCTTCGCCGGCGCCCAGGGCGTGGCGACGCACGGTGTCGGCGGCGGCGGAGGACGAGCGGATGCCCGTGCCGGTCCAAGTCGCGCCGGCGTAGCCACCCGTGAGGCGGTTGACGACCGTGGACAGCGGCGACGCCGACGCCGCGACGTAATCGACGATCATCGCGTTACCGGCCAAGTCCAGCGAGGCCGTCGAATCCATCACTAGCGCGCCGGTCCTCAGCACACGGCCGCCGCCGGGCATGGAGACGGTGGCGTCGCCAGTGATGGTCAGGCCGGCTAGATGCTGAGTGGTATTTAGCGTCACGCGGCTCGTGCCGCTGGCGGCAAGCGTAACGGCCGATCCGTCGGTCGCGAGATCGGCGGACAGGGCGTAGGCGGCGTCCTGAAGTTCCAGCCGGTCCGCCCCGCCGCCGCCGGTGAAGCCGGGCGAAGCGCTCAGCCCGCTCGTGACAGTCAGCGTGTCACGGCCCGTCCCGCCGGCGAAGGAGAAGGCTTCGACGCCGGTGTAGCCGAGGACCGCGTTGTTGACGAGGGCGGTCGTGCCGCCGCCGAACTGGACATTCGTGCCAGCGGCGTTGGCGATGACGCGGATACGGTCGGCCGAGGATTGGCCGCCGCCGTTGAACGCGATCCCGTCGGCCGGGCGTGGGTCGCCGTTGGTCATGTCCAGGATAAGCGTGTCGTCGCCGGTGTTGCCGTTGAACACGAGGTTGCTGACCGAACTCTTGGCCATCTGGGCGATCGGCGTGCCGTTGGTGTCGGTGTTCAGGAACACCTGTAGCGTGGTGCCGCCGGGGGCCAGACGCAGCGTGTACGTGTTGGTGCCGGCGGGGGCGTTGTAGGCGGTGGGGAACAGGCCCAGCGAGAAGCCGCCGAACGTGCCGTAGGCGGTGGTGCCGGTGTAGGCGGCGGTGGTGGCCGAGGCGTCGTCGGCGCTTGCGCGCAGGCGGTAGGTGATGCCGCCGACGAGGTCGAGAGCGTACGCGCCGCTGGCGTCGGAGGTGGCGCGGGTTTCGCCGTTGTCGAACCTGGCGTTGTTGTTGACGTCGTTGTAGACGGTGACGCCGCTGAGTACGGCTTCGGTGCCGTCGAAACGGCCGTTGCCGTTGCCGTCGGCGAAGGTCTGACCGGTGTAGAGTCCGCCGGCCAGGGCGGGTGCGATCTGCCCGCCGATGGGCGTGCCGCGGCCGGTGACGAGGTCGTAGCCGGGGCCGGCGTCGTAGCCGTTGACGCCGTCGCGGCGGTTGTGGCCGGTCGTGACGTCGTTGAGCGTGGAGCCGGGCAATTGGTAGAGGCGCGGCAGGGTCTGCGTGACGCCGTTGAGGGCCGGCCGGTCGTCGAGGGCGCGGCCCTGATTCACGACCGCGATCACGCCCGCCCAGAGCGGGGCCGCGAGGCTGGTGCCGCCGAAATAGGTGCTCGACCAGCCGCCGCCGCTGGTGTTGTTGTACGAATCATAAACCGCTACGCCCGTGTTCGGGTCGGCCAGCATGGCCACGTCGGGGATGGTGCGTTTGGTGCTGCTCTGGGTGACGCCGGCCTGGTAGATCGGCTTGGCTTCGTAGTTGCTGATGCCCCCGCCGCTGCCGATCCAGGCGCTTTCCCCGGCGTAGGAGCCGTCGAGTTTACGATTCAGCGTGGTGCCGCCGACGGCGACGACGTTGACGCTTTCGGCCGGGTAGGCGCCGGTGGCGGTGCCGCCGGCGTTGCCGTTCATGGGGAGCACGGCCCCGCGGTCGCCGGTGGCGGCGACGAAGGTCACGCCGTCATGGCCGGCGGGCGTGGTGAAGAATTGATCGTAGTACGTTTCGCCGGCCGTACCGCCGTCGATGCCGAAGCTCATCGATACCACGGTCACGCCGGGAATTTTGCGCGCGGTATTGGCCGCTTTGCCGAGCAGATCGGCGTTGTAAGCGCTATTGGCTTCGACGAGGACGATGTTGGCCATCGGGGCCATGGCGTGCGCCCACTCGACGTCGAGGGCGATTTCCGCCGCCCAACCGGGGTCGGAGGCCGGGTAATTCGTGCCGCCGTTCTGGTCAATCTTGGTAAACGAGGGCGGGTCCGGCAAACCCATGGCCACGCTGAACTTATGAAGATCGCTGTTCTCGTAATTCGGGTCGGTGGAGTTGACGAAGCCGGGATGGTCGTAGGCGGCGACGATGGCAATGGTTTGCCCCGCACCGTCCCCGACGATGCCGTCGAATGCGACGTTGTTCATCCCGTACGCCTGGCGGACCTGAGCGGCATTCAGGCCCAGCGGCACCTCAGAGCCGACGGCCGTGGGGGTGTTCACGCCCTTGGGCAGCATCTGCAGGTATTGCGTGTGGGCCAGCCCGGTTTTCCGGACCGCGTCCGACACCTTGTGCGGGCGCAGCGTGTAGGACGGGATGGCGTCCGTAGGCGGGCGGAAGATCTTGCCCGGCATAAACTTACGGCCGACCGCGGCGGACAGCATCTGCCGCGCTTCGAGGCCTTCGACGGCTTGGACGGCTGGACTTACATTGGCCCGGCGTCCGCTTTCGGACCCGGCAGAC
>DASVSC010000119.1:0-20974 GCA_036388295.1 Tepidisphaeraceae bacterium | reverse complement strand
GACGGGCGTGAAGACAAAATGCCGAACCGCCGCAGACGCCACGGCGGAAGCCGTAGACAAAAATCCCAGAAACGACTCGCATGCGGAATCGACGGCTTCCGCCGTGGCGTTATTTCAGCTTCGCCTGCCAGCCGTTCGCTGGCCCGATTTCAAAAGTTGCCGCCGCTTTCCTGACCCGCCCTATGATCGTTCATGTCTCACCCTAATGTCGCCAATCTCGGTCAGCTCAAGGACTCGGGCTACCGTTACCGCAGTGTCAAAGACGAGTTGCGGTTAAATCTGATCACCAAACTGCGGGCGGGCGAGCCGGTCTTCCCCGGCATCGTCGGCTACCGCGAGAGTGTCATTCCCCAAGTCATCAACGGCATTCTGGCCAAGCACGACATGCTGTTCCTGGGCCTGCGCGGGCAGGCCAAGACACGCATGCTCCGGCTCTTGCCGACGCTGCTGGACGAATGGATCCCCGTTATCAGCGGCACGGAAATCAACGACGACCCGCTCCAACCCGTCACCACCACCGGCAAACGCCTCATTCAGGAACATGGCGATGCCACCCCGATCGAATGGGTGCACCGGTCCAATCGCTATCAGGAAAAGCTGGCCACGCCGGACGTGACGATTGCCGACTTGATCGGCGAAATCGACCTCGTAAAGCACGCCGAGGGCCGTTACCTCAGCGACGAAACCACGATGCACTTCGGCCTGATTCCGCGCGCCAACCGCGGTTTGTTCGCCATCAACGAACTGCCCGACCTGGCCCCGCGCATTCAGGTCGGCTTGTTCAACGTGCTGGAAGAACGCGACGTGCAGATTCGCGGCTATCCGGTGCGGCTGGAACTCGATACGTGCCTGGTTTTCAGCGCCAATCCCGAGGACTACACCAACCGCGGCCGGATCGTGACGCCGCTGAAAGACCGCATCGGCACCGTCATCCGCACGCATTACCCCGAAACGACGGCCGAGGCGCTGACGATCGTGAACGAAAATGCCTGGCTCGACCGCAACGGCGGCACGAGCGACAGCGGCGTGACCGTCAATTACCCGCGGTTCATGGCCGAGGTGGTGGAAGAAGTCGTCCGCCTGGCCCGCACCAGCCCGCACGTCAGCCAGGCCAGCGGCGTGAGCGTGCGCACCAGCATCGCCAACGCCGAAAGCGTGGTCAGCAACGCCGAACGCCGCGGCATCATGAGCGGCGACAGCGAAACCGTCGTCCGCATCGTCGATCTGGCCAACATGGGCGCCAGCAGCCGCGGCAAGATCGAAATGACCCTAGCCGAGGACGACGCCAGCGAAGACAAATTGATCCAAAGCCTGACCGGCGAAGCGGTGAAAAACGTATTCAACCGCCTGACCAAAGGCGCGAACTTCGACGGCATCGCTGAGGAGTTCAAAGGCAACGTCACCTTCCCCGCCGGCGACGACATTTCCGACGAAGAGTTCGTCGCAAACCTGAAGACCATCAAGCCGCTCTACCAGGCCGCCACGCAATTGCGCAAGGCCCTCGATTTAGGCGACGGCCCCGGCGGCACGGCCTGCGCGGGCGAGTTCATTCTGGAAGGCCTGTACGTCAACAACCGCCTGAGCAAGTTCAACAAGGCGGGGAAGACGTTTTTCAGGAAGTGAAGCGAGCCAAGATGTGCGTTGATTTTGAAGCCGCAGGTGTCAACACATTGGCCGTTGACAAGCGTTGCACATTCATTCACCTACGGATTGACACTCGCGGCTTCAAATCTAATGCGTTCCACTGCAAGCCGTTGACCTGACGTCTCCAAGCTACGGCTCATAAACCCAAGGCTGACCAAAATAACTCTTCGCGAACTGGCACGCATAGCACGTTGTTACAATCGCCCAGAGCATCACCGACAAACTCAATAATCCGATTTTACGACGCCTGGACCAGAACAGGCAAAACCATCCAAGCCAACCGATAACGACGAGAATTGGGCCGCCAACCTGTAACGCGGCATCTGGCCACGTGAAGATGCCATAAGGCTCTTCCATTGCATGCATCCCGGCGATCATAAAGACGAGAAAGCTGATGGCGAATGGAAGCACCAACACGATCGCGTCGCAGAACGTGGAAGACCACGTATCAGTGGGCGAACGTATTTGGGTATCAAATTCTTCCATCAACGAATCACTGCGGCCTAGTCATTCCGCTTCACCATGTGCATGCGCCGGCCGTCCTGGCTCCAGTCGACGCTGGTCATGTACGCCTCGATCAGCAGGATGCCGCGGCCGGAGCATTTTTCGATGTTTTCCGGGCTGGTCGGGTCGGGCACTTCGTTGCGGGAGAAGCCGGGGCCTTCGTCTTCGATCGTCAGTTCCACCTGGTCGGGGCCGACGAGGGCTTCGACGTAGACGCGTTTGGAGGCGTCGAGCTTGTTGCCGTGCTTGATGGCGTTGACGACGGCCTCTTCCAGGCTCAGCTTGATCGCGAAGACGCTGTCAGAGTTGTACTTGAACTTCCCGAGCTCATCGAGAATCTGCGCCTGCACCTCACGGCCGTTGGCGAACTCGCTGGGGATGTTGAACTTCATCGACGTGCCGTAGCGCGTCTGCGTGATGACCGGCGGGACGGGCCGGCGGTCGGATTTGGATTGGCGGCTCGGGTGCGACAAGGCCGTCCCTCTGGTGCCTCGGGCGGGTCCATCACGGCGAACTACATGGCGAAGCTGGCCAGCGCTTCGTCGCGTGTTCCGTAAATGCGGAACAACCGGTCGAGCTTGGTGATGCGGAAGACTTCGAAAATCTGGCTCTTGATGTTCGCCAGCCGAAGCTGCCCGTTACGCTGCTTGATGCGATTGTTGGCGTTGATCAGCATGCCCAGGGCCGCCGAGGACAAGTGGTCCACGGTGGCGAAATCCAGCAGCAGGCGCGGCTGCTCGACTTCGTCGATCAGGGCGTTCAGCGTCGCCCCGATTTCGGCGATGTTCGCCTCGTCGAGGATCTTGCTGTTCATGAACTCGACGATTCGAATGTCTTTTTCTTGAATAACGGCGAGCGGGGGGGCCTGTTCGGACATATGAACGCGTCCTGCAAAAGTCGGGTGAACGCCTCGCACACCCCTGTCGTCGAAGCGGGAGTCGTCGAAGCGGAAGGCCATGCTACGTTTCGGTTAATAACGGGTCAAGCGACCGATCCAAAGCCCGACGGCCAGACAGGCCAGCCCCGCCACGAGCGGCCAATGTGCCAGCGGAACAGCGACCCGCCGCAGTTCCGCCACGGCCGCCCCGCCGTCCGTCGCCCCGCCGGACCGGACGGCCGGCATAGCGGTCGCCACCGTACGGCCGGCGGCGTCCTGGTACAGGCCCGGCGAACCCTCCAGCCCCGCATCCGCTACGCGCAATGCGGTCAGGCCCGTCTCTGGCCGTCGCGCTATCCATTCACGGCGGCCGCCGGCGATCCAGTCGAACACGTCGGTCCAGAACACCACATAATCTGCCCGTCCCGCCAGCACGTCGGTGTCCACGCCGACCCACACCTGGCGCGTGGGCCGCTCACGCACGGCCAGCAGAGGCGCGTCGCCCTGCCGAACGAGCGTCCGCCACGCGTCGCCCAGCGGCCCGGCGACCGAACGGCCGGCGACATCGATTCCGCGAAAGTCGGCCGTACGCGTGACCGGATGATCCGAATCGACCTGCAGCGTCCCGCCGGCCGTCGGCCCGAGCGGTTCCGGCAGAAGGACCGCCGGCCCGGCCGGGTCCGAATCACGCACAACGGCCACGCCCGCCGCGCCCGTACCGGCCGGCCGGCGTGCCTGATAAATCGCGACCATTCGCGCCAGCGGGTCGCTCAGCGGCGTTTGCGGGTCGATTCGCACGCCTGTCGTTGTCTGGGCCAGATAAGCCCGATCGTCGCCGGCGACGTCATCGGCCCAAGGCGAGCCGTCCTCGGCCAGTAGCGTCGCTTCCGCTGTGTCGCCGACCGTCAGTACATCGACGAAATAGTCGCGTGTCTGCCCCGATGACGGCAATTCGATTGAGGTCGTCACGCCTTCCGTAAGCAACCGGGCGCGGCGGTGATCGGTGCCGTTGAAAACCCGGATCATGGCCTGCGCCGTCGGCCCGCCTGTGGGCGTTGATGTACGCCGGCTCACGACGGCGAATCGGCCGATGCCTGCATTCGCTAGCGATCGACTCGGCACGACCACGCTCACGCCGGGCGGCACGTCGGTCACGTGATCCGTTAGAAGCACTACGGTGCCGGTTTCGTTCCGCAGGACCTGCCGCACGATCGCGTCAGTCGGCAGGGCGATCGGCTTGAACGAGTCCGCGGCAGGGCGGCCGACGGTTTCGTACGGCTCACCCGGAACCGGAACGACACGAACGCGCGTGGCCGTCGGCAGCCCGAGGCGATCGAGCGCCAACCGCAGCCGGTCTGGCGTCATCGACGCTCGGCGGTCGATCACCAGCGTCAGCACCGGCGTAGGCCGAAACACTGCCGGGCCGCTCGCGGCGAAAATCATCGCCAGCGCGCCCGCCAGCACCAACACGATCCACAACGGCGGCAACCGCTTCGGGTTACGGCGAGTGACCGTCGTCGACCAGAGCGTCAGAAACGGCACGCCCGCCGCCGCCCCCTGCCCCCGGCCGGCCCAGAGGCAGGCAGCCGCCCATGGCAACAGCAGAATCAGCCAAATCGGGGTCAGCAGGGTCATAAGCGTGCATTACTGTTTGCCGGATTCTCTTAGATCGCCCCTTCCGGCGGTCCTACCATTGTCTACCGAAGGGATTACCCCTCGGGTTCGAGGCACTTTAACGGAGGAACGTATGAAACGTGCACTGTTTGCCGCGGTCGCGACCGCGGGTCTGATGACATTCGGCTGTGACGATTCGAACACGCAGAAGGCTGCCACCCCTGAAACGGAAAAGGCCGCCGAGAAGGTCAGCGAGAAGGCCGTTGACACGGCCCAGGGCGTCGAAAAGAGCGTCCAGGGCGGCGTCGACCAGATGAAAGACAAAGCCGGCAAGGATTCGCCCACCGGCGTCGCCGCAGAGAACCTGCGCGGCAACATGGAAGACCTGACCGGCAAGCTCAAGACGGCGCTGCAGGAAAGAAAGTTCGACGAAGCACAAACTTTCGTGCAGCAGCTCAAAGACCTCAAGGGCAAGCTGCCGGCCGAAGCGCAGGTGCAGGTCGACACGCAATTGGCCGAAGCCGACAAGGCCATCGCTGCCGGCAAGGCCCTGATGAATCCGGCCGGGAAGTAAATGGTCTGCCCGTCGTAACGAGGCGGCGGGCGGATTCCAATCGCGATCGAATTGATTGCAACCAAACGGGCCGCGCGGCATAAACGTCGCGCGGGCCGATTTTCTGCGCCGCGTCACCTATGCCCAAACTCCCTCATATCCCACTGTTCGCCGAGTTCCGCGAGTTCATCGTCAAAGGCAACGCCATTGACCTGGCCGTTGGCCTGATTATCGGAGCGGCATTCGGGGCCGTCGTCACGTCGCTCGTCAACGACATCCTCATGCCGCCGCTGGGCGTGCTGCTGGGCGGCGTCGACTTTTCGCAGTTAAGTGTGCAGCTCGTCGGGGCCCACAAGGCCGGTGACACCAACCCGATCAACCAGATGACGTACGCCAAGGACACGCCCGCCGTCGTCATCAGCTACGGCAAGTTCATCAACGCATTGATCGCACTCCTGATCCAGGGTTTCGCAATTTTCCTGGTCGTTAAAGCGATCAACAGGCTGCGGCGCAAGCCCAACCCTGTTCCCGAAGCCCCGCCCGCCCCGCCGGAAGACATCCGGCTGCTGACCGAAATTCGTGACGCACTGAAGGCGCGTCCGTAAAGGTCCGACAAACAGGATAACAGGAGTAACCCCCGCTATGCGTATGTTCTCGCACGGCGTGGCCGCGTCGTTGATCGCGTCGGCCGCCTTCGCATCCCACGTTCTGGCAGACAGCGTCGTTTTAACCAACGGCGATACGCTGCATGGTAAAATCGGCGCCGTGACGGCGTCCGGGCTGAAGCTTAACAGCGACGCCCTCGGCGATATTACGATTCAAACCGCCAAGGTCGCCAGTTATAAAATCGACGAGCCGGTCGTCGTACAGATGAAAGACGGCCCGCCGGTGACGGCAGCCGTCAGCGGCGACGCCAAACAGATTCAGGTCGGCGACGAGGCCTACACCTTCGACACGGTCAAGAGCGTCAACCCGCCGCCGTCGAAGTGGACCGGCGCGGTGCTGGCGAACTTCGCACTGGCGCGCGGCAACACGAATAAATCGACCGTCGGCGTGGACGCCAAGGCCGGCTATCGCCGCGAAGATTACCTGCACAACGACCGCCTCACGCTCGAGGGCCAATACAACTTCGGCCAGAGCGGCGGCGGCGCGGGCGGCGAAGAAGTCGTCACCGACACCGACAACTTTCAGTTGGCCGGGAAGTACGACAAGTTCTGGACGCAAAAGTTCTACGGCTACGTCACCAACAAGATCGAGCACGACCGCATCGCCGACCTGTATTACCGCCTCGGCCCGAACGCCGGCGTGGGTTATCAGTGGGTCGAAACGCCGGTGACGAACTTCTTCACAGAAACGGGCGTCGGCTACGTGTTCGAACGCTTCGACGACGGCACGAACAACGATTACGCCTCGCTGCGCCTGGCGTACCACTTCGAGCGTGCGCTCGGCGACAAAGTGGCGGCGTTCCACAACCTGGAATACCTGCCGAGCATCGAAAATCCTGGCGACTACAACCTGAAAACCGACGCCGGCATAAGGGTAAAAATCTTCAGCAACTTCATCGGCCAGTTCAAAATCGAATACAAACGCGATAGCACGCCGGCAAACGAAGCGCTGAAAAACGACCTGCTGTACCTCGTCGGTTTCGGGTGGCAGTTCTAGGGCCTTTTTGGGAGTTCGCCGGCACGCTTACAGCGCCGGCACGTCCACCCAGCGTTTCTCGCGCCAGCTTTGCATGCCCAGTTCTGCCAACTGCACGCCCCTAGCCCCTTCGCGGAGCGTGTAGCGGAACGGCTCGTCGAGCGCGACGTGGCGCAGGAACATCTCCCACTGGGTCTTGAACGCGTTGTCGTAGTGGACGTTGTTCGGCACCGGCTGCCAGCCCTTGAAGAAGTCGATCGGCTGCGGGATGTCCGGGTTCCAGATCGGCTTGGGCGTCTCGGCCGCGCTTTGCACCAGGACCTCGCGCAAGCCGGCGACGGCCGTGCCTCGTTCGCCGTCGACTTGCACCGTCAGCAGGTCGTCGCGACGGACGCGGGTGCACCAGCTGCTGTTGAACTGACAGACGGTGCCGTCTTCCAGCAGGAAAATCGCGTAAGCCGAATCGTCGGCGGTGGCGGCGTACGGCCGGCCGTCTTCAGCGCGGCGCTGCGGGATGTCGACGTTGCCGTAAGCGACGAGTGATTTGATCGGGCCGAACAGGTTGGTGATCACGTACTGCCAGTGGCAGAACATGTCGATCATGATGCCGCCGCCGTCTTCGCTCCGGTAGTTCCAACTCGGGCGCTGGGCGGGCTGGTCGAGGTCCATGCCGGTGAAGACCCAGTAGCCGAACTCGCCGCGGACGCTGAGGATTTTGCCGAAGAAGCCCAGCTCTTTCAGCATCGCCAGCTTGCGGAAGCCGGGCAGCCACAGCTTGTCCTGTACTACGCCGTTCTTAAGCCCCGCGTCTTCCACCAGCGTCGCCAGGCGCAGGGCTTCCTTCGTTTGCGTGGCGGTGGGCTTTTCGCAGTAGATCGCCTTCTTCGCCCGCACGGCCTTTTCAATAAAGCCGGCGCGCTGCAGCGTGCCGCTGGCGTCGAAGAAGACTTCGTAACGGCTGTCGTTGATCGCGCCGTCCACGTCGGTCGTGAACGGAATGTTTCGTCCGATCTCGCGCCGCGCCACGCCCTCGGCCAGTTCGCGCAACTTACTTTCGCTACGGCCGGTCAGGATCGGTTCGGGCATCAGGGTCAGCGTGTCGCTGATCTTCACGCCACCCTGTTTGATGATGGCCAGGATGCTGCGGATGAGGTGCTGGTTGGTGCCCATGCGTCCGGTGACGCCGTTCATCACGATGCCGATGTTGCGCGTTTCCATGAATGCCTCTCTGGTGCGGGCGGCCAGCATGACGAAACCGGGAATCGTTTCAACTCCAAGGCAACCCCCGACAAAGCCGCCGATTTCATGTCACGTGCGAGAGACGAGCCACGTTTTTCTTCGAGTTTTCTGGAGTAAAAGCTGTTGCGCAACCGATGATCGCTTGAATACGGCTGATTTTCAGCTATTTTCTCGCAGCCGGACGCGTTTGTGACTGCCCTATCGGGCAAATCGAGGCGTCGGAGGACGAGCAAATGCAGGGCGCCCGCGAGTGCGGCGCCCTTCCGCGGTCGGCGTCGGCACGCCGAAACGCACCATTTCATCTGTGGCGAGCCCGGGCCCGTATCCGTGGACGCCGCCTTTCAGGAGTAGTCTATGGCCAAAACCATGACCAAGTCGGAAATCGCCAATCAGCTCGCGGACAAAGTCGGCGTGAGCAAGAAGCAAGTCAACCAGTTCTTCGAAGCCATCAGCGAATTGGCATACAAGCAGGCCAAAAACGGCTTCACCCTGCCGGGCATCGGCAAGCTGGTGCTGACCAAGTCGGCCCCGCGCGAAATGGTGATGCGCTTCGGCCCGGACGCCGGCAAGACCAAGAAGATCCCCGCCAAGACCAAGATCAAGTTCCGCGTGGCCAAGGCCGCCAAGGACGCGATCCTGGCCGGCAAGAAGTAAATCGCCTTCCGCTCACGCGGAAGATCGAAACATGCCCAAGCCCGTGGCCCCGTGCCGCGGGCTTCGGCATTGGTCGATGCGGTTGAGCCGTCCCGGCCACGCGGGTACAATGGTTTCATGCTCGAACCGCTGACCATCGACCAGGTCCGTCACGTCGCCAAGCTCGCCCGGCTGGCGCTGCCGCCGGAACAGCTGGAAAAGTTCTCCGGCCAGCTCAGCTCCATCCTGGGCTACGTCGAACAACTGAATCAGGCGAACGTCGAAGGCGTCGAACCGATGGCCCACGCCGTCCGCCTGACGAACGTGCTGCGCGACGACGTACCGACCCCCGCCCTGCCGACCGAATTAGCGCTGCAAAACGCCCCCGACACCGACGGCCCGTTCTTCAAAGTCCCCCAAATCATGGGCGGCGACGAAGATTCGGCCGGGTGATACACTTGATCATCATGGACCAAGTGCCCATTCATCTTCATATTGAACCGTTAGAAGAAGGCGGTTTCGTGGCCACCAGTCCGGACGTGCCGGGTTTGGTTGCAGAAGGCGAAACCATCGCTGAAATGATCGACAATGTCCGCGAAGTGACTCGCTTGATTATTGAGTCGTGCGTAGCCAATGGTTTTCCATTGCCGCCCGCTTTAGTCAAAAATCAGGCCCCACGTGCGATGGACGTGTTCGTGCCGGTCGAGGCGGCCTGAGGTGGGACGCCTGAGTGGGTTCAAACACCGAGAAGTAGTGCGACGATTGAAGACGTTCGGTTTCGAGTTCGACCGCCAGGGTCGTGGCAGCCACGAGATCTATGTGCACCGTGAAACGCGTCGGCAAGTGCCGCTCGTGAATCACCCAAAAGATTACAAAGAAGGCACGCTCCGCGCGATCCTCCGCGAGGCCGGCGTTGATGTTGAAGCGTTCCTGAAAGCCTGAACTTTATGACCGACCCTGACACGCTGATCGACGTCCGTGACGCCATTGCGTCCAAAGCCGTAAGCGCCCTCGAGATGACGCGGCACGTCATCGCCCGCACGCAGGCGCTGAATCCGACGCTGAACGCTTACAACGAAGTGCTGGCCGAGCGGGCGCTGGCGACGGCTAAACGCGTGGACGACGGCGAGATCACCGGGCCGCTGGCGGGCGTGCCGATCGCGCTCAAGGACAACCTCTGCACCAGCGTCGGCCGGACCACGTGCAGCTCGAAAATGCTGGCCAATTTCCGCGCGCCGTATGACGCGACGGTGGTGAAGAAGCTGGAAGCGGCCGGGGCGGTCATCATCGGCAAGACGAACCTCGACGAGTTCGCCATGGGCTCGTCCACGGAAAACAGCGCCAACGGTCCGAGCCGCAATCCATGGGACACCACGCGCGTGCCCGGCGGCAGCAGCGGCGGCAGCGCGACGGCGCTGGCGGCCGGCCTCTGCGTGGCCAGCCTCGGCAGCGACACCGGCGGCTCCATCCGCCAGCCGGCCGCCTTGTGCAACCTCGTCGGCCTGAAGCCGACGTACGGCCGCGTCAGCCGCTACGGCCTCGTCGCTTTCGCGAGTTCACTCGATCAGATCGGCCCGTTCACCTGGACCGTGCCGGACGCCGCGTTGATGCTGAATGTGATCAGCGGCCACGACCCTAAAGACAGCACCAGCACGCCGACCGACGTGCCGGATTACTTGGCCACGGTCGAACAGCCGGTGAAAAACCTGCGCGTCGGCGTCGTCAAAGAGTTCGCCGACCTGCCGGGCATGGACCCGCAGGTTAAAGCCGCGTTCGAAGCCGCGGTGGAGCAATACCGCCAGCTCGGCGCGACTGTGGTCGACGTCAGTCTGCCGAACAGCGCGTACGGCATCGCGGCCTATTACGTCATCGCCCCCTGCGAAGCCAGCAGCAATCTGGCCCGGTACGACGGCGTCCACTTCGGCCACCGCACGGCCGAAAAAGTGCATGACATTATCGAATTGTTCTCCAAGAGCCGGGCCGAAGGGTTCGGCGAAGAGGTGCAGCGCCGCATCATGATCGGCACGTACGCCCTCTCCAGCGGCTATTACGACGCCTATTACGTACGTGCCCAGAAGGTGCGGGCCCTGATTAAAGCCGATTATGACAAGGCTTTTGAGCAGTGCGACGTCATCTTGTCGCCCACGTCGCCGACGCCGGCGTTCAAGATCGGCGAGAAGGGTGCCGACCCGCTGGCGATGTATTTGTGCGACGTCTTCACCGTCACGTGCAACATTGCCGGCATCCCCGGCGTGAGCCTGCCGTGTGGTTTCACCGCCGGCGAAAAGCCGCTCCCGATCGGCCTGCAGCTGCTGGCCCCGGCGTTCGCGGAAGAAAAACTGCTGCGCGTCGCCCGCATGTACGAAGCCGCCACCGACTGGCACAAGGCCCGGCCGCTGCTGACTGAAGCCGTTTAACCGCGTTTTCAGCCTGATTCTGGCGGTAACGGGCCGATTTAGCCGACATTGGGTGGAATGGTCGCAGGCGTGTCATTTCGGGCACCGGGCGGCGTCTTTGTCTGCAACCTTCGCCCTATGATGGGCCGATATTTCGGGGAGTCGTTATGAGCCGTTTGATCGAGTCGTTGGAATCCCGCAACCTGATGCACGCCAGCTTCGCGGCGTCGATCAACTTTCAACCCCTGAATGCCCCGAGGGCTCCTGGCCTTCTGACCGATTACGGTGCGACCTACGACGTCCGCCGTGGCGGGTTGTCCTACGGCTGGTCGGCCGACGCGCGGGCCAATGCCGTGGACCGCAATCTCACCAACAAGCAGAAAAACGACACGTTCATCGCCATGCAGACGGGCGGGAACAAGGACTGGGACATCGCCGTCGAGAACGGCACCTACGACGTCTACGTCGTCGCCGGCGACCCGGGCGTGATCAACGAACGCATGGGCATCACCCTTGAGGGCGAAGTGGCCGTCAGCGGCATCACGCGCAAGACGAAGCGGTATCTGGAAGGCCTGACCAGCGTCGAAGTGACAGACGGGCGTCTGACACTCGGCAACACGTCGTCCGCCGTCAATAACAAGATCTGTTACATCGGCATCACGTCGACCGAACCGGCGACGCAGAAAACACTGACCGTCAGCACGCCAGTACCGCTGGCGAAAGAGACGGGGCGGGTGGCCGGCAAGTTCACGGTGACGCGCACCGGCGACGTGAGCGGGGCCCTCACCGTGCCGATTGCCATGAGCGGCACGGCCACCAACGGCGAAGACTACGGCCGCTTCGGCCGGGCGATCAGCTTCGCGGCGGGCGAGTCGTCGATCGACTTGCGCGTCCGCGTCGAAACCGACAGCCTGAACGAAAGCAACGAAACGGTCACCCTGACGATCGGCGCGGTCAGCGGCTACACGCGTGTCGAGCCGTCGGCGACAGTGACCATCCAGGACGCCGCCAGCCCCACGACACCCACGACCCTTGCCTGGGCCACGAAGGCCGCCCGCCCCGTCGCCGCCAGCGAATTGTTCGGCGGAGCGGTCGGCAACGTGCTCTACACCATGGGCGGCTTCGTCGACAACACCTTCAAACCGACCAAAGCCGTTTACGCCTACGACGTGACGAGCAACGCCTGGACCCGCAAGGCCGATCTGCCCGTCGGCCTCACGCACCCTGGCGCGATCGTCGACGGCACGAGCATTTACTTCGCCGGCGGCTACCCCGGCAACGGCTCGAACGGCAACCAGACCTTCAGCACCCGGGCCGTCTACCGCTACAACACGACGAGCAACACTTACACCGCCCTGCCCGATTTGCCCGTCGCCCGCGGCGGCGGCCCGGGCATGGCCGTGCTGAATAACGTGCTTTACGTGATGGGCGGCACCGACGCCAACCGCAACGACGTGACGAGTGTGTACGCGCTGGACCTGGGCAACCTCGGTGCCGGTTGGCAGACGCGCGCCAGCCTGCCCGCCCCGCGCAACCACGCGGCGGCCGTCGCGATGGGTGGCTCGATCTACTTTGTCGGCGGCCAGGTCAAGCAGGACGCGCAACTGACCACGCAGCGGAATCTGTACCGCTACGACACGCGTACGAACGCCTGGACCACCCTCGCCAGCATGCCCGGCGGCCGGTCGCACATCACCGACTCGACGTTCGTCTACAACGACAAGCTGATCGTCCTGGCCGGCCAGTCGGCGTACGAGGCGGCATTGGCGACGAACATCGAATACGACCCGGCCAGCAACACCTGGAAGTCGATCGCCAGCCTGCCCGCCGCCCGCTTCAGCGGCAAGGGCGACCTCGTCGGCACGAAGTTCGTCTACACCGGCGGCTACAATGGCGCGTTCAAGAACAACACGTACGTGGGAACGCTAAGTTAGTTTACTCAGGCCGTTTACGGTGTGTCGCAGGACAACGATTTTGAGCCGCGGGTGTAAACCCGCACGGGAACAGTTTGCTGACGTGACCGCACCGAAAGCCGCGCGGGTTTACACCCGCGGCTTAAACCCGATCGGCACGATACAATCGGACGGAATGCGAATCGTTGATTTGGGCCTGCTCGACTATCGGGCCGCTTGGAAGCGTCAGGAAGAAGAGCACGCGCGTGTCCTGGAAGGCGGCGAAGAAGCCCTGCTGCTGGTTGAGCATCCGCCGGTTATCACCTTCGGCCGCCGAGCGGCGGACAGCGCCAGCCATCTCGTTGCCTCCGTCGATCAATTAGCTGCGGCGGGCGTGGCCGTCGTGGAATCCGATCGTGGCGGCGACATCACCTATCACGCGCCCGGCCAACTCGTGGCTTACCCGATCGTGCGTCTGGCCGACCACCGCATGAGCGTGGGCGCGTACGTAAAAGCGCTGGAACATGCTGTGATCGACACGTTGGCCCATTTCGGGCTGAACGGCCGGTTGGACCCGTCTGCCATCGGCGTCTGGGTGGCGTCTGACACGGCCTGTCCGACGTCTGACAAAGGTTGTCTGATGGCCAAAGTCTGTGCGCTCGGCGTTCGTATCAAACGCGGCGTCTCTCTGCATGGCATCGCTCTGAACGTCACAACCGATCTTTCCGGCTTCGGCCTGATCGTCCCCTGCGGCATCGTCGACCGCTCGGTTACGAGCTTAGCTAAACTGCTCGGGCCGCGGTGTCCGACAATGGCTGACGCGAAAAATGCGTTGTCACGCCACCTGATCGCACGATTTCTTCACCCGCCCGCCGATTGAGTTCTGCCCCTAACGGCCGAAGATAAGGGTATGCCCTCGCCGGTGATCGAATACCAGCCGCATGTGCCTTCGGACGAACGCCGCGCGGAGTTCGCGTACCTGCTCCCGATGGGCGTGTTCATGGCCTTTACGTTCGCGGGCGGCCAGTGGAAGGACTTCTACCCGTTCACCTATGTCCTTAAGACGCTGATCGTCGCTGGTCTGCTGTTAGCGCTGTGGCGTTCTTACACGCGCGTCCGCTGGACCCACCTCGGCCTCGGCTTTGCGGTGGGCGTCGTCGGGCTGGTTCAGTGGGTCGGCATGGAAAAGCTGTTCATGAGCGTGCCGTGGATGAGTTGGACCCGCATGACGGCGGACATTCGCGCTGAAGCGTTTCGGCCCTACGAGCACTTCGAATCGGCCGCCGCGATGTGGGGCTTCATTGCCGTGCGCTGGGCGGGGGCAAGCCTGGTCGTGCCAGTGATGGAAGAACTGTTCTGGCGTGACTACCTCTGGCGGACAATCGCCAGCCCGAACGACTACCGCCTGCAGCACGTCGGCGAGTACGACAAAACCGCCTTCTGGGGCGTACCGCTTGCCTTCGCGGTCGTCCACCCGCAATGGCTCACCGCCATCGTCTGGGCCTTGCTCGTCGGATGGTTGCTGTGGAAAACGAAGTCCATCGGCGCCTGCATCGTGGCCCACGCGACGACCAACTTCCTGCTCGGGGCGTATGTGCTGATCGCGTGGTACGGGTTCGGACGCGATGAGTGGTTTTTTTGGTAAACGGATTTTAAGCACGAAGCACAACTCGGCGGATTCAGCTACGCCGCATGCAGCAAGCCCATCGCTAAAAGAAGATTGAGGCAGAATCAAACTGCTGCTTTGGCCGCTCTCAAGCCGGCCGGCGGCGACAAATGAGCGATAAGCAGCTCTTCGTGCCCTCTTCGTGTTTAATTTTTGGCAAAGCGCACTAGCCGATCAGCAAACCACATCGTACGGAATAGGGAACTGCAGCAGGTCCGGGCGGACGAGGTGGAGTTTGCGGAGGCGCACTTCCAGCGGCCGAAAGGCGGCGAGGGCGTCGGACGCGTGGATCGGCGTCGGGGCAGTCGCGTCCGGTGCGACGGCAGGGGCTTGGGCGAGCAGACCGGCGACAATGGCGGCGAGATACGTCACGCCCACACCATGACACGCCGGCGGAACGCGACCAATACTTTAATCTTTCCGCGACAGCGATGCGTCCCATAACGGGGCATGCGGGCCAAAGTCTGCGGCGTGTGCCGCTTGTGCGGCCTTGTCGTCGCGGCGCGGGGGACCCATAATCCGCCGCGCGGCTGTGTCGGCCGCGGTGGACGAACGCCCTGTGCGACGGGAGACGGTGTGGGCCTGGAACAATCGCTCGCCAATCGGCCGGCCGTGACGAACGCGCTGACCGTCGGCGTAATCGTCGTCGCGTTGGCGTTCATCGCCTTCGACCTATTGCGGCCCCGACCGGCGGGCGGCGGGACGCGGCTTTATTTCACGACCGACGACGGCCAGACCACTTTCCCCCATGAAGCCGACCGACTGCCCCCCTTCGACGTCGAGGGCAAGCCAGCCGTGCGGGCGTACGTGTACGCTTGCGAGGGCGGCAAGCCGTTCGTCGCCTACCTGGAGCGCTACACGTCCGAAACGCTGGCCAAGCTCACTAGCGAAGACGCGAGGAAGCACGGCTTGGTCGACCGCGACTTCATCCTGGCCGACGGTGCCCAGGTGAAGCGGCCCGGCGAAAGCGACTGGGTCAAACGCGGCAGCGAAGCGGGCGAAGCCATTCTCGACGTCAAATGCCCCGCCGGCGACAACGGCGTCCCAATGCTGGTGCTGCCGGGCGACTGAATTGAGGCGTAAGGGGAGAGGCGTAAGGCAAGGAAAGACAAAAACAGAAGCAAAGGGCCCTGTCTTTCTGCCCTTACGCCTCACCCCTTACCCCTCCCCATTCCCGTACGCGTCCAGAATTCGCCGGATCACACTGCTGGTGCTGCGGCCGTCGATGAGTGGGGCCAGGGCGACATGGCCGCCGAGGCTTTCGACGTAGTCCCAGCCGACGACCTGCTCCTTCGCATAATCGGCCCCTTTCACCAGCACGTCGGGGCTAACGGTTTTGATCAGATCCAGCGGCGTGTCGGTGTCGAAGCGGATCAGGTAATCGATGCTTTCCAGTTCTTCGAGCACGCCAACGCGGTCGTGTTCGTTCACCACCGGGCGCTTCGGGCCCTTCAGACGGCTGATGCTGTCGTCGGTGTTCACGCCGACCACCAGCACGTCGCCCTGGGCCTTGGCGAACTGAAAATATTTGACGTGGCCGAGGTGGATCAGGTCGAAGCAGCCGTTCGTAAAGACGATGCGGCGACCGGCGCGGCGGTGGACGGCCAACTCGGCGATGAGCGAATCGGCGTCGCGCTCTTTGCCGCCGGCATTGCGTTGTTCGGAGAAGATGTCGTTGATGATTTCGTCGCGCGTGATCGGCACGCAGCCGAGCTTTTCCACTTCCAGGCCGCCGACAACGTTGGCTAGTTCGACGGCCTCGTGCCAGTCGGCCCCGGCGGCGCTGGCCATCGCCAGGGCGGTCAGCACCATGTCGCCGGCGCCGGTCGCGTCGGCCACTTGGCGCGGGCGACTCGCCAGCAGTTCGGAGCGGCCGTCGCGCGTGGCGAGGTAGCTGCCCTTGTCATTCATCGTGATGACCACGGCCTGTAAATCCAGCACGTCCAGCAGCTTCTCGGCGGCCGCCTTGGCCGTCTCGGCGTCCCGCACGGGCAGGCCGCTGGCCTTTTCGGCCTCGGGGCGGTTCATCTTGATCAGGGTTGCGCCGCGGTATTTCGAATAGTCGTTCAGCCGGGCCGGGTCGACCAGGACGCGCAGGCCGCGCGACTTGGCCATCGCGATCAGGCGCTGCGTGAACGATTCGGTCAGGACGCCCTTGTTATAATCTTCGATACAAACAAGGTCGGCATCGTCGAACGCGTGTTCGGCGGCGTGAAACAAGCGATCTTCAGTTTCAGAATCGATCGGGCCGGTTTCTTCGATGTCCAGACGGATCATCTGCTGGGCCGTGCGGTCTTCGCTGGAGCCCAGCAGCCGCACTTTCTCCACCGTCGGCCTGCCCGTCGTGATCAGGCCGCTGGTGTTGGCCCCGTAACCGGCGATTTTGTGGCACATCGCCTTACCGCTGGAATCGTCGCCGCAGACGCCCAGCGCGGCCACGCTCGCCCCCAGCGTCGCCAGGCCCGCCAGCACGAATCCCGCCCCGCCGAGGCGGCTTTCCTCGCGCTTGAAACGCAGCACCGGGATCGGCGCTTCGGGCGAGACGCGGTCGGTCGAGCCGAACAGATAACGGTCGAGCATGAAATCCCCGGCCAGCACCACGCGGGGACTGCCGAAGCGGCTAACTAAATCGACTAAGCGAGCGGCCATAGCCGATCAGAATACACGCGACCGCCCCATGCGGACCAGCGACACGTCCCGAACGCGGAGAAGCAGCGGCGGGCCGAAGAATCGTATTGTGCTGGGGTGCGACAATTCGCTACACTTCGGAGTGGCGGCCACCCACATCTCGTCCGGGCCGCAGACCGAGGAGGCCGACGTGGCGATGTTGCAGAATTTCCCGGCCATGCCCGAGATCGGTCACCCCGAGTCGTACTACGCCCGGCTGGCCAAATCCGCCGAACACCGCGGCAATTCCCACGCCCGTGAGGCCGCCAAGGTCGGCCAGTACGTGACATTGGCGTTGGACGTGACGCTGAGTTGGGACCAGCGTTTGCGATACTTCCGCCACGCGATCAGCCGGCACTGCCATCCGCCGGACTTCTCGGACGATTCGTGCTGGAAGTTCTACCACGACCTCTCCGACATCGTCCGCGAACACTGCGGCCGCGAGGCGCTGAAGTTGGCGCTGGCGGAGGACGAAAGCTGGGCCCGCCGGCTGGCGATGGGACAGTTGAAGGAAAAGATCACGCCTGACGTCGAATACTTTTTCCAGCGCCTGATCGGCCGAGACCTCGTCTGCCCGCTTTGGTTCAGCAGCGAAGACTGGGATCAACTGATCATGATCCGCAAGCAGTGGGTGGACGAACGCTGATACACGGAAGTTCGGCTACGAAACCTCTGCTGTAAGGCTTTGTATGGCCGGCGACTACTTCACGCTCCGCACGAAAAATCCCGCCAACTGACCGTCGGCCATGGTGGCGGTGATCTCGTACGTCTTCCCGTCCGGCCCGACCACTCGGCGGCTGGCCGAGATATACACTTTGTCCGCACCGCCGACAGGTCGGCCATTCGCCCCGACCGTTTTGGCCCGCACGTCCGCCAGCGAGGTTTGCTCCAGCGCGGTTTTCAATTGCGGCGACGCGTGCTCAAGCAGCGGCGCGTCGCGCCCGGCCAGAAAATCATCGATAAACCCAGTCACTGTTGAGGCATCCGCCGACCGTGTCGCCGGCACGTCCGCACGCGACGGCAGCAGCGCCCCGACGGCCAAGAGTCCCAGAACCCCCAGGAGCAACGCGTTCGGCACGGGGTATCGCATCATCGATCATAGCCCGCCGCGTGAACGGATTACGATCAGCCGTTACCTTCACGGACACGATGGACGATTTCCCTCCCGGCACAGTGGCCCTTGTCGGTGCCGGCCCCGGCGACCCCGGCCTGATTACCCTGCGCGGCAGCCGCCTGCTGGCGCACGCGAACGTCGTCGTTTACGATGCGCTCTCTTCGCCGCGCCTGCTGCGCCATGCCCCGCGTGCCGAACACATCTACGTCGGCAAATTGGCTGCCCGGCATTCGATGACGCAGGACCAGATCAACGCCCTGCTAATGGAACAGGCCAGGCTCGGCCGGCGGGTGGTGCGCCTGAAAGGGGGCGACCCGTTCGTCTTCGGCCGCGGCGGGGAAGAGGCTGAGGTGCTGCGGGCGGCGGGCATTGATTTCATCATCGTGCCCGGCGTCACGGCCGCCATCGCCGCGCCGGCGTACGCGGGCATTCCCGTCACGCATCGCGATTTCAACAGCAGCTTCACCCTCATCACCGGCCATGAAAAAGAAGAGGCCTATCGAGACGACGAAGCCAAAACACGCGACAAAGCCAGCGGCAGCAGCGACGTCGATTGGAACGCGGTTGCGCGGCTGCCGTGCGTGGCGTTCTACATGGGCGTGAAGGCGCTGCCGCGCATTAGTGCGAACCTGATCGCCGCGGGCCTGCCGCCCGAGACGCCCGCCGCGACCATTCAGTGGGGCACGACGCCGAAGCAGCGGACGTGCGTGGCGACGATCGCAACGATCGCGGATGCAGTAAAGGCGGCCGGCATCAGTTCGCCGGCCATTACGATCGTCGGCCGCGTCGTGACGATGCGCGACAGCCTGAACTGGTTCGAAAGCCGCCCACTGTTCGGCCAGACGATCGTCGTGACCCGCACGCGCGACCAGGCGAGTGCGCTGTCGGATCAATTGGAGGCGCTCGGCGCGAACGTGCTGGAAGCACCAACAATCGAAACGGTGGCGGCCCCGACAACGCCAGTGGACGCCGCGCTTCGCTCCCTCTCGCGGCACGCCGGGACAGGGCTGGGGAGAGGGTCCGCCAATCATCAGGATGCGAGCCGTTCGGCAGACCCTCTCCCGGGCATGCCGGGAGAGGGAACCCGCATGCCGTTCGACACGTGCGTGATCTTTACCAGTGCGAACGGCGTCCGCGCGACGCGTGAGCGGATGAAGGCCATCGGCCTCGACGCGCGGCTGTTCGCTGGCGTTCAGATAGCCGTCATCGGTGACGCGACGGCGGACGCGGTGCGCGACACGCTGGCGATCGAGCCGGACGTCATCCCCCAAACATTTGTGGCCGAGGGGCTGGCGGACGAACTGATCGCGCGCGACGCCGTACGGGGGCGGCGGTTCGTGTTGCTGCGGGCGGACATCGCGCGCGCGGTATTGGTCGACAAACTTCGCGCGGCCGGCGCGGCGGGCGTCGAAGATATTGCCGTGTACGAAACGCAGGCGGCGACGGCATTGCCGCCGGACATTATAGAAGCCGTCGAAGCCGGGCGGGTCGACTGGGTGACGTTCACCAGCAGCAGCACGGCCAGGAACTTCGCCGCCCTGCTCGGGCCGGGTTACGCGGCGAAGTTAGCGAACGTGAAGACGGCCAGCATCGGGCCGGTGACGAGCGACGCGCTGCGCGCGTTGAATCTGCCCGTCACCGTTCAGGCGGCCGCGGCGGGCGTGGCGGATTTAGTAGCGTCGGTGCGGTCGTATTCGAAATAGCGCTTCAGCCTGTTGATCGGCGCTTCGAGCAGGAACCAGGACAGCGACGCCACCGCCAGGCTGGCGAATACGGAGGCGAAGAAGTGCAGCCATGATTGGCGGGTGTGGTCGCCGAGCGTGTCGGGGAACAGCACGCCCAGAAGGTGGGCCACCAGCATGTGGACCACGTACAGCCCGTAGCTGATACGCCCGACGTACACCACCGGCGCGCAGGTAAGGAACCAGCCGATCGGCCCGCGGAAGCCGTGGGCGGCCATGCCGACCAGCCAGACGGACGCGAGGGCGGTGACTGGGTAAGTCGCGCTGCCGTAGTCGGGCCAGTCAAAGCTCACGGCCGTCGCCACGTCTTTGATCATCACGGTGGGCCACCACCGCTGCGCGACCAACGCGATCAAGGCCGGCACGCCGATCAGCCCGCACACCTGCACGAAGCCGTCGCGCCAACGGGTCAGGTTGTATCGCGGCAGGCTCAGCAGCGCGAGGATGGCCCCCATGCCCAGCAAGTCCAGACAGCCGGGCGTCATCCATTCATGGATGAACAAACCGCGCTCGTAGGTGTAGGTCCGCCAGACCGGCCCGGCGGCGACCGTCAACAGCATCATCGGCAACAGCAACACGCGCGGACAGAGCAGAATCAGGAACGGCCAGAAGATGTAGAACTGCTCTTCGACCGACAGCGACCACAAATGTCGCTCCAGCATGGTGGCGGCCTGGTCCCAGTGGATCGTATTGAGCTTTTTCTGGGTCGCCCCCATGAACCAGCGCCGGAAGACGCGCTCGATGTAGACGGGCTCTTCGTAGCTGAATCGGTAATTGGTCAGGTAGAGCAGG